>NZ_CP062005.1:2825236-3139151 GCF_014840935.1 Halomonas sp. YLGW01 | reverse complement strand
CCTGACGAATGTCGGCGTAGTGCACCGCCACCTCTGAGTTGTAGAGCTCCACCTCGACGCCCAGCGGCTTCCACATCGCGGCCAGGGCGATGGCGACCTTGCGGTGGTCCTCGCTGGTGTTGTAGCGAAGCTGCAGGGCCAGCGGGTTGTCGGGGCCGTAGCCGGCGTCCTGCATCAGCTCGCGGGCGCGGGCCAGGCGCTCCTCCTGCGAGAGCTCGGCGAAGTCGAGCTCGGGGCCGTCGTAGTGGGCCACGTCCGGTGGCACGAAGCTATAGGCGGGCTCTTCGCCGGTCCCGAGGATCTGGTCGGTGATCACCTCGCGACGCACGGAAAGGCTCAGTGCCTCGCGTACCCGCGGATCGGCCGTGGCGTGGCCGTCACGGGTATTGAGCACGTAATAGTAGATGCCGAGATAGGGCGCCACCCGCACGGCCTGTGGCAGGTGCTCCTTGAGCCAGTCGTACTGCTGGGTGGGGAACTCCCGGGCGATGTCGATCTCGCCTGCACGGAAGCGGTTCAGCGCGGTGTTGCGCTCCTCGATGGGGAAGTACACCACCTCGTCCAGTGCCACGTTGTCGGCATCGTGGAAGTGCGGGTTGCGGGTGGCCTCGATGCGCGTCTGTGACTGCCAGTCCTCCAGGGCGAAGGCCCCGTTGGAGACCATGTGCTCGGGCTTTGACCAGTCGTCACCGTATTCTTCCACCACGTGCTTGGGGAGCGGGTAGGCGGTGTAGTGAGCCAGCTGGTCGAGGAAGTAGGGGGTGGAGCGCTCAAGCGTGATCTCGAGGGTGTGCGCGTCCAGGGCCTCGATCCCCAGGGTGCTGGGCTTGGCGGCGCCATCGTAGACGGCCTCGGCGTTCTTCACCGGATAGAGCAGATAGGCATAGCTGGCGGCGGTGGCCGGGTCGAGAATGCGGCGGAAGGCGAAGACGAAGTCCTCGGCGGTCACCGGGGTACCGTCGGACCACCTGGCGTCCTCGCGCAGTTCAAAGGTGTAGGTGGTGCCGTCCTCGGCGACCTCCCAGGAGGTCGCCACACCGGGAATTCGCTCGCCGTCGGCGGCCTCGGTGATCAGGCCCTCGAAGAGATCGCCGACCACGTCATTTTCCCAGGTGCCGCTGATCTTGTGGGGATCCAGGGAGGCCGGCTCGCCCATGATGGCGAGGCGCAGGGTATCGGCCTGGAGGGGCGAGGTGGCAAGGCCTGTGGCGAGCAGCAGGGGGCCGACGGCGAAGCGTGGCTTGAGCATGAGTCACTCCTTGACTTGTTGTTGTGAGGTGGGGCCAACCGGCCCTGCCGTCACCATGTCCAACCCGTCGCCGATGGTCTATTCGAAATTGCGCATAGCCGCATCGATGAATTCGATACCCCCGCCGTGACGCGGATCGTGCGGGATGGCCGGGTGCCGTGGGGTTCGCTACAATGGAGCGCTTTTTCGCCCGGGGCATTCTGACGCCTCGGGACCATCACTCGCGAGAAAACTCAGGCAGCGACCATGCTAGAGACCAACCCGATTCATACCCTGATCAAGGACCTGTCCGAACGGACAGACGTCCTGAGGGGGTATCTTTGACTATGCCGAGAAGAAAGACCGGCTAGAGGAAGTGACCCGCGAGCTCGAGGACCCCAACGTCTGGAGCGATCCGGACTATGCCCAGAAGCTCGGGAAGGAACGGGCCTCGCTGGAGACCGTCGTCGAGACCATCGAGACCCTCGAACAGGGTCTGGCCGATAACGGCGACCTGCTCGAGCTGGCCGAGATGGAAGAGGATCAGGATACCGTCGACGAGGTCAGCCGCGAGCTCGACGGCTTGCAGGAGAGCCTCGCCAAGCTCGAGTTCCGGCGCATGTTCTCCGGCGAGATGGACGAGAACAACGCCTACCTCGATATCCAGGCCGGCTCCGGCGGCACCGAGGCCCAGGACTGGGGCAACATCCTGCTGCGCATGTACCTGCGTTGGGCCGAGCATCACGGCTTCAAGGTCGAGATCATCGAGGCCTCGGCGGGGGACGTGGCGGGCATCAAGTCGGCGACGATCCACGTCCAGGGCGATCACGCCTTCGGCTGGCTGCGTACCGAGACAGGCGTGCACCGCCTGGTACGCAAGAGTCCCTTCGACTCCGGCGGCCGTCGCCACACCTCCTTTGCCTCGGTGTTCGTGTCCCCGGAGATCGATGACAGCTTCGAGGTCGACATCAATCCCTCGGACCTGCGCACCGACACCTATCGCTCCAGCGGCGCCGGTGGTCAGCACGTCAACACCACCGATTCGGCGGTGCGGATCACCCACGAGCCGACCGGCATCGTGGTGGCCTGCCAGAACCAGCGCAGCCAGCACGCCAACCGTGACCAGGCCATGAAGATGCTGAAGGCCCGGCTCTACGAGCGCGAGATGCAGGAGCGCAACGCCGCCAAGCAGCAGGCCGAGGAAGCCAAGGCCGATATCGGCTGGGGCAGCCAGATCCGGTCCTACGTGCTCGACGACCAGCGGATCAAGGACCTGCGCACCGGCGTGCAGTCCAGCAGCTGCGACAAGGTCCTCGACGGGGACCTGGATCAGTTCATCGAAGCCAGTCTCAAGCAGGGGCTGTGATCGACGCGGGCGGCGCCACGCCGCCCGTGCATCACCCCCGTCGCCCATCACATTTCAGGTAGCGTAATGGCCCATCAAGATCCCACTTCGCCCGATGAGAATCACCTGATCGCCGAGCGCCGTGCCAAGCTGGCCGAGCGTCGCGAGCTTGCCCAGCGCACCGGCGCGAGCGCCTTCCCCAACGACTTCCGTCGCGACAGCCTGGCTGCCGAGCTCGACGCCGAACTCGGCGACAAGGACAAGGCCGAGCTCGAGTCGCTGGACCGTCAGGCGGCCGTTGCCGGGCGCATCATGCGCAAGCGTGGTCCCTTCATCGTCATCCAGGATTCCTCCGGCCAGATCCAGCTCTACGTCGACAAGAAGGGCCTGCCCGCCGAGGTGCTCGAGGACATCAAGAGCTGGGATATCGGCGACATCGTCGCCGGTCGTGGCCCGGTGCATAAGTCCGGCAAGGGCGATCTGTACGTGATGATGCGCGAGGCCACGCTGCTGACCAAGAGCCTGCGCCCGCTGCCCGACAAGTTCCACGGTCTCACCGACCAGGAAGCCCGCTATCGCCAGCGCTATGTCGACCTGATCATGAATCAGGACTCGCGGCGTACCTTCGAGGTGCGGGCCGGCGTGATCGCCTCGATCCGTCGCTTCTTCGAGACGCGTGGCTTCATGGAAGTCGAGACGCCGATGCTGCAGGCGATCCCCGGCGGCGCCACCGCGCGGCCCTTCAAGACGCACCATAATGCGCTGGATATCGACATGTTCCTGCGCATCGCGCCGGAGCTTTACCTGAAGCGCCTGGTGGTCGGCGGCTTCGAGCGCGTCTTCGAGATCAACCGCAACTTCCGTAACGAGGGGCTGTCGACGCGGCACAACCCCGAGTTCACCATGCTCGAGTTCTACTGGGCCTATGCGGACTACCTCGACCTGCTCGACATCACCGAGGAGATGATCCGGGGCGCCGCCCAGGATGTGCTCGGCACCACCACGCTCGAGTACCAGGGCACCACCTTCGAACTCGACAAGCCGTTCCGCCGCCTGACCATGCGCCAGGCCATCCTCGAGCACGGCGATGGCATCCAGGCTGCCGACCTCGATAGCCTCGAGGCCGCCCGGGTGCTGGCCAAGCGGCTGGGCATCGAGGTCAAGGAAGGCTGGGGACTCGGCAAGCTGCATACCGAGATCTTCGAGGAAGTCGCCGAGGAGAAGCTCGAGCAGCCGACCTTCATCACCGCCTACCCGGCCGAGGTCAGCCCGCTGGCGCGTCGCAATGACGAGGATCCCTTCGTCACCGATCGCTTCGAGTTCTTCATTGGCGGGCGCGAGATCGCCAACGGCTTCTCGGAGCTCAACGATGCCGAGGACCAGGCCGAGCGCTTCAAGGCGCAGGTCGCCGA
Source organism: Halomonas sp. YLGW01 (assembly GCF_014840935.1). NCBI lineage: Bacteria > Pseudomonadati > Pseudomonadota > Gammaproteobacteria > Oceanospirillales > Halomonadaceae > Halomonas > Halomonas sp. YLGW01. The sequence goes on along the minus strand of NZ_CP062005.1, from coordinate 3,135,166 downwards.
GAAGGAGGCCGGGGATCTCGAGGCCATGTACTACGATGCCGACTATGTCCGCGCGCTCGAGTACGGCCTGCCGCCGACCGCCGGCGAGGGCATCGGCATCGACCGGCTGGTGATGCTGTTCACCGACAGCCCCTCGATCCGCGACGTATTGCTGTTCCCGGCGATGCGCCCCGAGGTGGATTGAGCGACAGGCCTCGCGACGCCCGGGGAAGGCACCACCGCGAACACGCGGTGAACCCTTCCCTGGGCGCTCCTTTTTTTCTCCCTGAAAAAAGAGGTTCGCTCCGGTGCCGTCCCGGGCGCCCGGAGGCATCGGGAGAACGGGTTGGCCTGCCTTGGCTGCCCGGATTCGTCGAGCACGCCGGGAAGTGTTGGTAACGTACGGTTTCAGCACCCATAATGGTCGTCGTTTTAGCCGTCGTGGCATGCCTGTCGAGGAGAGTCCAATGAAACTGCTCAACCGCTCCGCTCTGAGCGTCAAGCCGACCCAGCTGTTCGTGGACTGGATCAACTCCCTGGAACCCACGGTGGGCGACGATGACCTGACCCTTGCGGATGTCGATCGCGAGAACACCGTCTACCTGATTCCCGAGATGGACTCACCGGAGGCCCTCGAGGGCTTCGTGCGCGAACGCTATCTGGAGATCCTGGAGTCCGAGCTCGAGGCCTGGGAAGAGGATCGCCGCCAGTGGCCCGAGACCCTCGACTGGGCGCTGTTCCAGCGCTTCGTGCACGTGGAGCACAGCTACCTGGCGGTCGACCTCGATGACGAGGCGCCGCTGGAGGTCGGTGAGATCGACGACGAGCTGATCGCCGAGCACGAGCAGGACTAGCCGACCGGTTCTGCCGACGGGGCTCTGCGCCTCGTCCTGTCTCTGAAAAAACCGGCCGCGGCCGGTTTTTTTCGTTGGGTACCGTGGCAGCGGTGCCTCATCCGTCACCCATCACCCATTTCGTGCGACGAAGGCTCATGAAGCGACTGTTCGAGACCCGCCCCGAAGACGACGGCCTGCCTGGCCGCGAGCGACGCCTGGCGGTGCTGGCGTTGGTCACCGGCACCAGCATGGCGGTGATCGATGCCACCATGATCAACATCGCCCTGCCGTCGATCGGTCGTGATCTGGGCATCGATGCCTCGCGCTCGGTGTGGGTGATCAGCCTCTTCCAGGTGGTGTGCGCGGCGAGTCTGCTGCTGTGCGCGGCGCTCAGCGAGATCGTCAGTCGTCGCCGGCTCTATTTGGCGGGGCTTTCCCTCTTCACCCTGGCCGCCCTGGGGGCCGGGCTCTCCACCTCCTTCGAGATGCTGCTGGCCTGCCGGGCCTTGCAGGGGCTGGGGGCCGCGGCGACCCTGTCGATCGGCCCCTCGCTGTATCGGCTGATCTTTCCCTCGCGACTGCTGGGCAGTGCCATGGGGCTCAGCGCCCTGGTGGTGGCCGGCGGCTATGCCTCGGGCCCGACGCTTGGCGGCCTGGTGCTGGCCGTGGCCGACTGGCCCTGGCTGTTCGCCCTCAACGTGCCGCTGGGATGTCTCGCCTTCGGGCTTGCCTGGCGGGCCCTGCCGGCGGAGCCGCGCCGCGCGGGCGGCTTCGATGCCTTGGGCGCGGGGCTCTCGGCGGCCACCCTGGCCAGTGCCTTTCTGGCCATGGATGGCCTCGGCCACGGCGCCGGCTGGCCTCGTGTGACAAGCTGCCTGGCGGTGAGTCTGGTGGCCGGTGGGCTCTTCCTGCGCCGCCAGCGTAGAGCGCGCTATCCGCTCCTGCCCCTTACCATGTTCGCGGCGCCGCGCTTCTCGCTGGCGCTCACGGTCTCTGGGCTGACCTTCGTCGCCCAGGGCCTGGCCTTCGTCGCCCTGTCGTTTCTCTACCAGCAGCAGATGGGCTATTCGCCGCTGGAGACCGCCTGGCTGTTCACGCCCTGGCCGCTGACCATCATGCTGGCCGCGCCGCTGGCCGGGCGCCTCGCCGATCGCGTCAATCCCGCCGTGCTCTCGACCCTGGGGCTCGCCGTCCTGCTGGTCGGGCTCGCCTGTCTGGCGCTGCTGCCGGCCGAGGCGAGCCTTGCCGACAGCCTGTGGCGCATGGCCCTGTGCGGGCTCGGCTTCGGGCTCTTTCAGGCGCCGAACAATCGCGAGGTGATGCTCAACGTCAGTCATGATTACAGCGCCAATGCCTCGGGCATGATGGGCACCACCCGCACCATCGGCCAGTCGCTGGGGGTGGCGCTGGTCGGGCTCTGCCTGGCGTCCCGGGGCGGAGACGTCCAGGCCTCGCTGTGGATCGCCTGCCTAGCCTGCGGCCTGTCGCTGGCGGTCAGCCTGCGCCGCATCCCGCTGACGATGGCCTCGCCTCAGGTCGCATCGCCGAGCTCCGATTAGGCGGGTACAATGACGGTGCGTTTATCGCAGCGGACATCGAACCCTTCATCATTCTTCCCATCCATCAGTGCGAGGCCCCGTCATGAGCGTTCAGGCGCGCATCGAAGACACGCTTAAGACCCTCGAGCCGGTCCATCTGACGGTCGAGAACGAGAGCCACATGCACCATGTGCCGGCCAACTCCGAGACCCATTTCAAGGTCACCCTGGTGTCCGACCGCTTCGCCGGCCTGATGCCGGTCAAGCGTCATCAGATGATCTATGCGCTGCTGGCCGACGAGCTGGCAGGGCCGGTGCATGCCCTGGCGCTGCACCTCTACACCGCCGAGGAGTGGCAGAGCCGCGGCGAGGCGCGTCCCGATTCCCCCAACTGCCGGGGTGGCGGCCGCTCGTGAACGAACCGCAGCGCCTGCAGTATCTCGAGGCGATGGGTCTGACCGCCTGGGTCGGGCGCTACCGCCTGCCCAATGCCGCCCCCACCGAGGCCTGCGATTGGGAGGCGCCGGCGGCGCCGGCGCCGCAGCCCCATGCCGCGCGGCTGCAGGCGTTGATCGACGATGCCTCCGCCCCGAGGTCTACCCCTTCGCAGCAGGGCAAGGATGCGTCTGTGGCGTCTCGGGATGGGGCCAGAGGCGAGGAGGCCCCCGCCGCCAGGGGCGCCGGCAGGGCGCGGGCGCTGCTGGCCGGCGATACGCCCGTGGCGTCTCCGGACGCTTCGCCGGCGTCGTCGGCGCATGACGAGGCACCAGCCGGCCCCAAGCGGCATGCGGCCCCGGACGCTCCCGTCGAGGAGGCGGCCGAGTCGACGCCCGGCGAAGCGCTGCGCTTCTCGTTGCAGATCGCCGCCCTCGAGGGGCGCTGGTTGCTGGTGCTGCCCGCCGAGGCGCCGCCGGAGGCCATGCCTCGGCGCCTCCTGGCGAACCTGCTGCGTGCCGCCGGCATCCGGCCCGCCGAGATGCCGGCGTTCCAGCACTTTCGCTGGCCGATGATGGACGAGCTGCCGGTCGCCGCTCCCCTGGAGGAGGCCCGGGACGGCCTGCGGGCCTTCCTCGAGGGACGGCGTCGTCAGGGCTGGCGGCCCGAGCGGCTGCTGGTGTTCGGTGAGGATGACACCCTGTCCCGGGTGCTGGGCCTCGAGGCCGACTATTGCCCCCTGCTCGAGCTGCCCGCCTGGCAGGGGCCGTCGCTGGAGGCACTGGCCGCCGGCGCCGAGGCGAAGCGGGCCCTGTGGCCGACGCTGCGCGCCTGGGGCGAGGCCTGGCAAGAGACTCAGGCGGAGGTGGCGGCGGGTCAGACGGCCAGACGTGATGAGGATGCCGTTCCATGAGCATGGCCAGTGCGGCGAGGGCGGATGAGGTGATCGTGCTGACGCCCGCCTGGCAGGGCGCCGTGGTGGCGGTGGAGCAGGCCGGTCAGTCGAATCCCTGGTCCGAGCGTCAGCTCGCCGAGGCGCTCGTCGCAGAGGATCATGAAGTCGTCGGCCTGCTGGACGAGGGGGGCGCGCTGATCGGTTATGCCGTGCTGGCCCGCCTGCCCTTCGAGGCCGAGCTGCAGGCGATCACCGTGGCACCTGCGGCGCGACGCCGGGGCGTGGCCCGGGCGCTGCTCGAGGCCCTGATCTCCACGGCGACGACCTGGGGCAGCGAACGGCTGCTGCTGGAGGTGCGTGCGAGCAATGCGCCGGCGCTGGCGCTCTATCGGGGGCTTGGTTTCATCGAGGAGGGGCGGCGGCGGGGCTACTATCCGTCTTCAGAGGCATCGGGCCCGAGAGAGGATGCGCTGCTGATGGGGTGCGCGCTCTAGGCGATGCCATCCTGCAGTGTCAGGCCGGGGCGCCATGACGCCCGTGGTCGCCAACACGAAGACGCCGCCCGATGGGCGGCGTCTTCGTGTCGGTCATCGAGTAAGGCGATCCAGCGGAGCGCCGTTCAGGCGCTGGTTTCGCTGCTGTTGCTGGTCTCGAGGGCCTGGAACTTGCTCAGCAGGCCGTTCAGGCGCTGTTCCCACTCATCGTGCTCCTGCTTGAGCCGGGTGTTCTCCTCACGCAGCTCCTCGGCCTCCATCTTCAGCATTTCGATCGCGTCGACGGCATTGCTGACCTGCTGCTCGAGCTGATTGAAGAGTTCAATGCTCATCCTGGTTCTCCTGATGACGGTCTGCCCTCACTGGCAGACGGGTGGTGGTCAGGGCGCAGCGTACGACGGGTGGCGCGACGCGGCAAGCGTCGTCTAGGGCAGACGGTAGAGCCGTCCGGTGCTGTCGCCGGCCCGCACTTCTCGGTGCAGTAGCCAGCCCTCCGGCACCGCGGGATCAAGCGTCGCCTCGACCTCCAGGTAGACGAAGGCTCCTGGGGCCAGCAAGCCGCCGTCGGCGAGTCTGCGACAGCTCTGCTCGGCCAGGCCCTGGCGGAAGGGCGGGTCCAGAAAGACCAGATCGAAGGGGGCCTTGCCGTTACCCGAGGCGCCGCCGGGCACGCCGTCGAGAAAGGCTTCGGCGGCGGCGGTGATGACGCGCCCGCTGGCCCCCAGGGTGGCGATGTTCGCCTCGAGCGCTCGGGCGACCGGGGCGCTCTGCTCGATGAACAGCGCCTCCCGAGCGCCGCGGGACAACGCTTCGAGGCCCAGCGCGCCGGTCCCGGCGTAGAGATCCAGCACCCGGGCGCCGGGGGTGGCGGTGGACAGCCAGTTGAACAGGGTCTCGCGGACCCGGTCCGGCGTCGGGCGCAGGCCGGGATGATCGAGCACCGGAAGCATGCGGCGCCGATAGTCGCCGCCGATGATTCTCAGGCGGCCGGCGTTCCGGCGGCCGGCGTTCGCGCGGCTGCCCTGGGCCTTGCCTTGGCGGCGGGGGCGTGATGAAGAGGATCGACGTTGTTTCATGGTCGGCTAATTGTACCCGGGGCCTTGTCCACAGTCATGGTCGGCGATGGTACGATGGCCCGATTCTCCGCACTCGAGACCAGATCACGCCCATGTTCGGATTTTTCAAGCGCAAGAAGAAGCAGGACCCGGCACCGCAGGACCAGGCGCCGGATCAGGCGATCACCCCCGACGCGACAGAAGACGCCGCCGATGAGGCGTCATCGACGAGCGCCGCTACCGCCGAGCGCCCCGTCGAGACTCGCGCCTCGGAGCCCCCGGTGGCCGAGGCGCCCGCCAGTGCTCACGATGAGCGCCCGGCTGCGGACGACGCGACCGACGAGCCGGTTGCTGAGGCCGCTGAAGCGACCATCAATGCGCACCAAAACGGCGCGACCGACGGGCCGGTCGCCGAGCAGGCCCCGGAAACCGTCATCGAGCCCGAGGTGGACGAGCGGCCGGTCGCTTCCGCCCCGGCCGTCGAGGCCGACGCCGAGGTCGAGCGTGCGCAACAGCCGGCGCCCGAGCCGACGCCTGCACTGAAAGACGAGCCGAGAGACGAGTCGGCGGCTGACGCGGAGCCGATGCCGGCGCCGGCAAAAACGTCCGCAGATGTTGCCCCCGAGCCCGAGCCTGCGCCGCGTGCCGCCGCTCGCGACGACAAGAGAGCCGCACAGCCTCAGAAAGCCGCCGAACCGGAGAAGGGCAAGAAGAAGGGCTGGTTCGCCCGCATCAAGGAAGGCCTGGGCAAGACACGCGCTAACCTGAGCGAGGGCGTGGCCGATCTGTTCCTCGGCAAGAAGCAGATCGACGACGAGCTGATGGAGGATCTCGAGACTCAGCTCCTGATGGCGGACGTGGGCATCGAGGCCACCACCGAGATCATCGACCGGCTCACCGCCCGGGTCTCCCGCAAGGAACTCAAGGAGCCTCAGGCCCTCTATGAGGCCCTGCAGGAGGAGCTCGCCGCGCTGCTCGAGCCGGTGGCCAAGGACCTGGTACTGCCGGAGAAGGGGCAGGGGCCCTTCGTGATCCTGATGGTCGGCGTCAATGGCGTCGGCAAGACCACCACCATCGGCAAGCTGGCCAAGCGCTTCCAGGGCCAGGGTCGCAGCGTGATGCTGGCCGCCGGCGATACCTTCCGCGCCGCCGCCGTGGAGCAGCTGAAGGTGTGGGGCGAGCGCAACGAGGTGCCGGTGATCGCCCAGCACACCGGCGCCGATAGCGCCTCGGTGATCTATGACGCCCTCTCCGCGGCCAAGGCGCGCGGCGTCGACGTGCTGATCGCCGACACCGCCGGCCGCCTGCACAACAAGAGCCACCTGATGGAGGAGCTCAAGAAGGTGCAGCGGGTGATGGGCAAGCTCGACGCCGCCGCGCCCCATGAGGTGATGCTGGTGCTCGATGCCGGCACCGGCCAGAACGCCCTGTCCCAGGCCGCCACCTTCAACGAGGCGGTGCCGGTCACCGGCATCACCCTGACCAAGCTCGACGGCACCGCCAAGGGCGGCATCATCTTCGCCCTGGCCAAGCAGCTCGGCACGCCGATCCGCTATATCGGCGTCGGTGAGACCGTCGATGACCTGCGGCCCTTCGCCGGCCGTGACTTCGTCGATGCGCTCTTCGATCAGGGCCGCGGCGAGTGAGCCTGATGCCATGATCGCCTTCGAGCACGTCGGCAAGCGCTACGGCGGGCGCTTCGAGGCCCTGGCCAATATCGACTTCCGGGTCCGGCGCGGCGAGATGGTCTTCCTGACCGGCCACTCCGGGGCCGGCAAGAGCTCGCTCTTGCGTCTGATCATGCGCCTGGAACGCCCGTCTCGCGGCAAGGTGCGGGTGGCCGGCCACGACATTGCGACGCTGCACTCGAGCCAGGTGCCCTTCTACCGGCGCCAGATCGGCGTGGTCTTCCAGGATCATCAGCTGCTCTTCGACCGGGACGTCTTCGCCAACGTGGCGCTGCCCCTTCAGATCCAGGGGGCCGAGCCCCGTGACGTGGCGCGCCGCACCCGGGCGGCGCTGGACAAGGTGGGGCTTCTGCATCGCGAGAAGGCGCTGCCCATCGAGCTCTCCGGCGGCGAGCAGCAGCGGGTCGGCATCGCCCGGGCGGTGGTCAACAAGCCGGCCCTGCTGCTGGCCGACGAGCCGACCGGCAATCTCGATCCCCAGCTCTCCGCCGACATCATGACGCTGTTCGAGGACTTCCATCGCATCGGCACCACGGTGCTGATCGCCAGCCACGACCTGGCGCTCATCGCCCGGCTGCGTCACCGGGTATTGCGCCTGCGCGACGGGCGCCTGGTCGGCGATCAGGAGGCCTCATGAGTAAGCGCGAGAGCGGTCAGGCGGCTCGCCCGTCACCCCGTCGCGGCGCCCGCAGTCAGCGCACCGCGCTGCGCAGCCGGCTCGGTGCCTGGGCTCGCCACCATCGGGCGATGTGCCTGGACAGCGCCGGCCGGCTGCTGCGCACTCCCGTGGCGAGCCTCTTGACCATGCTGGCCATCGCCATCGCCCTGATGTTGCCTACCGCGCTCTGGCTGACCCTGGACGGCGCGCGGCTGCTGGATGCCGAGCTCGACGAGAGCGCCACCCTGACGGCCTACCTGACAAGCGACGTCGACGAGGGCGAGGCGATGCGGGTGGCCGAGGCGCTGGGGGCGGCACCCGCGGTCGAGGCGGTACGATTGATCACGGCCGCCGAGGGGATGGCCGAGTTCCAGCAGGCGCTCGGGCTCGAGGACGCCCTGGCGCGGCTCGATCGCAACCCCTTGCCGGCAAGCGTGGTGGTGTCGCCGCGGGATGCATCGCCTGCGGCGATGCGCGCCCTGGCCACCGAGCTGGAGGCGGTCGGCGGCGTCGACGAGGTGCGGCTGGATCTTGCCTGGCTCGAGCGTCTCAAGCGCCTCGCCGAGCTTGGTCGGCGCATGACGCTGGCGCTCGGCCTGCTGTTCGGGTTGGGCGTGCTCTTGGTGGTGGGCAATACCATCCGGCTGGCGGTGGAGAGCCGACGTCAGGAAATCGAGGTCGTGACCCTGCTTGGGGCCACCCACGGCTTCGTGCGTCGCCCCTTCTTGTACAGCGGCGCCTGGTACGGGCTCGGCGGTGGCCTGTTGGCCTGGGGGCTGCTGGCGCTGGGCCGGCAGTGGCTGAGTGCCCCGGCCACGGCGCTGGCCGAGAGTTACGGGGCCAGTTTCACGATGCCTGCGCTGGATGGCGCAGGCTCGGCAACGCTGCTGGTTTCGAGTACACTACTCGGTTTGCTGGGGGCCTGGATCGCGGTCACGCGTCACCTGGCTGACATTCGCCCCCGGTAGGCTACACTGCGTGGCGATGCGGACATTTCATGCCGAGAGGCGCGAGCGACTGGCATTCACCGGAACTTTATGGTCTGGTGGGCGTCAAAGCTGCGAAACGTTAGTCATCTAATGGTCTGGGCCGAACCCCCTTGCCTGGATCATGACGTCCGCTCCCGCGCATGAGCGATCTACCTGTTCTTGTGCGCACGATACTGAGGGCAAACTTGGAGACATCCTGCATGAGCACCAGTCTTCTGCCTGCTGGCCATCTTTCCCCGGGCCACGACCTGAATGGTTACATTCAGGCGGTCAACGGCATCGCCGTGCTGACTGCCGACGAAGAGCGTGAGCTGGCGTTCCGCCTTCACGACGAGAACGATCTCGAGGCGGCGCGCCGACTGGTCATGTCGCACCTGCGCTTCGTGGTGCATATTGCCCGCAGCTATTCCGGCTACGGCCTGCCCCAGGCGGACCTGATCCAGGAAGGCAACGTGGGCCTCATGAAGGCCGTCAAACGCTTCGACCCGCATCAGGGCGTGCGTCTGGTGTCCTTCGCGGTGCACTGGATCAAGGCCGAGATCCACGAATTCGTGCTGCGCAACTGGCGCATCGTCAAGATCGCCACCACCAAGGCCCAGCGCAAGCTGTTCTTCAACCTGCGCAGCGCCAAGAAGCGTCTGGCCTGGCTGAACAACGACGAGGTCGAGGCCATCGCCCAGGATCTCGACGTCAAGCCGCAGGTAGTGCGTGACATGGAAGGGCGGCTGTCCGCCTATGATGCGGGCTTCGATGCCTCGCCGAGCGATGACGACGAGTCCTCGTCCTATCAGGCGCCGGCGAACTTCCTCGACGACGGCCGCTATGATCCGGCCACCCAGCTCGAGAACAGCGACTGGGAAGAGGACTCCACCCGCCGCCTGCGCGCGGCCCTGGGCGAGCTCGACGAGCGCTCCCAGGATATCCTGACCCGGCGCTGGCTCAACGAGCCCAAGGCGACCCTGCATGATCTGGCCGATGTCTATGGCGTCTCCGCCGAGCGCATCCGCCAGCTCGAGAAGAACGCCATGAAGAAGATCAAGCAGCAGATCGGCGACGCCCTGGTCGCCTGATCGAGGCCCCTCGGTGAACGCCGGCCATGCGGGCCGGCGACGCCAAACACGAAGAACCCCCGATGCCTGAGCATCGGGGGTTCTTCGTTTCACGGCTTGCCATGCGGTCGCGTCAGGCGCGTGCGAGCTCCGGCACCTCTAGCAGCAGGCGGTCGGCGATCAGCGCCCACTGATCGTCCCAGAACTCGGTGGGGCGGCGCTTGAAGTCGCTCCTGACGTACTGGGAGATCTGGCCTTCCACATGCACCATCAAGAGGTTGGCGCTGGCCGCGGCGGAGCCTCGCGGGCGGCGCTGCTCGTGGAGTTCGGCCTCTCGCAGGACCTGCTTGAGCTGTGTTTCCAGACGCTCGAAGAGCTGGTGGATGCGCAGGCGCAGACGCGCGGTCTCGCCGGTCAGGGCGTCGCCGCCGAGCAGTCGTGACAGCCCTGGATTCTTCTCGGCGAACCCGAGCAGCAGGGTGATGATCTGCTGGCAGCGCGGCAGCGCCTGCGGGGTCTCGTCGAGGATGCGACGGATGCGCTCGAACAGGCTCTCCTCGATGAACTCGATCAGTCCCTCGAACATGCGCGCCTTGCTCGGGAAGTGGCGATAGAGCGCAGCCTCGGAGACGCCGACCTGGCGGGCCAGGGCGGCGATGGTGATGCGCTTGCCACTGTCCTCCTCGAGCATCAGGGCCAGCGCCTGAAGGATCTGCTCGCGGCGGTTGGGTTTGGTGGTTTCCTGCGTCATGAGCTTCTTCTAATAATATTTGGGAGTCTTGAGCTCATCCTACTGAGCCTCCGCGAGCGGGGCAAACCGCCGGGAGGCTCCCCGCTCAGTCCTCGCTCTCGAGGATCTGAGTGCCGACCCCGGCCTTGGTGAAGATCTCCAGCAGGGTGGCGTGAGGCACCCGGCCGTCGATGATGTGGGCGCTGGCCACGCCGCCCTTGACCGCCTCGAGGGCGCAGCGGATCTTCGGCAGCATGCCGCCATGGATGGTGCCATCGGCGATCAGGGCGTCCACGTCCTGGGTCGAGAGGCCGGTGAGCACCTCGCCTTCGGCATTCATCAGGCCCGCCACGTTGGTCAGCAGCATCAGCTTCTCGGCGGACAGCGCCTCGGCCACCTTGCCGGCCACCAGGTCGGCGTTGATGTTGTAGCTGCGGCCGTTCTCGTCGACACCGATCGGCGCGATCACCGGAATGAAGTCGCGGGCGGTGAGCATCTCGATCAGGTCGGTGGAGACGTGCTCGACCTCGCCGACATGGCCGATGTCGATGATCTCCGAGGCGGTCATCTCTGGGGTCTTCTGCGCGACCTGGAGCTGGCGCGCGCGGATCTGGGCGCCGTCCTTGCCGGTCATGCCGATGGCCTTGCCGCCGCACTGGTTGATCAGGTTGACGATGCCCTTGTTGACCAGGCCGCCCAGCACCATCTCGACCACGTCCATGGTCTCGGCATCGGTGACGCGCATGCCGTTGACGAAGCGCGACTCGATCTTGAGCTTGTCGAGCAGCTCGCCGATCTGCGGGCCGCCGCCGTGGACCACCACCGGATTGATGCCGACCTCCTTCATCAACACCATGTCGCGGGCGAAGGAGTCGATCAGGGTGTCCTCGGTCATGGCGTTGCCGCCGTACTTGACCACCACGGTCTTGCCGGAGAAGCGCTGGATGTAGGGGAGGGCCTCGGAGAGGACCTCGACGACCTGGCGGGGGTCGCGGCTGTGTTCACTCATGGGGATATCTCTTGTTGCGACCGGCCCCGACGGGGCCGGTCGTGGCATGGTCTGGCCTGGTCAGAAGGGCAGCTCGAGGCTCGGGTCGATCTGGGTCAGGGCCTCGCCGAAGCGGGTCTTGATGCGCGCAAGCGCCGCCTCGCTCTTGCCCTCGAAGCGCAGCACCAGCACCGGAGTGGTGTTGGAGGCGCGGCACAGGCCCCAGCCGTCCGGATAGTCGACACGAATACCGTCCAGCGTGGTCTTGATGCCGTCCTCGCCGAAGTCCGCCTCCCGGGCCAGGCGCTCGACCAAGGCGAACTTGGTCTCGTCGGTGACGGTGATGTTGAGCTCCGGGGTGCCGAGATCCTGCGGGAAGCGGGCGAAGAAGGCGTCGGCGTTCTGCTCCTGCTTGGCCAGGATCTCGAGCAGGCGGGCGGCGCCGTAGAGGCCGTCGTCGAAGCCGTACCAGCGTTCCTGGAAGAAGATGTGACCGCTCATCTCGCCGGCCAGTTGTGCGCCGGTCTCCTTCATGCGGGCCTTGATCAGCGAGTGGCCGGTGCGCCACATCTCCGGGGTGCCGCCGGCGGTCTCGATCACCTGGGCCAGGTTGCCGGTGCACTTGACGTCGAAGATCACTCGGGCGCCGGGATTGCGCTCGAGCATGTCCTCGGAGAAGGCCATCATCAGACGGTCCGGGTAGATCAGCTCGCCGGCGGGGGTGATCACGCCGAGGCGGTCCCCGTCGCCGTCGAAGGCGAGGCCAATGTCGGCGCCGGTTTCCTTGACGGTGCGGATCAGGTCGGTGAGGTTCTCGGGCTTGCCCGGGTCCGGGTGGTGGTTGGGGAAGGTGCCGTCGATCTCGGCGAACAGCGGGATGGTCTCGATGCCGAGGCGCTCGATGAGCTGGGGACCGAGTTCGCCGGCCACGCCGTTGCCGCAGTCGACTACCGCCTTGAGCGGCCGCGCCGGGGCGATGTCGCTAAGGATGCGCTCCAGGTACTGCTCGCGCACATCGGCCTCGCGTATGCTGCCCTGGCCGCTTGCCAGCTCATTGTCGACGAGGCGGGTATGCAGGGCGGTGATGGCGTCGCCGGACAGGGTCTGGCCGCCGAGCACGATCTTCAGGCCGTTGTAGTCCGGCGGGTTGTGGCTGCCGGTGAGCATCACCCCGGAAGCAGTGCCCTCGAGCACGTGGGTGGCGAAGTAGAGCACCGGGGTCGGCACCATGCCGATGTCGATGACGTCGCGGCCGGCGGCGGCCAGGCCGCGCATCAGGGCGGCGGCCAGGCGCGGGCCGGAGAGGCGGCCGTCGCGAGCCACCACCACGGTGGACTCGCCACGAGCGGCGGCCTCGCTGCCGATGGCGCGCCCGATCTGCTCGACGCCATCTTCGGTGAGGGTGTCATCGACGATGCCGCGAATGTCGTAGGCGCGGAAGATCGAGGCGGGAATCTGGGTCATGAGGTCATTCCTTCGCAGGAGCTGGATGAGAGGCGGGGCATCCTGGCCCCGAACATGTCAGGCGGTTGTCAGTGGCGCCCGGAGCTGCCGAAGCCACCCGTGCCGCGCCGGCTGGCGTCGAAGTCGTCGACGACCTCGAGCTCGGCCTGTACCACCGGCACAAGCACGTACTGTGCCAGGCGTTCGAAGGGCTCGAGCACGAAGCGCGTCTGGCCGCGGTTCCATACCGAGATCATCAGCTCGCCCTGGTAGTCGGAGTCGATCAGCCCGACCAGGTTGCCAAGCACGATGCCGTGCTTGTGACCGAGTCCCGAGCGGGGCAGGATCATGCCGGCGAGCCCCGGGTCTGCGATATGCACGGCGAGTCCGGTGCGTACCAGTTCGCAGTCGCCCGGTTCCAGGGTCAGCGGGGCGTCGAGCAGGGCACGCAGGTCCATGCCGGCGCTGCCGGCGGTGGCGTAGTGAGGCAGATGATCGCGGACGCGCTCGTCGAGGATCTTGACGGCCAGGCGCGGGGTAGTGGAAGTCGCGGTCATTGGGGGTCCTGTGATGAAGACGGGGTGGCGGCGAGGGGCGGCGTGGCGGAGGCCTGCCCCAGCCGTTCGAGCAGGCAGGCGAAGATCGCCGTGGCCAGCGTGGCCTTGGTCTGGGCTGGCAGCACTCGTCGCTCGAGGGGCGTGCTGGCCTCGTCGGCCGCCGGCCACAGCAACAGCGCGGCATTGTGGTCTGCGCCGAAGCCGAGGCCGGCCTGGGAGACGTCGTTGGCGACGATCATGTCGAGGCCCTTGCGGGTCAGCTTGTCCTGGGCATAGGCCTCGACATCGCGGGTCTCGGCGGCAAAGCCCACCACGAAGGGGCGGGGCGCACTGCCGCGGTGCAGGGCGACCTCGGCAATGATGTCGGGGTTCTTGATGAGTCGCAGGGTCAGCTCGTCACCCTCCGCGGTCTTCTTGATCTTGTGCTCGCTGACGCTGGCGGCGCGGTAGTCGGCCACCGCCGCACAGCCGATGAAGATGTCGCTTTCCGCGGCCAGGCGATGCGCGGCCTTTGCCATCTCGGTGGCCGAGGTGACATCGATGCGGTTGATGCCTTCGGGCGTGGCGAGGGCCACCGGGCCGCTGATCAGGTGCACGGTGGCGCCGAGGGCGGCGGCCGCCTCGGCCAGGGCATAGCCCATCTTTCCCGAGCTGTGGTTGGACAGGTAACGCACCGGGTCCAGCGGCTCCCGGGTGGGGCCGGCGGTGATGGTCACCGTCAGGCCTCGGGCCGGGGGCGCCACGGCAACGGACGCCTGCGGCGTCACGGCCGGCGCGCTCTCGGGCGCCATCGAAGGCGCGGTGCCGGGCGCCTTGGCAGGTGCGGTGCCGGGCGCCCTAAACAGCCCCTCGACGATGGCCTCGGGCTCGAGCATGCGGCCAGGCCCGACATCGCCGCAGGCCTGATCGCCGGCATCCGGGCCCAGCAACCGCCAGCCGTCGGCCTCGAGCTGACGAGCATTGCGGGCGGTGGCCGGGTGGCGCCACATGGCCTGATTCATGGCCGGTGCCATCGCCTTCTCGGCGTCGCTGGCCAGGCACAGGGTGGTCAGCAAGTCATCGGCATGGCCGTGGACGAGGCGTGCCATCAGGTCGGCGGTGGCCGGGGCGATCAGGATCAGGTCGGCCCAGCGCGCCAGCTCGATGTGCCCCATGCCGGCCTCGGCCTCGGGGTCGAGCAGCGAGGTGCGCACCGGCTCGCCGGTGAGGGCCTGCAGTGTCAGCGGGGTGATGAACGCCTGGGCGCCGTCGGTCATGACCACGCGCACCTCGTGCCCGGCCTTCTTCAACAGGCGAGCCAGGTGGGCGCTCTTGTAGGCGGCGATGCCGGCGCTGATGCCCAGCAGAATGCGCTTGCCGGAGGGTGTTGCCATCTCAGTATCCGAGCGGTGAGCGGGGTCCCTACCTTACCACTCGCGGCGTTTTTTGCGTAGCGCGCCCGGGGCGCGGGCGCTCTGGTGCGGGCGCTCTGGTGCGGGCGTGTTAGGTGCGGGCGCATTGCGCGTTGGTGAGGGGTGGCCGGGCGGTTGGCGAGCCTGGCCGCGTGTCCGACAGACCGGCCTATACTGGGGGGCGAGCCGCCACTGCCAGGAGGGCGAGGGCGGCGCAGTTGTGAACCGAACGCAAGGAGGCGCCTCATGGCGATTCGAGACTGGCCCGAGGGCGAGCGCCCGCGGGAGAAACTGCTGACGCTGGGGCCGGCGGCTCTCTCCGATGCGGAGCTGCTGGCGATCTTCCTGCGGGTGGGCGTCAAGGGGCGCTCGGCGGTGGATCTGGCCCGGGATCTGTTGATGAGCTTCGGTGGCTTGCGGCCGCTGCTCGAGGCGGACCGCGCCCGCTTCTGTGCCGAGCATGGGCTGGGCGATGCCAGTTTCGTGCAGCTCCAGGCGGTGCTGGAGATGTCGCGGCGACACCTGGCCAGTCAGCTCACCCGGGGCGACGCCCTGACCTCGCCCTCGCTGGTGCGGGCCTTTCTGGCCTCGAAGCTCCGCCACCTGGGCCATGAGGAGTTCGCGGTGATGTTCCTCGACAGCCAGCATCGCGTGATTCACTTCGAGTCGCTGTTTCGCGGCACCCTCGACAGCGCCTCGGTGTATCCGCGGGAGGTGGCCCGGCGTGCCCTGGCGCTGGGGGCGGGAGCGACCATCCTGGCTCACAATCACCCCTCCGGGGTAGCCGAGCCGAGCGACGCCGATCGGCGCATCACGCAGCGGCTCAAGGCCGCGCTGGAGCTGTTCGAGATTCGCGTGCTCGATCACTTCGTGGTCGGCGACGGCGAGGTGGTGTCCTTCGCTGAGCGTGGCTGGTTGTAGCCTTGGCACGGGTCGTGCTGGTATGAGCCGCCCTGGTAGTAGCCGCGATGGCCATGGCGGTCGCCCGTTTCCTGCTTGGTCCTGTTTGACTCCAGGGCCCGTTTCATTCCAGGGCCCGTTCCGTTCCGGATGAAGGTGCGCTAAACTGCGCGGCCGAGCGCGATGGGCCCGAGTGGCCGCCGTCGCGCCCAGTCAGACAGCACCTGTCTGTGGTGTAGGTGTCGTGCCAACAAAGAAGCCCGTCTTGACGTCCAGGCCAGCGCTCATGGGGGTGCGGGGGTAGGGTGTTGTGCCGGTGATGCTTGCCGCGCGTGCCGGCCTCTGGTATAACATGCACCCTTTAGAATTCCCTGGGTTAAATAAGGGGGCATCGAGGCGGTGGCCAGCCGTTCGCCCTACCCGGTTTGCCCGACAGGTTTTGAACAACTCGCCAAGCGGTTGGAGGCTCCCATGTCCAATGTATGTCAGGTTACCGGCAAGCGTCCGGTAACAGGTAACAACGTATCTCACTCCCAGCGCAAGACCCGTCGTCGTTTCTTGCCGAACCTGCACTCCCACCGTTTCTGGGTGGAGTCTGAGAAGCGCTTCATCAAGCTGCGCCTCTCCTCCAAGGGTATGCGCATCATCGACAAGAAAGGCATCGAAGCGGTGCTGTCCGATATCCGCAAGCGCGGCGAACGCGTCTAAGCAGCCTTTTTAGGGAGAACTGAGTCATGCGCGATAAGATTCGTATGGTGTCCAGCGCCGGTACCGGCCATTTCTACACCACCGACAAGAACAAGCGGAACACGCCGGACAAGCTCGAAATGAAGAAGTTTGATCCGACGATCCGCAAGCACGTGATGTACAAGGAAGCCAAGATCAAGTAAGTCTTGATGGCTCCTGCCGCAGGCGCAAGCCTGTCGCCTGAACCCGGTTAGCGCCGGGTTTTTGCGTCTCTGGGCTCCCAGTCTCAGCCCCACGCCCACCGCTTTACGGAACCGACGTGCCATGCCCGAGCTTCCCGAAGTCGAGACCACGCGCCAGGGCATCGCCCCCTACCTCGAGGGTCGCGAGATCCGTGAAGTGATCGTGCGCCAGCGTCGCCTGCGCCTGCCGGTCCCGGAGGGGCTCGAGAACGCCCTGGTCGGCACGCGCATCGGGGTCCTTGAGCGTCGAGCCAAGTATCTGATCCTGCCCATCGAGGTAGCGACAGGTGACGAGGCCGCCGACGGGCCGGCGGGTGTTGCGACACCTGACGGCCCGCGGCCCGAGGGCGGGAAGCCGCAGGCGCTGCTCTGGCACCTCGGCATGTCTGGTAGCCTGCGCATCGCGCGCCTCGGCGAGGCGCCGAAGAAGCACGATCATGTCGATTTGGTGATGGAGGATGGCGCCATCCTGCGCTATCACGACCCGCGCCGCTTCGGCTTCCTCGATTGGCTCGAGGGCGATGTCGCAAGCGATCGGCGCCTTGCCCGGCTTGGCCCGGAGCCGCTGTCGCCGGCCTTCGATGACGAGCGACTGTTCGCATGCTCGCGCAAGCGGCGCCTTGCCGTGAAGCCCTTCCTGATGGACAACGCAGTGGTGGTTGGGGTCGGTAACATCTATGCCGCCGAGGCGTTGTTCCTGGCCGGCATCGACCCGCGCCGCGCCGCAGGGCAGATCTCCCGCGAGCGCTACGTGCGCCTCACCGCCGCGATCCGCGAGGTGCTGGCGGCGGCCATCACTCAGGGGGGCACGACCCTGCGCGATTTCGTCAGCGGCACCGGGGAGCCGGGCTACTTCGCCCAGCGGCTCAACGTCTATGGCCGCGATGGCGAGCCGTGTCGGCGTTGCGGCAGGGAGCTGCGCCTGGTCACTCTGGGCCAGCGTGCCAGCGTCTATTGTGCGCACTGCCAGACCTGATTCGACCCGCCCGCCGGGCCCGCGCGTTGCCGGGCTCGGCAGGGTAGACTGTCCCCACTTTTCTGTTGTCTGTTTGACGGAGACCTCCGTGACCGAACGCCTGCGCTTGAAGAAGAACGCCGACCGCCGCTTGAAGGCCGGCCATCTGTGGCTTTACTCCAACGAGATCGATACCGACGCGACCCCGCTCAAGACCTTCGAGCCGGGCGCCCAGGCGGTGATCGAGGCCCATAATGGCCGGGCCATGGGCGTCGCCTATGTGAATCCGCACTCCCTGATCTGCGCCCGGGTGGTGTCTCGGGATCCGGAGATGCGGCTCGACCGTTCGCTGCTGGTGCATCGCTTCAAGCAGGCTCTGGGCCTGCGCCAGCGGCTCTTCGCCAAGCCCTTCTATCGCCTGGTGCACGGCGAGGGTGATCTGCTGCCGGGGCTGGTCGTCGATCGCTTCGACGATGTGCTGGTGGTCCAGCTCAATACCTTGGGCATGGAGCGCATGGCCGAGCAGGTGATCGATGCCCTCGACAAGGTGCTGTCGCCGCGGGCCATCGTCTTCAAGAACGATTCCTCCGGGCGTCGCCAGGAGAAGCTCGATCGCCAGGTCGAGGTGGTCAAGGGCGAGCTGCCCGAGGAAGTGCTGCTCGAGGAAAACGGCGTGCGCTTCGTAGCCCGGGTGCTCGATGGTCAGAAGACCGGCTGGTTCTATGACCATCGCGACAATCGCGCCTGGCTCAACAAGCTGGTGGCCGGCAAGCGCGTGCTGGATGTGTTCAGCTACGTCGGGGGCTGGGGCGTTCAGGCGGCGGCGCATGGCGCCAGCGAGGTGCTGTGCGTGGACGCCTCTAGCGACGCCCTCGAGCACGTGGCCGCCAACGCCGCCCTCAATGGCCTCACCGATCAGGTGGCCGTTGGCGAGGGGGATGCCTTCGAGGCGCTGGCCGCGCTCAAGGCCGATGGCGAGCAGTTCGACGTAGTCATCCTCGATCCGCCGGCCTTCATCAAGAAGCGCAAGGATATCCCCAGCGGCGAGCGGGCCTACTCGCGTCTCAACCGTGAGGCCATGCGCCTGCTGGGCCGGGACGGCCTGCTGATGAGCGCCTCCTGCTCGATGCACCTGGCGCCTGAGCGTCTCGTCGAATGCGTGCGCGGGGCGGTGCGTCACCAGGACCGTCATGGTCAGGTGATCTATCAGGGCCATCAGGGTGGCGATCACCCTGTGCATCCGTCGATTCCCGAGACCGCCTATCTCAAGGCGCTCGGGGTGCGGGTCTTCCGAGACTGATTCTCGTGACTGAGAGCTGCGAGTAAATGCACGCCTGGGTTCGCGTCTTCGCCCACCCCAATGCGCTGATGGTCAGCCACGTCCGCAACGTGCTGGAAAGCGCGGGGGTGCCGGCCGAGCTCAGAAACCTGAGCCTCGGCGGCGGGGCGGGGGAACTGCCCCTCGGTGAGTGCGAACCCGAGGTCTGGGTGGCGCCCCATAATGCCGACCGCGCGAGAGCGCTGGTGTGTGAGGCGCTCGAGGGGCCGGGCGAAGCGCGCCCTGCCTGGACCTGCCCGGGCTGCGGCGAGCGCCTCGAGGGAGCCTTCGAGACCTGCTGGGCCTGCGGCGCGCATCGGCGCGACTGAGCCGTCACCGCACGCCTGGTCCTGGCAAGAGTGCGCCAGTCGGAGTCATCCAGAAAGATTTATCTTGTAGCGCCCACCTGGCAACGGTTTTCGTTGCCAGGTGGGCGCTTTTCTTTGGGGTTTTTCCAAAGTCGGGTGGGGGCTTGGGCATTCTTTTCCCGCTGTGCTGTACTGATGCGGTCGAGACAAGTAATGCGCCTTGGTGCGCCCGTTTCCCCTCAGGAGGTGCCATGAAGATCGCCGTGCCGAAGGAAATCAAGAATCACGAATACCGGGTGGCCCTGACGCCCTCGGGGGTGCGCGAGCTTACCACCCGCGGCCACCAGGTCGTGGTGCAGGCAGGCGCCGGTGAAGGCGCCGGCTTCCCGGACGCCGACTACGAGGCCGCCGGCGCAAGGCTCGAGGCCGAGGTGGCGACGCTGTGGCAGGACGCCGAGCTGATCATCAAGGTCAAGGAGCCCCAGCCGGAAGAGGTCGAGCGGCTGTCGTCCGATCAGATCCTCTTCACCTACCTGCACCTGGCCGCCGAGGAGGCCTTGACCCGGGGGCTGATCAATAGCGGTGCGACCTGTATCGCCTACGAGACCATCACCGGGCAGGGCGGCGGCCTGCCACTGCTGGCGCCGATGAGCGCGGTGGCCGGGCGCATGGCGGTGCAGGCGGGTGCCCACAGCCTGGAGAAGGCGCAGGGCGGTGCCGGCATCCTGCTGCCCGGCGTGCCGGGGGTGGCTCCGGCCAGGGTCACGGTAATCGGCGGCGGCGTGGTCGGTGAGAATGCGGCGCGCATGGCGCTGGGCCTGGGCGCCGAGGTGACCATCCTCGACAAGTCGCTTTC
Source organism: Halomonas sp. YLGW01 (assembly GCF_014840935.1). Classification (NCBI taxonomy): domain Bacteria; kingdom Pseudomonadati; phylum Pseudomonadota; class Gammaproteobacteria; order Oceanospirillales; family Halomonadaceae; genus Halomonas; species Halomonas sp. YLGW01. The sequence continues at coordinate 3,115,176 of NZ_CP062005.1, read as the reverse complement.
GCGCCTCGAGGTGCTCGATCACCGCTATCAGGGCCGCATCAAGGCGGTCTATTCGACGGCCGACACCCTGGACGAGGCCGTGCGCGAGTCCGACCTGATCATTGGTGCCGTGCTGGTGCCCGGGGCCGCCGCGCCCAAGCTGATCAGCCGGGCCCAGCTCGCCGAGATGAAGCCCGGCAGCGTGCTGGTTGACGTGGCGATCGACCAGGGCGGCTGCTTCGAGACCAGCCGGGCCACCACCCATGCCGCGCCGACCTACGTGGTCGACGGCGTGGTGCACTACTGCGTGGCCAACATGCCCGGCGCCGTGGCCCGTACCTCGACCCAGGCCCTGACCAACGCCACCCTGCCGTTCGTGATGGCGCTAGCCGACAAGGGCTGGCAGCGGGCACTGGCAGAGGACCCGCACTTCCTGGCCGGGCTCAACGTTCATGCCGGCCGGGTCACCTACCCGGCGGTGGCCGCGGCCTTTGGTCTGGAGAGCATCGATCCGGCGCGCCTGGTGAGCTGAGGCAAGGCCCGGGCGCGGTGTTCCATGTCCGCCGATCCATGCCCGTCGTACGGTAACAGCGAGGGCGGTCCGGTAGGGTCGCCCCGTTCGCCTTGGCCGGGGCGGCGCGGTAAACTGGGGCCACTTGCCATTTACTCAGTGGACCCGTCCGAATTCATGAACAAGACACGCGTTCTCACCGGTATCACCACCACCGGCACGCCACACCTCGGCAACTATGTCGGGGCGATCAAGCCGGCCATCGCCGCCAGTCAGGACCCCAATGTCCAGTCCTTCTACTTCCTCGCCGACCTGCACGCCCTGATCAAGTGTCAGGATCCCAAGCGGGTGCAGCAGTCGCGGCTGGAGATCGCCGCCACCTGGCTGGCGCTGGGGCTCGATACCGACAACGCCATCTTCTATCGCCAGTCGGACATCCCCGAGATTCCCGAGCTGACCTGGATGCTGTCCTGCGTCTGCGCCAAGGGCCTGATGAACCGGGCGCACGCCTACAAGGCGGCGGTGGCCGACAACGAGACCGCCGGTTCTCCGGACCCGGACAAGGGTATCACCATGGGGCTGTTCGGCTATCCGGTGCTGATGGCCGCCGACATCCTGATGTTCAACGCCCACAAGGTGCCGGTCGGCCGCGACCAGATCCAGCACATCGAGATGGCTCGCGACATGGCCGGGCGCTTCAACCACCTCTACAAGGGGCAGTTCTTCACCCAGCCCGAGGCGGTGGTCGACGAGAAGGTGGAGGTGTTGAATGGCCTCGACGGGCGCAAGATGTCCAAGAGCTACAACAACACCATTCCGCTGTTCGTGTCCGAGAAGAAGCTCCAGAAGCTGGTGCGCAAGATCAAGACCAACTCCCTGGAGCCCGGCGAGCCCAAGGACCCGGACACCTGCACCCTGTTCCAGATCTACTCGGCCTTTGCAACGGCCGAGGAGACCGCCGAGCTGCGTCGCGAGTACGAGAACGGCATCGGCTGGGGCGTGGCCAAGGACCGGGTCTTCGAGTACCTGAATGCCCACCTGCGCGAGCCGCGTGAGCGCTATCAGGCACTGATGGAAGACCCGGGCCACATCGAGCAGGTGCTTCTCAAGGGCGCCGAGCGGGCCCGCGCCGAGGCCGCGCCCTTCATGGACCGACTGCGCGAGGCGTCGGGCCTGGGCCGCTTCGTCTGAATGCCAGTCGCTGGCCGCCGCTGTCATCCTGCCCCGGCCTCGTGCCGGGGCAGGCCGTTGTGGCGGCCCGTGCTAAGCTCCCCACCACCGGGCGGCGATGCTCGCCCACCGACAGTCAAAGGATGAGACGACGATGACCCAACTGCAAAAGCGCCCCCTCTACGTGCCCTATGCCGGGCCGTCGCTGCTGGAGATGCCGCTGCTCAACAAGGGCAGCGCCTTCACGCTCCAGGAGCGCATCGCCTTCAACCTGATCGGCCTGCTGCCGCAGAACGTCGAGTCCATCGAGGAACAGGCCGAGCGCGCCTATCGTCAGTATCGCCAGTGCCAGACCGACCTGGATCGCCATATCTACCTGCGCGCCATCCAGGACGACAACGAGACGCTGTTCTTCCGCCTGCTCGAGGAGCACCTCGAGGAGATGCTGCCGATCATCTATACCCCGACGGTGGGCGAGGCCTGCGAAGAGTTCTCCAACATCTATCGCAACCACCGCGGGCTGTTCATTTCCTACCCCGACCGGGCGCACATGGACGACATCCTGCGCTCCGCGACCAAGGACAACGTCAAGGTGATCGTGGCCACCGACGGCGAGCGCATCCTGGGGCTCGGTGATCAGGGCATCGGCGGCATGGGCATCCCCATCGGCAAGCTGTCGCTGTACACCGCCTGCGGCGGCATCAGCCCGGCTTATACCCTGCCGATCACCCTGGACGTGGGCACCAACAACCAGGCGCTGCTCGATGACCCCATGTACATGGGCTGGCGCCACAAGCGGGTCTCCCAGGACGAGTACAACGCCTTCATGGCCGACTTCATCGCCGCCGTGAAGCGCCGCTGGCCCCAGGTGCTGCTGCAGTTCGAGGACTTCGCCCAGACCAACGCCATGCCGCTGCTCGAGCGCTACCGGGACGAGCTGTGCTGCTTCAACGATGATATCCAGGGCACCGCGGCGGTCTGCGTGGGCACCCTGCTGGCGGCCTGCAAGGCCAAGGGCGAGGGAGTGGCCGAGCAGCGAGTGGCCTTCGTCGGCGCCGGCTCCGCGGGCTGCGGCATCGCCGAGCAGGTCGTGGTGGCGATGTGCGCCGAAGGCCTCTCCGAGGCCGAGGCCCGCGCGCGGATTCTGATGATCGATCGCCATGGCCTGCTGACCACCGACATGGACGGCCTCTATGACTTCCAGCAGCGTCTCGCCCAGGATTCGGCGGACTTTGCCGACACCAGCCTGCTCGGTGTGGTCAAGCAGATGAAGCCCACCGTGCTGATCGGCGTGTCCGGCCAGCGCGGCCTGTTCAGTCAGGAGCTGATCGAGGCACTGCATGCCGGCTGCAAGGCGCCGCTGGTGATGCCGCTGTCCAACCCCACCTCCAAGGTCGAGGCGACCCCCGATGAGGTACTCGCCTGGACCCATGGCCAGGCGCTGGTCGCCACCGGCAGCCCCTTCAAGCCGGTGGAGCTCGATGGCGAGACCTACCCCATCGCCCAGTGCAACAACGCCTACATCTTCCCGGGCATCGGCCTCGGCGTCATCGCCTCCGGCGCGAGCCGCATCACCGATGCGATGCTGATGGCGGCCTCCAATGCCCTGGCCAAGCACGCGCCCATGGTGCAGCACGGCGAAGGCGCGCTGCTGCCGGCGCTGTCGGATATCCGCGAGATCAGCAAGTCGATTGCCTTCGACGTGGCCAAGATGGCCCAGCAGGAAGGCAAGGCGCTGGAGTGCGACGACGAGGTGCTGTGGGCGGCCATCGAGCGTAACTTCTGGTACCCGCGCTACCGGGAGTATCGCCGCCGGGCCTTCTGAGGCCCAAAATGCTTCGGCGGCAGGCGCCTGCATGAGTGTGACGCCTGCTGTCATCGCACCGCGACGCCGTGCCCCCTCCTCAGGGCGCGGCGTCGTCGTTTCTGTTTAGGGCGCTGGCACCTATCGGCAGCCGATCGACGTTGTGCGGTGCCTCAAGCCGAAAAAGGCCCGCAGGCATTGCCGGCGGGCCTTTCGTTACGGCGTCGATCAGGCGGCGACGCCTGTTTGCTGGTGATCAGCGCGAGCCGGTCAGCCCGTGATGATCAGAAGGAGATGATCAGGCCGAACCGATCATCTTGCGCAGCACATAGTGCAGGATGCCGCCGTGGCGGTAGTACTCGAGCTCGTTGGCGGTGTCGATGCGGCACAGGGCGTCGATATGCTTCTCGCCCTTGTCGCTCTTGATGGTGACCCGAACCTGGCCGCCCGGGCTCAGGCCGTCGAGCCCCTCGATGGAGACCGTCTCGTCGCCGGTCATGCCCAGCGACTGGCGGGTCTCGCCCTCGGGGAACTGCAGCGGTACCACGCCCATGCCGATCAAATTGGAGCGGTGGATGCGCTCGTAGGACTCGGCCAGCACGGCCCGCACGCCGAGCAGGCGGGTGCCCTTGGCGGCCCAGTCACGGCTGGAGCCGGTGCCGTACTCCTTGCCGGCCACCACCACCAGCGGGGTACCTTCCTGCTGATACCGCATGGCGGCGTCGTAGATCGCCATCTGCTCGCCGGAGGGGACGTGACGCGTCTCGCCGCCAACCACGCCATCAAGCATCTCGTTCTGGATGCGCACGTTGGCGAAGGTGCCGCGCATCATCACCTCGTGGTTGCCTCGCCGCGAGCCGTAGGAGTTGAAGTCGGCGGGCTTGACGCCGTGCTCCTGCAGGTAGCGTCCGGCGGGGCTGGCGGGCTTGATGGCGCCGGCCGGCGAGATGTGGTCGGTGGTCACCGAGTCGCCGAGCATGGCCAGCACCCGGGCGTCCTTGACGTCCTCGATGGCATCGGGCGTGCGGCCCATGCCCTCGAAGAAGGGCGGGTGCTGGATGTAGGTGGACGCATCGGACCACTCGTAGACCTCGCTCTGGGGCACGTCGATGGCCTGCCAGACGTCGTCGCCGTCGAAGACCTCGGCGTACTCCTTGCGATACATCTCGGTCTTGACCTGCTCGACCGCCTTGGCGATCTCGGCCTGGGAGGGCCAGATGTCGGACAGATAGACCGGCTGGCCGTCGCTGCCGGTACCGAGCGGCTCCTTGGACAGGTCCGTGCGCACGTTGCCGGCCAGGGCATAAGCCACGACCAGGGGCGGCGAGGCGAGCCAGTTGGTCTTGACCAGCGGGTGCACGCGGCCCTCGAAGTTGCGGTTGCCCGAGAGCACCGAGGCGACGGTCATGTCGCCGTCGTTGATGGCCTGCTCGATGGGATCGGCTAGGGGGCCGGAGTTGCCGATGCAGGTGGTGCAGCCATAGCCGACCAGGTTGAAGCCGAGCGCATCCAGGTCATCATCGACGCCGCCGGCGGCCAGGTAGTCGGTGACGACCTTGGAGCCCGGGGCCAGCGAGGTCTTGACCCAGGGTTGGGTCTTGAGCCCCTTGGCCAGGGCGTTGCGTGCCAGCAGGCCGGCGGCCATCATCACGCTGGGGTTCGAGGTGTTGGTGCAGGACGTGATGGCCGCAATCACCACGGCGCCCGGGTTGAGCCTGAAGTTCTGGCCGTCGAGGTCGACGTCCTGGCTGGTGGGGTGCTCGTAGCTGTCCTCGACGCCGACGGCGGTCTGGCCGCCCTCGGACTGCCACTTGCCCTGCGCTTCCGCCGAGGCCTTGTCGGCGCTGTCGGCCAGCAGTGTCTCGAAGGTCGATTTCATGTCCTTCAGGGCGACCCGATCCTGCGGGCGCTTGGGCCCGGCCAGGCTGGCCTCGACCTCGCTCATGTCCAGCGCAAGGGTGTCGGTGAAGATCGGCTCGTCGCCGGCCTCGCGCCACAGGCCCTGAGCCTTGCTGTAGGCCTCGACCAGCGCGACCTGCTCGTCCTCGCGGCCGGTCAGGCGCAGGTAGTTGAGGGTCTCGTCATCGACCGGGAAGAAGCCGCAGGTGGCGCCGTATTCGGGGGCCATGTTGGCGATGGTGGCTCGGTCGGCCAGCGGCAGGTCGTCCAGACCGTCGCCGTAGAACTCGACGAACTTGCCGACCACGCCGCGGCTGCGCAGCATCTGAGTGACCGTCAGTACCAGATCGGTGGCGGTGATGCCTTCCTTGAGCTTGCCGGTCAGCTTGAAGCCGACCACCTCGGGAATCAGCATCGACACCGGCTGGCCGAGCATCGCCGCTTCGGCCTCGATGCCGCCGACGCCCCAGCCGAGCACGCCCAGGCCGTTGATCATGGTGGTATGGGAGTCGGTGCCCACCAGGGTGTCCGGATAGGCGAAGGTCTTGCCGTCCTCTTCCTTGGTCCACACCGTCTTGCCCAGGTACTCCAGGTTGACCTGGTGACAGATGCCGGTGCCCGGCGGCACCACACGGAAGTTGTCGAAGGCCTGCTGACCCCAGCGCAGGAACTCGTAGCGCTCGCGATTGCGATCCATCTCGATGGCGACGTTGTCCTTGAAGGCGCTGGAGTTGCCGAACTTGTCGACCATCACCGAGTGGTCGATGACCAGGTCGACCGGCGACAGCGGGTTGATCCGCTCGGGGTCTTCGCCGAGCTTGGCCACCGCGGCGCGCATCGAGGCGAGGTCGACCACCCCCGGCACGCCGGTGAAGTCCTGCATCAGTACCCGGGCCGGGCGATAGCCGATCTCCCGGGTCGAGCGGGCCTGCTGCTGCCAGTCGACCAGCGCCTGAAGGTCGTCGGCAGAGACACTCTCGTCGTCGGCGAAACGCAACTGGTTCTCGAGCAACACCTTGAGCGTCTTGGGCAGACGCGAGATGTCGCCCAGGGTGGCGGCAGCCTTGGGAAGGCTATAGTAGTGGTAGCGTTGATTGCCTACCGCGAGGGTATCCAGCGAGTCGGGGGTGGTGCTCATGGTCTTCTCCTCGTGTCGAGCGAAAGGTCATGATGCGTGCTTGTGCATGTGACCATCCATGGGACATGCCATAGGGCTTGGCTTGGCATAGGGGTTGCCATAGAAAGAACATGGCTACGGTGACGGCTGCTTTCAAGCCTAGTCCATGGGACCCGACGCAAAGGTGACAAGCAAGCGGGACGACGCCGCGACAGATGTCGCGGTGTCTTGGTTTCTTGAAACGGCGAGCCCCCGCCCCCATCTAGGGGCATAAGCGCGGGGCTCACCGGTGGGAGAGCGGCATGCATGAAGAAATGTTGAGTTCACACGCGGTGCATTGCCCTTACTGCGACACGGGCTTCGAGCTACTCGTCGATGCCAGTCAGGGCAGCCATGCCACCTGGGAGGACTGCCCGCGCTGCTGTGCGCCGATTCAGGTGCAGGTCGAGGTATCGGCCATCAGCGGGGCGATCGAAGGGGTGACCCTCGGCCGCGACGATGATGTCGTCTAGGCGTCACCTATCCGTCAGGGTCCCGGCGTATTACCCTTGGCGGCCCACGTGCCGATGTCCCTGCGGTACACGCAGGTTGGCATGAGGCCCGCAGTTGGCGGTAAATGGCAGCCGTTTGGCTATCGGCACGGTGGCTGTGCATAGACAAACGCTATATTGGCCATTGGCCTTATCAACTTGGCAGTTTCATGGGGTCGGCCTTAGGCTGACCCCGATTCATCATCATTGATCATCCAACCAGCAAGGAGAATTGCATGAGCGTACTGGTAGGTCGTCAGGCCCCCGACTTCGAAACCGCCGCGGTCCTGGGTAACGGTGAAATCGTCGACAACTTCAAGCTGTCCGACAGCAACGGCAAGCTGCGCGTGCTGTTCTTCTGGCCGCTCGATTTCACCTTCGTCTGCCCGTCCGAGATCATCGCCCACGACAACCGTCTGCAGGCGTTCAAGGACCTGGGCGTCGAGGTGATCGGTGTCTCCATCGATTCCCAGTTCACCCACCATGCATGGCGCAAGACCTCTCCGGATGCCGGTGGCATCGGCGAAGTCGGCTTCCCGATCGTCGCCGACGTCAAGCATGAGGTCACTCAGGCCTACGGCATCGAGCACCCGGACGCCGGCGTCGCCATGCGTGCCTCCTTCCTGATCGACGAGAACGGCGTCGTTCAGCACCAGACCGTCAACAACCTGCCGCTGGGCCGCAACGTCGACGAGATGCTGCGCATGGTCAAGGCACTCAAGCATCACAACGAGCACGGCGAAGTCTGCCCGGCCGGCTGGGACGAAGGCGAAGAAGGCATGAAGGACACCGCCGAAGGCGTGGCCAAGTACCTGGGCGCGCACGCCGAAGCGCTGTAAGCGTTTGGGTGTAGGGGGGAGGCGGCCTGCGGGCCGCCTCTTTCGTATCTGCGCCTCTTGTAGCTGACGTTTTTGTCGCTGAGTTTTTCGTAGCTATGCCTTTTGTAGAGGCTCTGGCTACTGGTCGCAGGATGCTACACTCCCGTGCGAGCCAAACCGTTCACCAAGCGTGCTCTGGCCTGGGTTCGTCGAGCCCAGGCCAGAGAGCGTTTCCGGCCGGATCACGGCCGTCATCTTGTGAGGACCCGACATGAGCGAAGTGCGCCACGAACGCCTGATCATCCTGGGCTCCGGCCCGGCCGGTTACACCGCCGCCGTCTACGCGGCCCGCGCCAACCTGAAGCCGCTGCTGATCACCGGCATGCAGGCCGGTGGCCAGCTGACCACCACCACCGACGTCGACAACTGGCCCGGTGATGCGGAGGGCGTTCAGGGCCCCGAGCTGATGGAGCGCATGCGCGCCCATGCCGAGCGTTTCGATACCGAGGTGCTGTTTGACCACATCAACGAGGTTGAGCTGCGCGAGAAGCCCTACACCCTGAAGGGCGACAGCGGCACCTACACCTGCGATGCGCTGATCATTTCCACCGGCGCCAGCGCCCGCTATCTGGGGCTTGAGTCCGAGCAGAAGTTCATGGGCCAGGGCGTGTCCGCCTGCGCCACCTGCGACGGCTTCTTCTATCGCAACCAGGAAGTGCTGGTGATCGGCGGGGGCAACACCGCCGTGGAAGAGGCGCTGTACCTGTCGAACATCGCCTCCAAGGTGACCCTGGTGCATCGCCGCGACAGCCTGCGCGCCGAGAAGATCCTGCAGGACAAGCTGTTCGAGAAGGTCGAGAACGGCAACATGGCGATCGAGTGGAACCACACCCTGGATGAGGTGCTGGGCGACAACAGCGGCGTCACCGGTGCGCGGATCAAGTCCACGCTGGATGGCAGCACCAAGGAGCTTGCCGCGCCGGGAGTGTTCATCGCCATCGGCCACACGCCCAATACTGGCATCTTCGAGGGTCAGCTCGAGATGGCGGGGGGCTACATCAAGGTGCAGTCGGGCCTCGAGGGCAACGCCACCGCTACCAGCATCCCAGGCGTCTTCGCCTCAGGCGACGTGATGGATCACGTCTATCGCCAGGCCATCACCTCGGCGGGCAGCGGCTGCATGGCGGCGCTGGATGCCGAGCGCTATCTGGACGGTCTGGAAGACTGAGCAGCTTGGGCGCAGAAGTCGGTCGTTCCGATCATCTTTTGCGCCCTGCTTTTTGCCCCGCCGCGGTCTTATCGGCTGGCCGGGCTACCTGCCCTTGTTACCCATTCCCGTTTAAGCGATGAGTGTCTTGTCCTGCAGGCCGCGCTGAGCGCTCAGTCGGGCGATCAGTCACGAACATCAGTAGTGGGGCGGGCGCTCGTCGTCGAGGCTCGCCTGTTCCCCTGATCCATCATCCAGGGCGCGCTGCTGCTGGCGCAGGCGTGCCTGCATCAGCTCGCTCATGCGCTCCAGTGTCGCCAGCCTTGTCTCCTGAGCGGCGACCGCCTGGTCCAGGGTATCCAGCCAGTGCTCCTGGTAGGCAATCCGGCTTTCGAGGCCTTCCAGGCGGGCGAGCCAGTCGTGATCTTGCATGGTAGTATCCTCATGTGGTGTCGCCGTTCATCGCGACACCCTGTCTTGTCAGCCTCAGCCCACCAGCATCAGTGCCGGTGGGGTTTTGTCATGACCCCTTCACCCATTACCACAAGAGAAACCGAGGTCCATGAATCAGAAGGTCTTACTTCGTTGCAGTCTGATCAGCGTGCTGTTGGCCGCCCCCGCGCCGCTGCTGATCGCCCTGTTCATCTTCCTGACCGGCGGGGATTTGTCCCGCGAGCTGTTCGCCAGCCTGGAAGTGGGCGGCGTCGCCCTCGTCTACCTGGCCACGGCCGTCGCCGTCTTCCTGGTCACCCTGATCGCCACCCTGGCGCTTCACGTGCTTACTCCTACGCTCGCCACCCTGGCCGAGGTCGAGGACGACGATCGGGAGATCGGCGAGGTCAAGTGGTTCAACGTCAACAAGGGGTACGGCTTCATCACCCGCGATGGCGGAGAGGATGTGTTCGTGCACTTCCGTGCCATCCGCGGCAAGGGACACCGGACCCTGGCCGAGGGCCAGAAGGTGCGTTACCACGTGATCGAGAACGAGCGCGGCTACCAGGCCGATGACGTGACCGTCATCACCTGACCGTCATTACGTGTGCAAACAGCCTGCGTTCGATCATGCGTTGTTGAAAGGGCGCGTCGGGTGCTCATTTACTAAAGTAAACTCCGCTCCTTCGGCGCCCTTTCGCCTAGCCTGATCATCGCTCGGCATGTTGTTCCGGCTTTACCGCCACACTCGACGTCCCGCCTGGTTTCCAGGCGGGACGTTGTCGTTTCGGCTACTGGCCAGTCTTATTGACCAGAATCTGGCCAGGTGATGGCATCTTCCTGGCCATCGGGCTGCACCCGCCAGAAGCGGTCCGGGTCGTCACCGGGCTGCCAGCCGCCCAGAGAACAGCGCACCTCGATGCCCAGAGCGGTCGCAGCCGCCCGGGCGCAGTCGGCATCGCGGGGCCAGGGGGTGGCATCGCTGTCGAACCACAGGCTTGAGAAGCTATCGGCGGCCTGCTCGACCAGCAATACCGGCACTTTCTTGCCGTCCAGGTGGCCGGTGGTGCGCCATTGGCGCTTGCCGGCACGAGACAGCGGTGGCGCGTCCAGGGTGGCGGCCAGCCAGGCGTCCAGGGCCTCGATGGGGGCCTTGGCCAGGTAGATCTCGATATCCGGGTAGCGTTGCATGCGTGACTCTCGGTAGCGGGCGGCAGGCTCAGTCGGTGCGAGCGAACAGCCGCGTGAGGGTGGCCTCGTAGATGTCGCTGAGGGTGTCCAGGTCGGCGGCCCGAACGCGCTCGTTGACCTTGTGAATCGTGTCGTTGCGCGGCCCCAGCTCGACCACCTGGGTGCCCAGGGTGGCGATGAAGCGTCCGTCCGAGGTGCCGCCGGCGGTGGAGAGCGTCGGGCGCTCGCCGGTGACCTTCTCGACGCCGGCCACGGCGGCCTCGACCAGCTGACCTTCGGACGTCAGGAAGGGCTCGCCGTTCAGGGTCCAGTCGATCTGATAGTCGAGCCCGTGGGCGTCGAGGATCGCCTCGGCGCGCTCACGCAGCGTCTCGTGAGTCAGCTCGGTGGAGTAGCGGAAGTTGAACACCACCTCGAGCTCGCCCGGGATCACGTTGGTGGCCCCGGTGCCCGAGCGGATGTTGGAGATCTGGAAGCTGGTCGCCGGGAAGAAGGCATTGCCCTCGTCCCAGTGCTCCCGGGCCAGGGCATCCAGGGCTGGGGCGGCCTCATGGATGGGGTTGCGGGCCAGGTGCGGATAGGCGACATGGCCCTGCACGCCCTTGACGCGCAGCACCGCGCCCAGCGAGCCGCGGCGCCCGTTCTTGATCACGTCGCCGACCCGCTCGGTGGAGGACGGCTCACCGACGATGCAGTAGTCCAGGCGCTCATGAGTCTCGCGCAGGTGCTCCACCACCGCCTTGGTGCCATCGACGGCGGGCCCTTCCTCGTCGGAGGTGATCAGGAAGGCGATCTTGCCGTCATGATCGGGATGGGCGGCCACGAAGCGTTCCACGGCGGTGACCATGGCGGCCAGGCTGCCCTTCATGTCGGCGGCGCCGCGGCCACAGAGCATGTCGTCGTCGTCGATGAAGGGGGCGAAGGGCGGATGGTCCCACTGGCTCTCCGGGCCGCTCGGCACCACGTCGGTGTGGCCGGCGAAGGCCAGCACCGGGCCGCGGTGGCCGCGTACCGCCCAGAAGTTCTCGACGTCGCCGAACGGCAGCCGCTCGATGTGAAAGCCGAGACGTTCGAGGCGCTCGATCATCAGTGCCTGGCAGCCGGCGTCTTCGGGAGTCACCGAGGCGCGGCGCATCAGGTCGATGGCTAGGTCGAGGGTCGCGGAGGGCGTCGAAGAAGGCGTGGCGGTATCGGGCATGCGTCATCCTGGTAGGCGAAGGGGCAGGGCGCCCGCCGGCGGCGGGCGCATCAAACGGCTCAGTTATGGGCGTGCAGGGCCTCGTTGAGCGCAACGGCACTCTTGTTGGTCAGGCACTCGATGCGGCCGTTCTGCGAGTTGCGACGCAGCAGCAGGTCGTTCTGGCCGGCGAGCGCGCGGGCGGCGACGGTCTCGACCACCTGGCCCTGGTCGTCGAGCACCGTGACCTTGGCGCCGGCGGTGAGGTAGAGACCCGCCTCGACGGTGCAGCGATCGCCCAGCGGGATGCCGATGCCGGCGTTAGCACCGATCAGGCAGCCTTCGCCGACCTTGATGATGATGTTGCCACCACCGGACAGGGTGCCCATGGTCGAGCAGCCGCCGCCCAGGTCCGAGCCCTTGCCGACCATCACACCTGCTGAGATGCGGCCTTCGACCATGCCCGGCCCTTCGGTGCCGGCATTGAAGTTGACGAAGCCCTCGTGCATCACGGTAGTGCCCTCGCCGAGATGAGCGCCCAGGCGGACGCGGGCGGTGTCGCCGATGCGCACGCCGCTCGGCACCACGTAGTCGGCCATCTTGGGGAACTTGTCGACGCAGTCGACGGACAGGGCGCGGCCCTCGAGGCGTGCCTTGAGACGACGCGCCGGCAGTTCCTCGATGTCGATCGGGCCTTCGTTGGTCCAGGCCACGTTGCGCAGCAGGCCGAACATGCCGGTCAGGTCCAGGTCATGCGGCTTGACCAGACGATGGGACAGCAGGTGCAGCTTGAGGTAGACCTCCGGGGCGCTTTCCGGTGCCTGGTCGGTGTCGAGGAAGGTGGCGACCAGCGGACGCTGGCTTCCGGCGAGGCTCGCCGCCAGTTCGGCCTGCTCGGCGTGACCGGCGGCCTTGAGTGCCTCGGCGAGGTCCGCGCAGTGCTCGGGCAGGAAGCTCACCACGACGTTGCCGGCGGGGGCGCCGAGCACCTGGCGGGCGGCCTCGACCAGGCTGGCCTCGGGCTCGAGCAGCGGCGCCGGGTAGTAGACGTCCAGCCAGTCGCCTTGAGTGTTCTGGTTACCGATTCCGAGTGCGAAGCTCAGCATGGTGCATGTCCTTTTGATCGAAGGTGGGCGAGGCCATCGGGCCTCGGGCAAGATGAAAGCGTTATCGCCAGCGTGGCCGCGTCAGCCGGTCAGGTCGTCGTAGTCGCCGTCCCGGTAGCCAACCCGGACGCGCTCGCCGATATCGAGCAGCGGGCGCTTGATCAGGGTCGGATGCTCGAGCATCAGCGTGCGCGCCGTATGGGCATCCAGGCCGGCCTTGACGGTCTCGTTTAGCTGGCGCCAGGTGGTGCTGCGCTTGTTGAGCAGGGTCATGACGGGGACCCGCTCCAGCAGATGGTCGAGCAGTGCCGCGGACAGGCCGTCGTCGCGCAGGTCATGCACCTTGAAGGGCAGGCCCTGGGCTTGTAGTGCCTTGCGCGCCTTGCGGCAGGTGTCACAGGTCTTGATGCCATAGAGGGTGATCATGCCTGGGACCTCTCGTGGTTCGTGGCCGAGCCGTTTGCGGTAGAGTCGTTCGTGGTACAGCCGTTAGCCAGCCACCGCTCGGTGAAGCGCCTAAGGCGACGGGCGGCCTCGACGGTGGCCTCGACGTCGGCGACCAGCGCCAGGCGGATACGCCCGGCGCCGGGGTTCACGCCGTCATCGCTGGCCTCTCCGTCGCCGCTGGTGGCGCGGCCCATGTAGCTGCCGGGCAGCACGCTGACGTGTTCCTCGGCGAAGAGCGCCCGGGTGAAGGCCTCGTCGTCGCCGCCGGGCACCGCAGGCCACAGGTAGAAGCTCGCCTCGGGGGTGGGGAAGTCCAGCACCGGGGCGAGGATCTCGGTGACCGCGGCGAACTTCTCGCGGTAGGCGTCGCGGTTGGTGCGCACGTGGGCCTCGTCGCTCCAGGCGGTGATCGAGGCCTGCTGCAGTGGCAGCGACATGGCACAGCCGTGGTAGGTGCGGTAGCGCTTGAAGGGCGTGATCAGTCCGGCGTCACCGGCCACGAACCCCGAGCGCAGGCCCGGCAGGTTGGAGCGCTTGGACAGCGAGTGGAAGACCAGGCAGCGCCGGTAGTCGTGGCGGCCGAGCCGGGCGCAGGCGTCCAGCAGTCCCGGCGGCGGCGCGGCCTCGTCGAGATAGAGCTCGGAGTAGCACTCGTCCGAGGCGATGATGAAGTCGTGCTCGTCGGCGAGCTCGATCAGGCGCCTGAAGTCGTCAAGCGGCGTCACTGCCCCGGTGGGGTTGCCCGGCGAGCACAGGAACACCAGCTGGACGTCGCGCCAGGTCTCGGCCGGTACCGCCTCGAGGTCGGGGCGGAAGCCATGCTCGGCCCGGCAGTCCAGGTACAGGGGGGTGCCGCCGGCGAGCAGGGTGGCGCCCTCGTAGATCTGGTAGAAGGGGTTGGGCACGGCGACCCTGGCCGGGCGGGTGCGATCCAGCGCCGCCTGCACGAAGGCGAAGATCGCCTCGCGAGTGCCGTTGACCGGCAGCACTTGGCTGTCCGGGTCGAGGCTGTCGAGGTCGAAGCGCTGCGTCGCCCAGTCGGCGATCGCCTGGCGCAGTTCGGCTGTGCCGGCGGTGGCCGGGTAGCGGGCCATCTCGTCGCGGTGGGCGCTCAGGGTGTCGAGGGCCGCGGCGAAGGGCGGGTGCTGAGGCTCGCCGATGGTCAGCGGGACGTGCGTTAGCCCCGCGGGCGGCGTGATACCGGCCTTGAGGGCGGCGAGCTTCTCGAAGGGGTAGGGCTTGAGCGCATCGAGATCGGGGTTCATGGCTGTCCTGGCCGCCTCGCGGCACGTGTCGTGGTCGTGGTGACGGCATGGGCCGCGTGTCGAGAGGGCCCGTCGAGTCAGGCCAGCGATTATAGGGAAGCCGGGGGGGCGCCTCAATCTTGCCACCCCCGGGCGATGGTCTCTTGCGGGCACAGGCGCGCCGCTTGGGCGTCGCGCCTAGACGTCGAGCACCTCGACCAGCCGTTCCCGAAGGCACTGCTGGCGGGCCGGGTCGATGAGGGGCGCTCCGTTGCGGTCGGTGATGAAGAAGACGTCCTCGACCTTCTCACCGAGGGTGGCGATCTTGGCCGCCGAGAGGGCGATACCCTGCTCCATGAAGATGCGCCCGACCCGAGCCAGCAGACCGGGGCGGTCGGGCGCCGTCAGCTCGAGCATGGTTCGCTCGTTGGCGGGATCCTGCTCGATCACCACCCGTGTCGGCACCTTGAAGTGCTTGAGCTGGCGCGGGGTATGACGAGTGACGATCTGCGGGTAGTCGTCCGGGTCGTCCAGCTCCTCGACCAGATGACGGCGCAGGGTCTCGAGCCGTTCGCGATCGCGGATCGGCTGGCCGTCCTCGTCGAGCACGATGAAGGTGTTCAGCGTCCAGTCGCTGCTCGAGGTGGCGATGCGGGCATCGTGGATCGACAGCCCGAGCTGTTCCATGGCGGCGGCGGTGGCGGCGAACAGGTCGTCCACCGAGCGGGTGTGGATAAATACCTTGGTGCCGCCCTCGGTCATGTCCTCGGTGGGGGCGCTGATCAGGATCAGCGGCAGGTCCGAGCCGTCATGCTGAAGGATGCCCTGGGTCTGCCAGACGATCTCGCTGGGGGCATACTGCACGAAGTAGTCCTCGCCCAGCGACTCCCACAGGCGGTCGACCCGGGTCGGGTCGGTGCCGATGGTGGTCAGCAGGCTGCGTGCCTCCTCGCGAGTCTCGCGGACCCAGTCGTCGCGGTCCAGCGGATTTTCCAGGCCGCGGCGCAGGGCGCGTTTGGTCTCGGCGTGCAGCTGGCGCAGCAGCGAGGCCCGCCAGCCGTTCCACAGGGTCGGGTTGGTGGCGTTGATGTCGGCCACGGTCAGCACGTAGAGGTAGTCGAGGTGGACCTCATCGCGCATCTGGGTGGCGAACTCCCGGATCACGTCCGGGTCGGTGATGTCGCGCTTCTGGGAGGTCTTCGACATCAGCAGGTGATGCTCGACCAGCCAGCTGACCAGCCGGGTGTCCCGGGGCGAGAGGCCGTGGCGCTCGCAGAAGTCCTCGGCGTCGCGGGCGCCGAGCAGGGAGTGATCGCCACCGCGTCCCTTGCCGATGTCGTGGTAGAGCCCGGCGATCCACAGGAGCTCGAGCTTGGGCAGCTGATGCACCAGCGCCGCCGCGACCGGGAATTCCTCGCGGCAGCGGGGTTCGCGAAAGCGCTGCACGAACTTCAGGAGGCCCAGGGTATGGGCGTCGACCGTGTAGCTGTGGAACAGGTCATGCTGCATCAGTCCCACGGCCTGTCCGAACTCCGGCAGGTACTTGCCGAGCACCCCGTAGCGGTTCATGCGCCTTAACTGGCGCGCCACGTTGCCGTTGGAGCGCAAGAGTTCCATGAACAGGCTCTGGTGGCGCAGGTCGTCCCGGTACAGGTCATCCATCAGGTGGCGATGATCGCGAATCAGGCGGATGGTCGAGGCGCGAACGCCCTCGATCTCCGGGTGCTGAGCCATCAGCAGGAACAGCTCGAGCAGGGCCGCCGGGCGATAGCGGAAGATGCCCTCGTCGCGAGCCTGGATATAGCCGCCCTTGACCTCGAAGCGGTCATTGAGGGGGCGGGTCTCGAGCACCTCGTCGGCACGCAGGATCACCTCGTCGAAGTGCTGCAGCAGCATGTCGTTGAGGCCCGCCAGGGCGGTGACGTGGCGATAGTAGCGCTTCATGAACTGTTCGACGGCCAGGCGACCGGGGATGTCGCGGTAGCCGAACAGGGTGGCGATGGTGCGCTGGTGATCGAACAGCAGCCGGTCCTCGGCACGCCCGGTCAGCATGTGCAGGGCATAGCGGACCTGCCAGAGGAAGGCCTGCCCCTGGCTCAGGATGCGCAGCTCGGCATCGTTCATGAAGCCGTTGTCGACCACGTCCTCGTAGCGCAGTTCGCCGAACTGACGCTTGGCGACCCAGCCGATCATCTGAATGTCGCGCAGCCCGCCGGGTGAGCTCTTGATGTTCGGTTCGAGGTGGTACTCGGAGTTGTTGTAGCGGTAGTGGCGGGTGATCTGCTCCTGCCACTTGGCCTCGAAGAAGGCGTCCGCCGGCCACAGGCGCTCGGGCACCAGCCGCCCGCGCATGGCGTCGCGCAGGTGGCTGCCGCCGGCCAGGGTGCGGGTCTCGAGCAGGTTGGTGATCACCGTGACGTCTGCGCTGGCCTCGCGCTCGCAGTCGTTGAGCGAGCGCACGCTGTGGCCGATCTCCAGCCCGATGTCCCACAGGAAGGTGATGAAGTCCGTCAGCGGCTCCCGGTAGGGAGTGTCGTCGTCGTCTTCGAGCAGCAGCAGCAGATCGATGTCCGAGTGCGGGTGCAGCTCGCCGCGGCCATAGCCGCCGACGGCCAGCAGGGCGACGCCGTCGTCCGGCCAGGCATGGCGCGACCAGGCGATCTCGAGCAGGCGATCGAGGCACCAGGCGCGACCGTGCACCAGGTCGCGGATATCGGCACCGGCGCGAAAGCGCGCATCCAGGCGTTCCTGGATGTCGCGCAGCGCCTGCTTGAAGGGCGCGATCGGCGAGCGCTCCCCTTCGAGTTCGGTGCGAAAGGCCGCGACATCGAAGAGGCGCTCGTCGGGCGCGAAGCGATAGTGATGCAGCAGCATGTCAGCTCGCGAGGAAGCTTAGGTCTTCCTCACCACGAGCGGTCAGTACCTCGACGCCGGTCGCGGTCACCAGCAGGGTGTGTTCCCACTGGGCGGACAGGCTCTTGTCCTTGGTCACGGCGGTCCAGTTATCGCGCAGCACCTTGGTGCGGTGATCGCCGACGTTGATCATCGGCTCGATGGTGAAGCACATGCCTTCCTCGAGGGCGATGTCGGCCTCCGGTGCATAGCCGTCGTAGTGCAGCACCTGGGGTTCCTCGTGGAAGACCGCGCCGATGCCGTGGCCGCAGAAGTCACGGACCACGCTGTAGCCGTTGGCTTCGGCGTGCTGCTGGATCACGCGGGCCAGCTGAGACAGGCGGACGCCGGGTTTGACCTCGGCGATGCTCTTGTAGAGACATTCCTGGGTGATGCGGGCCAGCCGCTCGCCCTGGATGCTCTCGCCGACGATGAACATCTTGCTGGTGTCGCCGTGGTAGCCATCGGCGGTCTTGACGGTGATGTCGATGTTCATGACATCGCCCTTCTTGAGCTTCTTGGCGTCATCGGGGATGCCGTGGCAGACCACGTGATTGATCGAGGTGCAGATCGACTTGGGGAAGCCGTGGTAGTTCAGCGGCGCCGGCACGGAGCCCAGTTCGTTGACGATGAAGTCGTGACACAGACGGTCGAGCTCGCCGGTGCTGACACCGGCCTGGACGTGGGGCGTGATCATCTCCAGCACGCGGGCGGCCTGCTGGCCGGCTTCGCGCATCTTGACGATTTCGTCGGCGGTCTTGATGGATACGTTCATGGAATCTCGGATCCTGAAGGGGGAGGGCGCTCGCGTGCGAGCGGCAGGCGGGCAGGGCGCCTGCGACTTCATCTTGATATTGATCTATGGTATAAAGCTGCGCGCTTTCCTGCAATGCGTTGTGCCGAGTGGCATCGTTTCCTCTATGCGTGCCCGGCGACAGCTTCTGTCCCGCGCCCACGAGGGCGGCACTGGCACGGCCTGTGGCAAGGCGCTAAACAGCCTGAAAAACACACATGCACCGACACATGGTCCCGGGTGCCGTCGGCCAGTCCGAGGGTCGGATCCATGGGGTGCGTGGAGGCCCAACCCGATAGTCCAGGAGTCATCCATGACACAAGTCAACATGCGTGACCTGCTCAAGGCAGGCGCTCACTTCGGTCACCAGACCAAGTACTGGAACCCGAAGATGTCCAAGTTCATCTTCGGCGCCCGCAACAAGATTCACATCATCAACCTCGAGCACACCCTGCCGGCGCTGAACGATGCGATCAGCGTGGTCGAGAAGATGGCGGAAACCAACAACAAGATCCTGTTTGTTGGTACCAAGCGTGCGGCCGCCAAGGTGATCAAGGAAGAGGCTAACCGCGTCGGTATGCCCTTCGTCAATCATCGCTGGTTGGGCGGCATGCTGACCAACTACAAGACCATTCGCGTGTCCATCAAGCGTCTGCGCGAACTCGAGGCGATGCACGAAGACGGCACCTTCGAGAAGCTGACCAAGAAAGAAGTCCTGATGGCCACCCGCGAGCAGGACAAGCTCGAGCGTTCCGTGGGCGGCATCAAGGAAATGGGCGGCCTGCCGGACGCGCTGTTCGTGGTCGATGTCGATCATGAGCGCATCGCCATCAACGAAGCCAACAAGCTGGGCATTCCGGTCATCGGGGTGGTCGATACCAACTCCAATCCGGACGGCGTCGACTACGTGATCCCGGGCAACGATGATTCCATCCGCGCCATTCAGATCTACGTCCAGGCCATCGCCAACGCCTGCGCCAAGGCGAAGGAAGGTCGTCCCGACGAGTTCGTTGAAGTCACCGAAGGCGAACAAGTCGCCGAGTGATGCCGCTCGTCTACCCCGGGTGTCATCCGAAGTCGCCATGCTGATGGCGGCCTGGGTGGCGAGCCACGCTCGCCGGGCATAGGGGTAGGCAGCAGAGGAGGGGGCAATGCCCCCTTCTTGCCGTCCCCACCCGGGTGACGGTAACGCTTTGATTATCGACGTCGAATCATTTCAGAGGTTATTACCATGGCAGCTATCAGCGCGTCTCAGGTAAAAGAACTGCGCGAGCGTACCGGGCTCGGCATGATGGAGTGCAAGAAGGCGCTCACCGAAGCCGGTGGCGATATCGAAACCGCCATCGAGAACCTGCGCAAGAACTCCGGCCTCAAGGCCGCCAAGAAGGCGGGCCGTACCGCTGCCGAAGGCGCCATCGTGATCAAGCTGGCCGACGACGCCAGCTACGGCCTGATGCTTGAAGTCAACTCCGAGACCGATTTCGTGGCTCGTGACGACAACTTCATCGCCTTCGCCGACAAGGTCGCCGAGCAGGCCTTCGCGACCAAGACCACCGACATCGCAGCGCTGATGGAAGGTGATCTGGAAGATGCCCGCGAGCAGCTGGTCCAGAAGATCGGCGAGAACATCAGCGTGCGTCGTGCTGCGCTGGTCGAAGCACCGGCTGGTGGCAAGGTCGGTGGTTACGTCCACGGCGGCCGTATCGCCGCGCTGACCGTGCTGAACGGCGGCACCGCCGAGGCAGCCAAGGACGTGTCCATGCACGTGGCGGCCATCAACCCGGTCGTGGCTCTGCCGGAGAACATGCCGCAGGAGCAGCTGGACAACGAAAAGGCGATCATCCTGGCGCAGCCGGACATGGCCGGCAAGCCGGAAAACATCGCCGAGAAGATGGTCCAGGGTCGTCTGAAGAAGTACCTGGCCGAGAACAGCCTGACCGAGCAGGCCTTCGTCAAGAACCCGGACCAGACCGTGGCCGAGTTCGTCAAGGCAGCCGGCGGCGAAGTGGTCAGCTTCACGCGCTTCGAGGTTGGTGAAGGCATCGAGAAAGAAGAAGTCGACTTCGCCAAGGAAGTGATGGAGCAGGCCGGCCGCAGCTAAGGCCCGGTGCTGTGAGTTCGTGATGGCGTGCGCGCAAGCGCACGCCTTCGCGTATCCGGCGGATAGAAATGCCGCCAAGAATTCCTCCCCCTGTCGCTGTCATCAGGAGACGCCCCATGTCCGATCCCATCACCTCCTCCGAACGCGCGGCCAAGCCCGAGCGCCCGGCCAAAAGCAAGTACAAGCGTATCCTGCTCAAGCTGTCCGGCGAGGCCCTGACCGGCGATGCCGAGTTCGGCATCGACCCGCAGGTGCTCGATCGCATGGCGCTGGAGATCGGTCAGCTGGTGGGGATCGGTGTTCAGGTAGGGATCGTGGTCGGCGGCGGCAACCTGTTCCGCGGGGCCGCCCTACACGAGGCGGGCATGGAACGGGTGACCGGCGATCACATGGGCATGCTGGCCACGGTGATGAACGCCCTGGCCATGCGCGATGCCCTGGAGCGCTCCAACATCCGCTCGCGGGTGATGTCGGCGATCCCGATGAGCGGCGTGGTCGAGCACTACGACCGCCGCACCGGCATCCGCTACCTGACCTCGGGCGATGTGGTATTGTTTTCCGCCGGTACCGGCAACCCCTTCTTCACCACCGATTCCGCAGCCTGCCTGCGCGGCATCGAGATCGACGCCGACGTGGTGATCAAGGCCACCAAGGTCGATGGCGTCTACGATCGGGACCCGGTCAAGCATGCCGATGCCCAGAAATACGAGCGTCTGACCTATGATGAATGCCTGGATCAGAAGCTCGGGGTGATGGATTTGACCGCCATCTGCCTGGTACGTGACCATGACATGCCGGTCCGCGTATTCAACATGAACAAGCCCGGTGCCCTGCTCAATCTTGTGATGGGCGGCAAGGAAGGCACGCTGATAGACAGAGGTTGAAACCGTGATCAACGAAATCCAGAAAGACGCTGAAGCCCGCATGAAGAAGACCCTCGAGTCGCTGCACGGGAACTTCAACAAGATCCGCACCGGCCGCGCCCATCCGAGCATCCTCGATGCGGTGAGCGTGGAGTATTACGGCGCCCAGATGCCGCTCAACCAGGTCGCCAGCGTCAACGTCGAGGACGCGCGTACCCTCTCGGTGGTGCCCTGGGAGAAGCCCATGGTGCCTAAGGTCGAGAAGGCCATCATGATGGCGGACCTGGGCCTCAACCCGGCCACCGCCGGCAGCGTGATCCGCGTGCCGATGCCGATGCTCACCGAGGAGACCCGCAAGGGGTACATCAAGCAGGCCCGCTCCGAGGCCGAAAATGCGCGCGTGGCCGTGCGCAACGTGCGCCGCGATGCCAACGGTGATATCAAGGCCCTGCTCAAGGACAAGGATATCTCCGAGGACGAGGAGCGCGGCGGCGCGGACGCCATCCAGAAGTTGACCGACAAGTACATCGCCGAGATCGACAAGCTGCTGGAAGCCAAGGAAAAGGACCTGATGACGGTCTGAGGTCTGGCGGGCGACGTCGCATCGCCCGCCTATCGTTCTACTGCTATGCGAGCCCCCATGACATCACCGCAGTCCCCCGAATCCCATCGCTCGGCGATCCCGCGCCATCTGGCGATCATCATGGATGGCAACAATCGCTGGGCCAAGGCCCATGGCCTGTCCGGGGTGCGCGGCCATCGTGCGGGTGTCGAGTCGGTGCGCGCGGTGATCCGCCGTGCCGCCGAGCGAGGCGTCGAGGTGCTGACCCTGTTCGCCTTCTCCAGCGAAAACTGGAAGCGCCCGCCGGCCGAGGTCAACGCCTTGATGGAGCTGTTCCTGATCGCCCTCAAGCGGGAGGTCAAGAAGCTCCACGAGCATGATATCCGGCTGTCTATCATCGGCGAGCGGGAGGGTTTCTCGACCTCCATCCAGAAGCATATCGCCCGCGCCGAGGCGCTGACCGAGGGCAATCGCGGCATGCACCTGGTGATCGCCGCCAACTATGGAGGCCGCTGGGACATCGCCCAGGCGGCGCGTCGCCTGGCGACGCGAGTGGCCGACGGCGACCTCGCCGCCGAGCAGGTCGACGAGGCGGCGCTGGGCCGTGAGGTGTGTCTGGCCGATGCCCCGGCGGTGGACCTGTGCATTCGCACCAGCGGTGAGCAGCGCATCTCCAACTTCCTGCTTTGGCAGCTGGCCTATGCCGAGCTGCACTTCTCGCCCCTGTTGTGGCCCGACTTCGGTGCCGAGGCCCTCGACGAGGCCTTCGCCGACTTCGCGCGTCGCCAGCGCCGCTTCGGCATGACCCACGAGCAAGTCGAGGCCCAAGGTGCTTAAGCAACGAATCCTCACCGCCGTCTGTCTGCTGCCGCTGGCCCTCGCCGGGCTCTTCCTGCTCGAGGGGGGGGGCTTTGCCCTCTTTACCGGCGTCGTGGTGCTGCTCGCCGCCTGGGAGTGGACCAATCTTGCCGCCCTGTCTCGCCTCAGTGCGCGCCTGGCCTGCACGGCCGCCCTGGGACTCGCCATGGTGCTCTTGTGGCTCGGCGGCGGCGATCGGGCAGAGGGACTCTTGTGGCTCGGCGCGGCCGCCTGGCTGGCTAACCTCTACTGGGTCACGCACTACCCGGCGCGTCAGGCTCAGTGGGCGACGCCGGCGCGGCGCCTGGCCATGGGCCTGCTGGTGCTGCTGCCCTGCTGGGTGGGCTTCAACAGCCTGCGCGCCAGCGGCGCCGAATGGCTGCTGTTCGTGCTGCTGCTGGTGTGGCTCGCCGACACCGGCGCCTACTTCGCGGGGCGTGCCTTCGGACGGCGCAAGCTGGCCCCCGCCGTCAGCCCGGGCAAGAGCTGGGAAGGTGTGGTCGGCGGCGTGGTCGCCACCCTGGCGCTGGCCCTTGGCTATGCCGCCTGGCTGTCGCTTGGCCTTAGCGAGACCCTCTGCCTGCTGGTCGCCACCGGGGTGGTGACTCTGGTCTCGGTGCTGGGGGATCTGGTCGAGAGCATGTTGAAGCGCACCCGTGGCATCAAGGACTCCGGCGTGCTGCTGCCCGGTCATGGCGGTGTGCTGGATCGCATCGATAGCCTGACCGCGGCGATTCCGGTCTTCGCGTTGCTGCGGGTGTGGCTATGAGCCTCGCCTCTGCAGAGCCGGTCACAGCCGGTCGTCCTCAGCGGGTCACCGTGCTGGGGGCGACCGGTTCCATCGGCACCAGCACCCTGGACGTGATCGCCCGCCATCCCGAGCGCTATCGGGTGCATGCGCTGACTGCACAGCGCTCCAAGGAAGCCCTGCTGGCCCTGTGCCGGACGCATCGGCCGGCACAGGCGGTGATCGGCACCGAGGCGGATGCTGCCTGGCTGCGTGAGCGGCTGGCCGAAGCGGGCGTGGCCACCGAGGTGCGCGCCGGCGAGGCGGCCCTGGTCGAGGTCGCCAGCGCCGCCGAGGTCGAGGTGGTGATGGCAGCCATCGTCGGGGCCGCCGGCCTGGTGCCGACGCTTGCGGCCGTGCGCGCCGGCAAGCGGGTGCTGCTGGCCAACAAGGAAGCCTTGGTGATGAGCGGCGGGCTGTTCATGGACGCCGTGGCCCGTCATGATGCCGTGCTATTGCCGATCGATTCCGAACATAATGCCATCTATCAGTGTCTACCTCCCGAGCATCGCGGTGGCCTGGAGGGCATCGGCGTCAACCAGCTGCTGCTGACCGCCTCCGGCGGGCCCTTCCTCGGCTGGTCGAGGGACGCACTGGCCGAGGTGACCCCGGATCAGGCCTGTGCGCATCCCAACTGGTCGATGGGACGCAAGATCTCGGTGGACAGCGCGACCCTGATGAACAAGGGGCTCGAGCTGATCGAGGCCTGCTGGCTGTTCGATGCCGGACCCGAGCAGATTCAGGTGGTGGTGCATCCGCAGAGCGTGATCCATTCGATGGCGGCCTATCGGGATGGTTCGGTGCTCGCCCAGCTCGGCAACCCGGACATGCGTACGCCGATCGCCTACGGGCTGTCCTGGCCGGAGCGCATCGAGGCCGGGGTCGCGCCCCTGGACCTGTTTCAGGTATCAAGGCTCGACTTTCAGGCACCGGATGAGGCGGCTTTTCCCTGCCTGCGGCTGGCCCGTGAGGCGATGGCCGCCGGGGGCAGTGCGCCGGCGCTGCTCAATGCCGCCAACGAGGTGGCGGTGGAGGCCTTTCTCGCCGGGCGGTTGTCCTTCCCGGGGATCGCGGAGCTCAACGAGGCCGTGCTGTCGGCCTGTCCGCCGTCGGCAGCCGACGAGCTGGAGGGCATCCTCGCCGAGGATGCCCGGGGTCGTCGGGCGGCGCGTCATCACCTGGAACGCTATGGCCGGGAGTAAGCTTGCATGGACGTGATACAGAATGTGCTGGCGGTGATCGTGGTCCTCGGGCTGCTGGTCACCTTTCACGAGTTTGGTCACTTCTGGGTCGCCCGTCGTTGCGGCATCAAGGTGCTGCGCTTCTCGGTGGGCTTCGGCAAGCCGCTGTGGTCGCGAGTCGATCGTCACGGGACCGAGTTTGCCGTGGCCGCCATCCCGCTGGGCGGCTACGTCAAGATGCTCGACGAGCGCGAGGGGCCGGTCGATCCGGATGAGCGCCACCTGGCCTTCAACCGCAAGTCGGTGTGGGCGCGCATCGCCGTGGTCGTCGCCGGCCCGCTGGCCAACTTCTTGCTGGCGATCGTTGCCTACTGGCTGCTGTTCGTGGTCGGCATCACCACCGTGGCTCCGGTGGTCGGCGAGGTGGCGCCGGACTCCGCAGCCGCCCGCGGCGGGCTGACCTCGGGACAGGAGATCGTGGCCGTCCAGGGAGAGCCGGTACGCTCCTGGGACGATATCAACCTCAAGCTGATCGCCGCGATCGGCGAGAGCGGTGCGATCAGCCTGACCGCTCGGCCGGACGGAGCCACGGCGGCGCGGGAGTATCGCCTGCCCGTCGAGGACTGGCTGGTCGGCCAGGATCCGCCCCGCCCGCTGGCGACCCTCGGCTTCACCCCCTGGCGACCGGCCATGCCGGCGGTGCTCGGCCAGGTGTTGGAGGGGGAGGCCGCGGCCGACGCTGGCCTGCAGGTGGGCGATCGCATCCTGACCGTCGCCGGAGAGCCCATCGATGGCTGGATGGCCGTCGTCGAACGGGTGCGGGCCAGCCCCGGTATGCCCCTTTCGCTTGATATCGAGCGGGCCGGCACCCGCCAGACGCTGACTCTGACGCCGGGCACCCGCGCCGGCGAGGAAGGCGAGACCATCGGCTACATCGGGGCCGGTGTGGCCAGCGTCGACTGGCCGGCCGAGTATCAGCGCGAGATCCATTACGGCCCCCTCGAGGCGGTCGGGCAGTCGATCCACAAGACCGCCGAGATGTCGGTGTTGACCCTGGATGCCATGCGCAAGATGCTGGTCGGGCTTATATCGCCGTCGAACCTGTCGGGCCCGATCACGATTGCCCGTATCGCCGGCGAGACCGCCCGCACCGGCGTGGAAAGCTTCATCGGTTTCCTGGCCTACCTGTCGATCAGCCTGGGCATCCTTAACCTGCTGCCGATCCCGGTGCTCGACGGCGGCCACCTGGTCTATTACCTCATCGAGGCGGTGCGGGGGCGCCCCGTCTCCGAACAGGCACAGGCGGTGGGCTTCAGGATCGGCCTGGCGCTGGTAGGCAGCATGATGCTGATGGCGATGTACTTCGACCTGATGCGGCTCTGGTAGCCCGCCACTCCGGGGCGGCACCGGACGGGGGCGGCCTTGTCAGTGGGTCGAACAAATGTATAAGGTGCTCGTTTGACAAGCGGGCAGACCAACGCGAGCGAACCGACTGCATGAAACTCAAGATTCTAGGCGTTGCGGCGCTGTGGCTGTCTGGCGCCCCGGTGGCGCTGGCCGATGCGTTTACCGTTTCCGACATCCGCGTGGAAGGCCTCAAGCGGGTCTCCGCGGCGTCCGTCTTCAATGCCTTCCCGGTCAGTGCCCGCGATGCGGTCGACGAGCGCGAGCTGGCCGAGGCCGCCAAGGCGCTGTTCTCGACCGGCCTGTTCGAAGACGTGCGGCTGGCGCGTGAGGGCGATGTCCTGGTCGTGCAGGTCGACGAGCGCCCCTTCATCACCGATCTCGAGATCACCGGCAACTCCCAGATTTCCGAAGAAGAGCTGCGCCAGGGACTGCGGGAGGCGGGGCTGGCCGAGGGGCAGGCGTTGCAGCGCTCGACCCTCGACGAGATGCAGCGCGAGCTCGAGCAGCTCTATCACGGTCAGGGGCGCTACAGTGCCCGCATCGCCGCCGAGGTCGAGGAGATCGACTCAAGTCGGGTAAGGGTCAAGGTCGATATCGACGAGGGAGCGGTGGCCAAGATCCGCCAGATCAACGTGGTCGGTAACCAGGCCTTCGACGATGACACCCTGCGCAAGGTCTTCGAGCTCGAAGATCGGCCCAGCTGGTTCTTCGGCTGGTTCTCGAGCGACGAATATTCCCGCCAGCAGCTCTCCGGGGATCTTGAGCGCCTGCGTTCCTGGTACCTGGACCGGGGCTATGTCAATTTCGCCATCACCTCGACCCAGGTCTCGATCAGCCCCGACAAGTCGCGCATCTTCATCACCGTCAACGTCGAGGAGGGTGATCAGTACCGCCTGGGCGAGATCGATTTCGCCGGGGATATAAAGATTGCGCCCTCCGAGGCCCGCAAGCTGGTCGAGGCCACGCCGGGTGAAATCTTCTCGCGCAGCGACATCACCGCCTCCTCCGAGGCGCTGCGCGCCCGCCTCGGCGCCGAGGGCTATGCCTTCGCCAGCGTCGAGGGTGTGCCTGAGGTCAGCGCCGATGGCGAGCGGGTCGATGTCACCTTCCGGGTCCAGCCGGGCCGTCGTGCCTATGTGCGTCGCATCGACTTCGTCGGCAACACCACCACCATGGATGAGGTGCTGCGGCGTGAGATGATCCAGATGGAGGGCGCCCCGGCCTCCACCGAGCAGATCAGCCAGTCCCGTCAGAGCCTCGAGCAGCTGGGTTTCTTCAAGCAGGTCGATGTCGAGACCCGCCCGGTAGCCGGCGAACCCGATCAGCTGGACGTGACCTACAACGTCGAGGAGCAGCCCTCCGGCTCGATCTCCGCGAGCGTCGGTTTCTCCCAGAGCGATGGCGTCATCTATGGGGCCTCGCTGTCCCAGAACAACTTCCTGGGTACCGGTAACCGGGTCAGCGTCGGCGCCCAGAAGGGCGATACCTACACCAGCCTCAACTTCGGCTTCACCGATCCCTATTGGACCCTGGACGGCATCTCCCGAGGCTATAACCTTTACTACCGCGAGACGGACTACGACGACTCCGATATCTCGACCTACTCCACCGACGCCATGGGCGCCAGCATCAACTTCGGTTATCCGATCAACGAGTCTTCGCGGCTGAACTTCGGCGTCGGCGTCGAGGAATTGACGGTCGATACCTACGATGACACCCCCGCGGAGATCAATCAGTACGTCGCCGATCGGGGCGACAGCGCCCAGAGCCTCAAGCTGACCACCAGCTGGACCCGCGACAAGCTCAACCGCGGCATCATGCCCACCGCGGGCAACTACCAGCGAGTGTCGCTCGAGACCGCGGCGCCGGGCAGCGATGCCCTCTATTACAAGCTGCGCTATCGCGGCAAGCAGCTCTTCGCCCTCAACGACGCCTGGTCGCTGAAGTTCAGTACCAACCTGGGCTACGCCGATACCCCGGACGACGAGCCCTACCCGTTCTACGAGAACTTCCTGGCCGGTGGCCTGGGCTCGGTGCGGGGTTATAGCTCCAGCACGCTGGGTCAGCCCACTACGCCCCAGGGCGACGGGGATGACGACACCCTGGGCGGCAACGTGCTGGTCTCCGGCTCGGCGGAAGTGCTGTTCCCGATGCCCTTCGTCGAGGATCAGCGCAGCGTGCAGTCGTCGCTGTTCCTCGATGGCGGCAACACCTTCCTCACCGAGTGCTACGCCGTCTCCTCCGGCACCTCGAGCTGCGACGCGGGTGTTGACCTGGGCGATCTGCGTTACAGTGTGGGCCTTGGCCTGTCCTGGCTGACGCCGGTCGGGCCGCTGACCTTCAGCGTGGCCGAACCGCTCAATGACGAGGACGGCGACGACACCCAGTTCTTCCAGTTCTCGCTGGGCCAGACCTTCTAGGCCCGCCAACGGATGCCAGACCACCGATCTCGAGGAGTATGACACGATGCGCAAGTTGACCGGAGCCCTGTGCCTCGGCCTGTTCACGGCCCTCAGTGCGCCTGCCCTGGCCGCGGATGTCGCCGTGCTGGACTGGCGCCAGGCCCTGCTGGAAAGCGATGATGCCCAGCAGTCGATGAGCGAGCTCGAGTCGCGGATCGGCAGCCAGCAGCAGGAGGCCGAGGCCCTGGGCCAGGAAGTCCAGCAGCTGCAGCAGCGCCTGCAGCGCGACGGGGCGACCATGTCCGAGTCGCAGCGCCAGGCGGCGGTGCAGGAACTCCAGGAAAAAGGCAGTCGCTTCCAGCAGCTGCGTCGCCAGGTGGTGCAGGCCCGCCAGCAGTCCGAGCAGCAGTTCATGCAGCAGGCGCAGCCGCGCCTGGAAAACGCCGTGGATCAGATCATCGAGCGCCACGACATCGAGGTGCTGGTGGATCGCAATGGCGTCATCCACGCCGATGGCGATCTCCTAGACGTGACCGACGAGGTCACCGAGCTGCTCAATTCGTCCAACTGAGGCCGGCGGCACGCCCAGGCGTGCCGTCCGCGATGACCCGCGTCCATGACTATCGCTTCCTACCCTACCTATACCCTCGATGAGCTCGCCGAGCGCCTGGGCGCTCGCCTCATCGGTGATGGCCGGCGCACCGTCAGTGGCCTGGCGACCCTTACCGATGCCGGCCCCGAGGAACTGACCTTCCTCGCCAACCGCGCCTATCTCAAGTATCTGCCCGAGACCCGTGCCGCGGCGGTGTTGCTGCACCCCGACCATGTCGAGGAAAGCCCCACTACCTGTCTCGTCCTGGACAATCCCTACCTGGGCTATGCCGAGCTCTCGCGGCTGTTCGATCCGCTGGCCGCGCGGCATCGGCCGGGCGTGCATGCCTCGGCGGTGGTCGCCGAGAGTGCGCGGCTCGGCGCCAATGTCGAGGTCGGTCCTCAGGCGGTGATCGAGGACGGCGTGGTGGTCGGCGATGATGTGGTCATCGGTCCCGGCAGCGTGGTGGGCGCCGACAGCGTGATCGGCGCCGGATCGCGGCTGCATGCCCAAGTCAGCGTCTGTCATGGCGTGGTGCTGGGCGAACGGGTAGTGCTCAACAGCCACTGCGTGATCGGCGGCGATGGCTTCGGCTTCGCCCACGATGGCAGCCGCTGGCACAAGATCGCCCAGCTCGGCGGCGTGGTCCTCGGTGACGATGTCGAGGTCGGCAGCTGCACCAGCATCGACCGCGGCGCCCTCGGCGACACCGTGATCGGCAACGACGTCAAGATCGACAGCCAGGTGCAGATCGCTCACAACGTGCAGGTCGGCGACCATACCGCCTTGGCGGGCTGCGTGGGCATCGCCGGCTCCACCAAGGTGGGGCGTCACTGCATGCTCGGTGGCGGGGTCGGCCTCTCCGGTCACCTGACCCTCTGCGATGGGGTGCAGGTCACCGGCATGAGCCTGGTCACCAACTCGATTCACGAGCCAGGCGTCTATTCCTCCGGGACCGGTTCCATGCGCAATGCCCTGTGGCGCAAGAACGCGGTACGCTTCAAGCAGCTCGATGCCCTCGTCAAGCGGGTTAACCGCCTGGAAAAGGGGCAGATCGAGCGTTGAGTCGCCCGGGACGGGCGCTATAATCCGCCCAAGCCGAACATGGAGGCGGCCCTGCCGCCACAGCATGCTCGCCCGAGGGCGAGCATTTCGTCATTTCAGAGGTCGCATCGATGGTAATGGACATCAACGAGATCCGTGAGTATCTCCCCCACCGCTACCCCTTCCTGTTGGTCGACCGGGTCATGGAGCTCGAGCACGGTGCCCGCATCGTCGCCAACAAGAACGTCAGCATCAATGAGCCGTTCTTCAATGGACACTTCCCCCATCATCCGATCATGCCGGGGGTGCTGGTGATCGAGGCGTTGGCTCAGGCCTGCGGGATTCTCGGTTTCAAGACCGTTAACAAGCTGCCGGCCGATGGTTATGTCTATTACCTGGTGGGCAGTGATAACGTGCGCTTCAAGCGCCCGGTGATGCCCGGTGACCAGCTGCGCCTCGAGGCCAACGTGATCCGCGAGAAGCGCGGCATCTGGAAGTTCCAGTGTGTCGCCAGCGTCGACGGCGAAGTGGCCTGCGAGGCCGAGATCATCTGTGCCGAGAGGAAGGTCGCTTGATACATCCCACTGCTATCGTTGATCCCCAGGCGCGCCTCGCCGATGACGTCGAGGTAGGCCCGTTCAGCGTGATCGGCCCCGACGTCGAGATCGGCGCCGGCAGCCGGATCGGCCCGCATGTGGTGATCAAGGGCCCGACGGTGCTCGGCGCGCGCACCCGCATCTTCCAGTTCGCGTCGGTCGGCGAGGATTGCCAGGACAAGAAGTACGCCGGCGAGCCGACGCGCCTTGTGATGGGCGACGACAACGTCATCCGCGAGGGCGTGACCCTGCATCGCGGCACTGTGCAGGACCGTGGCGAGACCACCATCGGCAGCCGCAACCTCTTCATGGCCTATGTGCATGTCGGGCACGACTGCGTGGTTGGCAACGACTGCATCCTGGCCAACCAGGTCACCCTGGCCGGCCATGTCACTCTGGGCGATGCCGCCATCATCGGCGGACTGTCGGCGATCCACCAGTTCTGCCATTTCGGTACCCAGGCCATGGCCGGCGGCGGGTCCATCATCACCAAGGACACCCCCGCATTCGTGATGATCAACGGCAACCCGGCGCAGCCTCACGGGCTCAACCTGGTGGGGCTCAAGCGGCGCGGCTTCTCCCGCGAGGCCATCAAGGCGCTCACCGAGTCCTACAAGAAGGTCTATCGCCAGGGCCTGACCGTCGAGCAGGCGCTGGCGGAGATCGAGGCCGAGTTCTCGCTGCCCGAGACCCAGACCTTCATCGACTCGATCCGCGTCTCCACCCGCGGCATCCTGCGCTAGGCCATGCCGGACGCCTCTCGCGAGTCACGCCCGGTGCGGGTCTATCTGGTCGCCGGCGAGCTGTCCGGCGACATTCTGGGCGCCGGCCTGATGCAGGCCCTGCGTGCGCGTCTCGGCGAGGTCGAGTTCCGCGGCATCGGCGGTCCGCGCATGCTCGCCCAGGGCATCGATAGCCGCTACCCGCTGGAGACCCTGTCGGTGATGGGGCTGGTCGAGGTGGTCAAGCACCTGCCCGAGCTGATCCGGGTGCGTCGGGCCCTCAGGCGCGATGCCCTGGACTGGCAGCCGGACATCATGATCGGCATCGATGCCCCGGACTTCACCCTGGGCCTCGAGCGCCAGCTGCGCGAGGCGGGCCTGACCACCGCCCATTACGTCAGTCCCTCCGTGTGGGCCTGGCGCCAGGGTCGGGTGAAGGGCATCGCCAGGTCGGTGGATGCCATCCTGACCTTCCTGCCCTTCGAGGCCGCCTTCTACCAGCGCCATGAGGTGCCGGTGGCCTTCGTCGGTCATCCGCTGGCCGACGAGCTGCCGCTTCACAACGACCGCGCCGGCACTCGCCGGGCCTTGGGTCTTGTTGATGTCCCCGAGGTGCTGGCCCTGCTGCCAGGCTCGCGAGCCAACGAGATCCGCTTTCTGGGCGCGACCTTCATCGATGCCGCCGAGCGGCTGTGCCAGGCGCGTCCCGGGCTTCAGATCGTCATTCCCGCGGCGACCCCGGCTCGGCGCACCGAGCTCGAGGCCCTGCTGGTCGACTACCCGGCGCTCAAGGGGCGCGTCACCCTGCTCGATGGCCAGGCTCGGGAGGCGATGGTGGCCGCGGATGCCGTGTTGCTGGCCTCTGGCACCGCGGCGCTGGAGGCCATGCTCTGCCACCGGCCGATGCTGGTGGCCTACAAGATGGCGCCGGCCACCCACTGGCTCGCCAAGCGCCTGGTCAAGACCGAGTGGATCTCGCTGCCCAACCTGATCGCCCGCGAGGCGCTGGTGCCGGAGCTGATCCAGGAGGCCGCCAGCCCCGAGGCGATCGCCGGGGAGCTTGCCGGCATGCTCGACGATGCAGAGGGCCGAGCGGCGCTGGAGACGCGCTTCGCGGCCATGCATGAGGGGTTGCAGCGTGGTGCCAGCGCGCGCGCTGCCGCGGCCGTCGAGGCGCTGATCGCGGGCCAGGCGCTGCCGGCAAGCGTGATGCCCGAGGCCGCGGGGGCGGCCCGTCCCGGCGCAAACAGTCTCGGTGCGAACAATCCCGATGTTTCGGCGGCCAGCGACCAGGTAACCAGCAACCTGCACCACGGCGACGAGCCATCCCGTTCGGGAAAGACGCCATGAGTGCCAAGTCCCTGCCTCCGTTGCACATCGACTATCAGGGCGAGCGGCTGGCCGGTGTCGACGAGGTCGGCCGCGGCCCCTTGATCGGCGCGGTGGTTGCGGCGGCGGTCATCCTCGATCCCGCCCGGCCGATCGAGGGCCTGAACGACTCCAAGACGCTGACGGCTCGGCGCCGCGAAGCCCTGGACGCCGAGATTCGCGAGCGGGCCCTTGCGTTCTGCGTGGCCGAGGCCTCGCCGCTGGAAGTCGATCGCCTCAACATCTACCATGCCACCCATCTGGCGATGCGCCGGGCCATCGATGGCCTGGCACCGGCGGCAGAATACCTGCTGGTGGACGGCAACCGCCTGCCGGGGCATCCGCTGCCTGGCCAGGCCGTGGTCAAGGGCGATGCCCGCCATCCGGCGATCGCCGCCGCCTCGATCCTGGCCAAGGTGGCCAGGGACGCCCAGATGCTGGCCCTGGATGCCCGGCATCCCGATTACGGCTTCGCCCGCCACAAGGGCTATCCGACCAAGGAACACCTGGCGGCGCTTTCGCGCCTGGGGCCACTGGCGGAGCATCGACGCTCCTTCGCCCCGGTCAAGAAGCAGCTGGACCTGCTCTAGCCGCCGGGGATGGCCCTTCGCCCTCGGCGCACCGGGCCGTTCGCCGGACCGCCGGACCGTTGCCCCCGACACTGCCCGTCGACGCCGCACTCGACATCGCACCTGACCCAGCCAAGCCACGAGTACGCCATGACCCCTTCCTTCGTTCACCTTCGCGTGCATACCGAGTATTCCCTCGTCGACGGCCTGGTGCGCCTCAAGCCGCTGGTCAAGCAGACGGCGCAGGCGGGCATGCCGGCTCTGGCGATGACCGACGAGGCCAACCTGTTCGGCCTGGTGAAGGGCTATCGGGCCGCCCAGGGGGCCGGACTCAAGCCGATCATCGGCGCCGACCTGTGGCTCCATAACCCTCACGATGAGGCCCACCCCTACCGGCTGACCCTGCTGGCCATGGACAGCGACGGCTACCGCAACCTCACCGAGTTGATCTCGAAGGGGTGGATGGAAGGGCAGCGCCAGGGGCGGGCGATCCTCGACAAGGCCTGGATATTTGCGCAGAGCGAGGGGCTGATCGCGCTCTCCGGCGGTCGCGACGGCGAGATCGGCCGGCATCTGCTCAGCGAGCATGGCGCGACGGCCCGTACCCTGCTCGAGGAGTGGAATCGTCACTTCCCGGGGCGCTTCTATCTCGAGCTGAACCGCACCTCACGGCCCTTCGAGGAGGAGTGCCTGCACCTGTCGGTGGCGCTGGCCGCCGAGACCCATACCCCGGTGGTCGCCACCAACGATGTGCGTTTCCTGTCCCGCGATGACTTCTGGGCCCACGAGACGCGAGTCGCCATCGGTGAGGGCAAGGCGCTGGACGATCCGCGCCGCGAGCGCCGCTACAGCGAGGAGCAGTACCTGAAGACGCCCGAGGAGATGGCCGAGCTGTTCGCGGACATCCCCGAGGCGCTCGAGAACAGCGTGATGATCGCCGCGCGCTGCAACGTGGATGTGCGCCTGGGCGAGATATTCCTGCCCGAGTTCGAGATCCCCGAGGGCATGACCCAGGACGAGTTCTTCCGCCAGGTCTCCCACGACGGCCTCACCGAGCGCCTGGATTTCCTCTACCCGGCCGAGCGCTACCCCCGGGACGGCCAGGAGTACGCCGAGATCGACGCCCGCTACCGCGAGCGTCTCGACTTCGAGCTCAACATCATCCTGCAGATGGGCTTCCCCGGGTACTTCCTGATCGTCATGGACTTCATCCAGTGGGCCAAGGATAACGACGTCCCGGTGGGGCCGGGACGCGGCTCTGGTGCCGGCTCGCTGGTGGCGTACGCCCAGAAGATCACCGATCTCGACCCCATCCAGTATGACCTGCTGTTCGAGCGCTTCCTCAATCCCGAGCGTGTCTCGATGCCCGACTTCGACGTCGACTTCTGCATGGAGAAGCGCGACCGGGTGATCGACTACGTGGCCGAGCGCTACGGCCGCGATGCCGTCTCCCAGATCGTCACCTTCGGCACCATGGCCGCCAAGGCGGTGGTGCGCGACGTGGCCCGCGCCCAGGGCAAGCCCTATTCGCTGGGTGACAAGCTCTCCAAGCTGATTCCCTTCGAGGTCGGCATGACCCTCGAGAAGGCGCATGAGCAGGAGGAGCCGCTGCGCGAGTACCTCGAGGCCGACGAGGAGGCCGCCGAGATCTGGGAGATGGCTCAGCGGCTCGAGGGCATCACCCGCGGCACCGGCAAGCATGCCGGCGGCGTGGTGATCGCGCCGACCAAGCTCACCGACTTCTCGCCGCTGCTCTGCGACGAGGAGGGCAACGGCCTGGTAGTGCAGTTCGACAAGAACGACATCGAGGAGGCCGGGCTGGTCAAGTTCGACTTCCTGGGCCTGCGCACCCTGACCATCATCGACTGGGCGCTGGAGATGGTCGACAAGGTACGCGCGGTCGAGGGCCAGGGGCCGCTGGATATCGACACCATCCCGCTGGATGACGTGCCGACCTTCGATATGCTCAAGAAGGCCGAGACCACCGCGGTCTTCCAGCTCGAGTCCCGGGGCATGAAGGAACTGATCAAGCGCCTGCTGCCGGATTCGCTGGAGGACATGATCGCCCTGGTGGCGCTGTTCCGTCCGGGTCCGCTGCAGTCCGGCATGGTCGATGACTTCATCAACCGCAAGCATGGCCGGGCGGAGATCTCCTACCCGCACCCGGACTATCAGCACGAGCTGTTGAAGCCGGTGCTGGCGCCCACCTATGGCATCATCCTCTACCAGGAACAGGTGATGCAGATCGCCCAGGTGATGGCCGGCTATTCCCTGGGCCAGGCCGACATGCTGCGCCGCGCCATGGGCAAGAAGAAGCCCGAGGAGATGGCCAAGCAGCGCGCGGGCTTCATGGAGGGCTGTGCGGCCAACGGCATCGACAAGGATCTCGCCGGCAACATCTTCGACCTGGTGGAGAAGTTCGCCGGTTACGGCTTCAACAAGTCGCACTCGGCGGCCTATGCGCTGGTCTCCTACCAGACCGCCTGGCTCAAGGCGCATTACCCGGGGCCCTTCATGGCCGCGGTGATGTCCACCGAGATGGACAACCTGGACAAGGTGGTGCCGCTGATCGAGGAGTGTCGTCATCAGGGGCTGACCGTGACCCCGCCGGACGTCAACGTCGGGGGCTACAAGTTCACCGTCGATGCCGAGGGCCGGGTGGTCTATGGCCTCGGTGCGATCCGCGGCGTCGGCGAGGGCCCGATCGGCGCCATCGTCGAGGCCCGCGACGAGGGCGGCGCCTTCAGTGACCTGTTCGACTTCTGCCGCCGGGTCGACCCCAAGCGCATGAACAAGCGCACCCTCGAGGCGCTGATCCGCTCCGGGGCGCTCGACAACCTGGGTGCGGCTCGCGCGGTGCTCACCGCCTCCATGGAGGCGGCGCTCAAGGCCGCCTCCCAGAACCTGGCCAACCAGAATCAGGGCATGATGGACATGTTCGGCGAGGCCTTCAGCGGGCCGGACACGGGCGATGTCTATGCCGACTACAGCGCCGTGCGTGACTGGAGCGACAAGGAGCGCCTGGCCGGCGAGAAGGACACCCTGGGGCTCTATCTCACCGGGCACCCGATCGACGAGTACGAGCAGGAGCTTTCGCGCTTCGTCTCGACCCGCATCAGCGAGCTCCGCCCGTCCCGGGAACCCCAGCGGGTGGCCGGCCTGGTGGTGGCGATGCGTACCATGAAGTCCAAGCGCGGCGATACCATGGCCTTCGTGACCCTGGATGACCGCACCGGGCGCATCGAGGCGTCCCTGTTCGGCGAGCTGTACGAGCGCCTGCGTGGGCGGCTGGAGGCCGATCAGGTGATGATCGTCGAGGGCGAGGTCTCCAGCGACGACTACTCCGGCGGCCTGCGTCTGCGCGGCAAGGACGTCACGCCGATGGTCGAGGCTCGCGCCCGCTTCGGTCAGGCCGTGGAGCTCGCCGTCGACGGCGCGGCGGCCAACGGACGACTGATCGACAGCCTGCGGGAGAGCCTCTCGCCCTATCGCGACGCCGATGGCCTGCCGGTGCGTCTCAAGTACCGCAATGCCGAGGCCACGGGCTGGCTGGAGCTCGCCGAGGAGTGGAAGGTGTCGCCCTCCGACGAGCTGATGATCGCCCTGCGCGAGGTGCAGGGCCAGGACGGTGTGCGCCTCAAGTACCGGCGCTAGGCCGCTCGTGAGGGCGCGTGAGGCGCCCTCTCGGGGCTGGCGTATCCCGACCGGGCAGGCCGGCTCGGGAGGCGCCTTGCGCCGGACGGACAAGCTGCGATAATGAGCGGCTATATTTCCAATCGTTCCTTTTTCATGTTTCCCGCGACAGCCGTGGCCTCCAGGCTGCCCCGATTGCTAACAAGCTGAGCCTATGAACCCCAATTATCTGGATTTCGAACAGCCCATTGCCGAGTTGCAGGCGAAGATCGAGGAACTGCGGCTGGTCGGCAACGACAGCAAGATCAACATCAGCGAAGAGGTGGCCAAGCTCCAGGAGAAGAGCACCAAGCTCACCGAGTCGATCTTCAAGGACCTCTCCGCCTGGCAGGTGTCGCAGCTCTCGCGTCATCCGCAGCGCCCCTACACCCTCGACTATCTCGAGCACGTCTTCACCGACTTCGACGAGCTGCACGGCGATCGTCATTTCGCCGACGACGCGGCACTGGTCGGCGGCGTGGCGCGACTCGACGACAAGCCGGTGATGGTCATCGGCCATCAGAAGGGCCGTGACGTCAAGGAGAAGGTGCGCCGCAACTTCGGCATGCCGCGCCCCGAGGGCTATCGCAAGGCGTGCCGCCTGATGGAGATGGCCGAGCGCTTCAAGATGCCGGTGTTGACCTTCATCGACACCCCCGGTGCCTACCCGGGCATCGACGCCGAGGAGCGCGGCCAGTCCGAGGCCATCGCCTACAACCTCGCCGTGATGTCACGGCTCAAGACGCCGATCATCTCCACCGTGGTGGGCGAGGGCGGCTCCGGCGGCGCGCTGGCCATCGGCGTCTGCGACGAGCTGCAGATGCTGCAGTACTCCACCTACTCGGTGATCTCGCCGGAGGGCTGTGCCTCGATCCTGTGGAAGAGCGCCGAGCGCGCCTCGGACGCCGCCCATGCCATGGGGATCACCGCCGAGCGTCTGCAGGAGCTCGGGTTCGTCGATACCCTGATCAAGGAGCCCCTGGGCGGCGCCCACCGTCACCCTGTGACGACCTCTGAGCGCATCAAGACCTCGCTGCTCGAGAGCCTCGACCGTCTGCAGGGCATGGACACCGATGCACTGCTCGAGCGCCGCTATGAGCGTCTGATGAGCTACGGCGCCCCGGTGTGAGTCCGTGATGCGCGAGGAAAGCTCGCTGCAGCCGATGATCGACGACGCCCTGGCGGAGACCCCGCCGGGGCGTCGCGTTTGGGTGGCCCTCTCCGGCGGGCTCGACTCCAGCCTGCTGCTGACCCTGGCCGCCCGCGCGGTTCATCGTCATCCCCGTTCGCTGTATGCCCTGCATGTCGATCATGGCCTGCAGGAGGCGTCATGTGAGTTCGTGCGCCACTGCCACCGGCTCTGCGACCGCCTCGGCGTGCCCCTCTTCATCGAGCGTGTGTGCGTCGATATGACGACTGGCCGGGGGCTCGAGGCCGCCGCCCGCGAGGCCCGCTATGACGCCTTCGCCGCCCGGCTGGATGCCGGCGATACCCTGTGGCTCGCCCAGCACCGCCGTGACCAGGCCGAAACCTGGCTGCTGGCCGCCCTGCGTGGCAGCGGGGTGCGGGGGCTGGCGGCGATGCCAGCGGTGCGCGAGTGGGCTGGCCTTTGCCTGGTCCGCCCCCTGCGGGACCTGCCCCGGGCGCGTCTTGAGCGCGCCGCCGAGGCATTGGGGCTTTGCTGGGTCGAGGACCCGAGCAACGCGGATGAGGCGCTGGATCGCAACTTCCTGCGTCGGCGGGTGCTGCCGCTGCTCGAGTCCCGCTGGCCCCGGGTCGAGGCGAGCCTTGGGCGCAGCGCGACGCTCGCCGGCGAGGCGGATGCGCTCCTCGATGAGCTGGCGGGACAGGATCTGAGGGCCTGCGGCGGCGAGCCCGGCCGGTTGTCGCTGCCGGCGCTGTGCGCACTCAGCGCGCCGCGTCGGCGTCTGCTGATTCGCTACGCCTGCCAGTGCCTTGGAGTGCCCACTCCGCCGGCGGCGCGCCTGGCCACCCTCGATGAGCAGCTAAATGCCCGTCGCGATGCTCAGGTGCAGGTGGCCTGGCCCGGCGGCGAGGCCCGCTGCTGGCGCGAGGCGCTCTACCTGCAGTGCCCCGTGCCCGGCCTGCCCGCGGGCTGGCAGGTCGAGTGGGACGGTCGTTCGGCACTGGACACGCCGCAGGGGCGACTGAAGGTGCGTCTCGACGGCGGGCCTTGTCGGGAAGAGGGCGGCTATCGGCTGCGCCCCCGCCAGGGCGGCGAGACTCTGCGCTTGGCCGGCCGGGGGCGGCGGGATCTCAAGCGGCTTTTGCAGGAAGCAGGCCTGCCGCCCTGGCGGCGCCAGGCGCTGCTGGTGGTGTGGGACGGCGAAGCCGTGGCGGCGGTGCTGGACCCGGGACGGGCGGGGGTGCTGATCGCGGCCGAGGGCTACTCGGCCGGCAGGGCGTCACCCCGGGACTGAACCGCTAGCGTGCCGAGGCGGCGAGGCTTTCCTGGGGCTCGATGGCAAGCGAGAATCCCGCGGCGCGTTGATACTCCTGCTCCTGCTCCAGGTCATTGATCAGCAGCGCCTGGTCGGCGAGCTCGGCGCCCAGCGACAGCGACAGCCGGTCGCCGTCCGCCGAGAGGCGAAAGCCCGTCGGTGGGTGCTCGGGGCGGGAGTGGTTGAGGATCACCGCCAGCCGCAGCAGGCGGGCCAGACGCCCAAGCGTAGGTCGCACCGAGGCGGGCAGGGCATCGAGCTCCTTGAGTGGAAACTTGCGCCGATGGGCGCGTACCAGGAAGGCCAGCGCCTGCTGTTCGGGGCGTGACAGGCCGGCAAGATCGGAGTGCGCCAGCAGGTAGGCCCCGTGGCGGTGAAACTGGCTGTGGGAGATGGCAAGCCCGATCTCGTGGAGCTGGGCGGCCCAGTCGAGGAACTGGGCGTTGCCGGCGTTCAGCGGCCAGGCGTGGGCGACCTGAGCCAGGCACTGCCGGGCGCTGGAGGCCACCTGGTCGGCCTGACGGGGATCGATCTGGTAGCGCCGGCGTAGCCCCTCGAGGGTCTGCAGTCGCGAGTCTTCGGCGGTATTGCGCCCGATCATGTCATAGAGCACACCCTCGCGCAGGGCGCCGTCGGAGTAGCGCATCTGCTCGAGGCCGAAGGCCTCGAAGACCGCCGAGAGCACGGCGATGCCGGCGGGGAAGACGCTGGCGCGATCCTCCTTGAGCCCGTCCATGACCACCTTGTCGAGGCGCTTCATCTTGATCAGTCGCTTGCGCAGAGCGGCCAGGCCCTTGCGATCGATGATGCCCTCCGGGCCCTGGCCGGTGGCGGCCAGCACCGCGGCGGCGGCCTTGATGGTGCCGCTGGAGCCCACCGGGTCGGCCCAGCCGAGCTCCTCGAAGGGGCGGCGAATGTTGGCAAGCTCCGATAAGGCGGCGAGTTCTGCGCGGCGAAAGCGTTTCTCGGTGATCTCGCCGTCGGCGAAGAAGCGCTGAGTGAAGGTCACGCAGCCCATCTCGAGGCTCTCAAGCGCCAGGGGCTCGAAGTGTTCGCCGATGATGAACTCCGTGGAACCGCCGCCGATATCGACGATCAGGCGCCGGCCGTGGACCTCGGCCAGGGCGTGGGCCGCTCCCAGGTAGATCAGGCGCGCTTCCTCGCGCCCGGCGATGATCTCGATCTCGTGGCCGAGCAGGGCCTCGGCGCGCTCGATCAGCACCTGGCTGTTGGTGGCCGCGCGCAGCGCGTTGGTGCCCACCACCCGCAGCTGGGCGGTCGGCGTCTCCTCGAGGAAGGGCGCGAAGCGCGCCAGGCAATCCAGGGCCCGCTGCATGGCGTCCTCGGTCAGGGCGCCCTCGTCATCGAGGCCGGCGCCCAGCTGGACCTTTTCGCCGAGCTTGGCGACGACCTGCAACTGACCGTCGACCTGGTTGGCGACCAGCAGGTGAAAGCTGTTGGAGCCCAGATCGATGGCCGCCAGGCGTTGCGGCGTCGGCGCCACGTCCGGCGTCTCGCCGAAGGCCGAATGGTTGCTCATGATAGATCCCCTGATGTCCGCTGGGATCAAAGGTTGCGATTAGCACCCTGGGTTGTCAATTGCCGATGCTGCGGGGAATGGCGCCAGGGGCTTGCGTTTGCCGATGCGCTTGACTACCATCGAGACGTTCGCCTGTTCCGAATACTTCCCGACTGCTTCACGGTGACCGCTAAACGGCATCTCACGCCGCGGTCAAACTCCAAGTCGTCAGTCAGCCCGCTGATTCCTCGCGATGACGCTTCGCCATCATGATTAGCTATTCAGGCGACACGAATACG
Organism: Halomonas sp. YLGW01; assembly: GCF_014840935.1. Classification (NCBI taxonomy): domain Bacteria; kingdom Pseudomonadati; phylum Pseudomonadota; class Gammaproteobacteria; order Oceanospirillales; family Halomonadaceae; genus Halomonas; species Halomonas sp. YLGW01. Next base: position 3,073,855 of record NZ_CP062005.1, on the reverse strand, counting down.
GCTACATGAACAGCGCTTCCCTCTAGTTCGATATCGTCCATGGCTTCCCCGTAAGCAGCGGTCGGCTGATCATATCTCGAGAGTGGATGTTCCAGGGCTCTGAACGCACCACGCGGCGCATCGTCACCGCCTCCTGTCGTTTTCCGGCTTCGTTGCCACGCTGACACGAGCTATTTCTGATCAAACCGATGAATCTTACCGAACTCAAGCAAAAGACCGTGCCGGAACTGCTGGATATCGCCCGGGAAATGGGCATCGATAATCTGGCTCGTTCGCGCAAGCAGGACATCATCTTCGCCATCCTGAAGAAGCACGCCAAGAGCGGCGAGGACATTTACGGCGATGGTGTACTGGAGATTCTCCAGGATGGCTTCGGCTTTCTGCGCAGCGCTGACTCTTCCTATCTCGCCGGTCCCGATGACATCTACGTCTCGCCGTCCCAGATCCGTCGTTTCAACCTGCGCAAGGGCGACTCGATTGCCGGCAAGATTCGTCCACCCAAGGAAGGTGAGCGCTACTTCGCCCTGTTGAAGGTCAGCGAGATCAACTTCGATCGGCCGGAGAACGCCAAGCACAAGATCCTGTTCGAGAACCTGACCCCGCTGTTCCCCCAGGAGCGCATGGTGATGGAGATCGGCAACGGTTCCACCGAGGATCTGACGTCGCGCATCATCGACCTGACGGCGCCCATCGGCAAGGGCCAGCGCGGCCTGATCGTCTCGCCCCCCAAGGCGGGCAAGACGCTGATGCTGCAGAATATCGCCACCTCGATCACCCGCAATAATCCCGAGTGTCACCTGATCGTGCTGCTGATCGATGAGCGCCCGGAAGAAGTGACCGAGATGTCGCGCACCGTGCGCGGCGAGGTGGTGGCCTCGACCTTCGATGAGCCGCCGGCCCGCCACGTCCAGGTCGCCGAGATGGTGATCGAGAAGGCCAAGCGTCTGGTCGAGCACAAGAAGGACGTGGTGATCCTGCTCGACTCCATCACCCGTCTGGCCCGCGCCTACAACACCGTAGTGCCGAGCTCCGGCAAGGTGCTGACCGGTGGTGTCGACGCCCATGCCCTCGAGAAGCCCAAGCGCTTCTTCGGCGCGGCGCGCAACATCGAGGAAGGCGGCAGCCTGACCATTCTCGCCACGGCGCTGGTCGATACCGGCTCCAAGATGGACGAGGTGATCTTCGAGGAGTTCAAGGGTACCGGCAACATGGAGGCCCACCTCGACCGCAAGCTGGCCGAGAAGCGCGTCTACCCGGCGATGAACATCCGCCGCTCGGGCACCCGCCGCGAGGACCTGATCGCCTCCGAGGACGAGATGCAGCGCATGTGGATCCTGCGCAAGCTGCTCAACCCGATGGATGACGTGGCCGCGACCGAGTTCCTGATCGATCGCCTGAAGGACACCAAGACTAACCTGGAGTTCTTCGAGGCCATGAAGCGGCGCTGATGCTGGTCGCTGAGCCCGGCGTGAGTCGGGCATGATCCGTTAATGAGTCCAAGGGGCGGCATGCTATGCTGCCCCTTTTGTCGTTTTGGGAGCGCAAAAACCGCATGAAGTATAAGGACTTGCGTGAGTTCATCGCCGCCCTGGAGGCGCAGGGTGAGCTTGAGCGGGTGACCGCCGAGGTGGATCCCTACCTCGAGATCACCGAGATCTGTGATCGCACCCTCAAGGCCGGCGGCCCGGCGCTCCTGTTCGAGAACGTCAAGGGCCATGACATGCCGCTGCTCGGCAACCTGTTCGGTACACCCCGGCGCGTGGCGCTGGGCATGGGCCAGGAGTCGGTGAGCGCCCTGCGCGAGGTGGGCAAGCTGCTGGCCTTCCTCAAGGAGCCCGATCCGCCCAAGGGCTTTCGTGACGCCTGGGAGAAGCTGCCCATCTTCAAGCAGGTGATGAGCATGGGGCCCAAGGTGCTCCGCAAGGCGCCGGTTCAGGAGGTGGTGCTCGAAGGCGAGGCGGTGGATCTCGATCGCATTCCCATCCAGCACTGCTGGCCCGGCGACGCCGCGCCGCTGGTCACCTGGGCGCTGGTGGTCACCAAGGGGCCCCACAAGGCGCGCCAGAACCTCGGCATCTATCGCCAGCAGAAGCTGGGCAAGAACCGCCTGATCATGCGCTGGCTCTCCCATCGCGGTGGGGCGCTGGATTTCAAGGAATGGCAGGATGCTCATCCCGGAGAGCCCTTCCCGGTCGCCGTGGCGCTGGGGGCCGACCCGGCCACCATCCTCGGTGCGGTGACCCCGGTGCCGGACAGCCTCTCCGAGTACGCCTTCGCCGGCCTGCTGCGGGGCTCGCGCACCGAGCTGGTCAAGTGCGGCCATGCTGATCTCGATGTGCCGGCCAGTGCCGAAATCATTCTCGAGGGCTTCATCTACCCCGACGACATGGCCCCCGAGGGACCCTACGGCGATCACACCGGCTACTACAACGAGGTCGAGCATTTCCCGGTCTTCACCGTTGAGCGCATCACCCATCGCCGCGATCCCATCTACCACTCGACCTATACCGGCAGGCCGCCCGACGAGCCGGCCATCCTCGGCCTTGCCCTCAACGAGGTCTTCGTGCCGATCCTGCGCAAGCAGTTTCCCGAGATCGTCGACTTCTACCTGCCGCCGGAGGGCTGCTCCTACCGCATGGCGGTGGTGACGATGAAGAAGCAGTACCCGGGCCATGCCAAGCGCGTGATGATGGGCGTGTGGAGCTTCCTGCGCCAGTTCATGTATACCAAGTTCGTGGTGGTGCTCGACGACGACATCGATGCCCGCAACTGGGAAGACGTGATCTGGGCCATCACCACCCGCATGGACCCGGCGCGTGATACGGTGATGGTCGAGAACACGCCCATCGACTACCTGGACTTTGCCTCGCCCACCGCCGGGCTCGGTTCCAAGATGGGCCTGGACGCCACCAACAAGTGGCCGGGCGAGACCGATCGCGAGTGGGGCGAGCCGATCGTCATGGACGCGGCCGTCAAGGCCCGGGTCGACGAGCGCTGGGCCGAACTCGGCATCACCCTGCCGGCGGGCCCCGCCCCACGCTCCTGACGACGTCCATGCTCCTGACTTACGCTCCTGACCACGAGAGGCGCTTATGACCGCAAGGACCCTGACCTGCCAAGTGACGGCGGTGGAGGATCTCAATCCCGATGTCTTCCGGGTGCGCCTGGAGGGGCGCCCCGAGGCCATGGCGCATGCCCCTGGCCAGTACCTGGAGCTCGAGCTGGATGACGACACCTGGGTGCCGTTCTCGATCGCCAATGCCCATGCCGATGACGGCACCCTCGAGTTGCATATCCAGCATTGGCCCGAGCGTTCCAATTCGGCGCGTCTTCGGGAGCTCATGCAGCACGCCGCCCATCTGACCCTGCGCCTGCCGGGCGGTGACTGTGTGCTCGACGCGAACAGCGCCCGGCCGCTGACCCTGATCGCCGCGGGCACCGGCTTCGCCCAGATGAAGGCGATCGTCGAGGCGGCACTGGCGAGCCATGCCGAGCGTCCCATCGCGCTGTGGTGGGCGGTGCGCGAGCGCCGCGACTTCTACCTGGAGAGCCTGGCCCGGGAATGGGCGGCCAACCAGCCGGCCGTCACCTTCCATGCGGTCACCGAGCAGCCGATCGAGGCCGAGGACGAGAGCGATCTCGAGGCGCCCGACGTGAAGCTACATCAGGGCCGCATCGACGAGGTGATCGCCCGCGACCTGGCCTCGGTGGCCGGCCACGATGTCTACCTGTCGGGCTCGCCGGGCATGGTCTATGCCTGCGTCGATGCCCTGGCCCCCCGTGGCCTGGACCCCGCACGGGTGTTCTCGGATGTCTTCGCCTATGCGCCCCGCGAACCGCTGGTACCCGCGTCGGCCGCCGCCCAGGCGGAGAGCGACGCATGAGCGGCGCGCCGATCCTGATCACCGGTGGCGCTCAGCGGCTGGGGCGGCACTGTGCCGAGCGCCTGGTCGACGATGGCCATCCGGTGATCATCAGCTATCGGCGCGAGCGCCCCGAGCTCGAGGCTCTGCGCGAAAAGGGCATCGTCACCCTGGCCGCGGACTTCGGAAGCGAAGCCGGTATCCTCGACTTCATCGCCCGGCTCAAGGCGACCACGCCTGCGCTGCGGGCCATCGTCCACAACGCCAGCGACTGGGCGCCGGACAGTCTTGGCGACGATGCCGGCGCCAACTTCGAGCGCCTGTTCCGGGTGCACATGCAGGCACCCTACCTGATCAACCTGCATGCCCGGGGCCTGCTCGAGGCCGGCGACGAGCCGCTGGCCGACATCGTGCACATGACCGACTATGTGGCGACCAAGGGCTCGAAGAAGCACGCCGCCTATGCGGCCACCAAGGCCGGGCTCGACAACCTGACGCTATCGTTCGCCGCCATGTATGCGCCGCGCATCCAGGTCAATGGCATCGCCCCGGCGATGATCATGCTCAACGAGGGCGATGACGAGGCCTACGCCGAGAAGGCTCGCGCCAAGTCGGCGATGCAGATGATCCCCGGGCCGGGGGTGATCTACGAGAGCCTGCGCTACCTGCTCGACAACCGCTTCGTCACCGGCGTGATCCTGCCGGTCGATGGGGGCCGGCACCTGCGCTAGACTCTGGCTATCGGCCGACGCCCCATCCTGGAGGTCTTCCCCATGGCAGAGCATGATCCCCACTTCAACGACGAGTCGGGCCTTCTGGCCCTGTTCCTTGGTCTCGCCGTGCTGGTCGGTATGGCCGGGCTACCGGCGACCATCGGCTGGGTCCAGTACTTCGGCTGACCCCAGGGCCGCGCCGCCGGGGGTGGCAGTCAACAGCGCGGGAAGACCGGACCGCCCACCGACGGGCTTGCCAAGCCCGTCAGGGTGTGTAGGATGAAGGCAGGCGTCTTGCCCACATTTTTTTCAGACAGCCTGATCGACATCGGAATCTCATGCGCTCACTCGTCTCTGCCTTCCCCACCGCTGATCTCGCCCTCGCCGGCGAGGATCTGTGCGTGGGTGAGACGCGAGGCCTGGACGGCGTCGAGACCGGTGGCTGGCCCCGGTTCTGGAGCTATTGGTTTAGCGCCGGCGTGCCGGTGGCGCGGTCACACTGACCCGTGCCACGAGGTACGCCCCACCCAGGGTTGCCTCCGATGTCTTGAAACCCCCGGTCGGCAACCCGATCGGGGGTTTTTAGTATCTGATTGTCTGTCACTCATACATCGGGCCTCTAGCCCGCAAGGAAGACACGCGATGTTCGACCGCCACGCCGCTTTTGCCATGACCCTATCGCCCCGCTACCCGAACGCGTATGGCTATTGGCGATTTAGCGACGCCCGGTCGGCACAAGTCGCCACCTCCGGCCGGCATGCTCTCGGTGGCCGCACGACTCGACGTCAATCGCCTAGCCGGAGCCTTACCCCATGAACGCCAGCCTGTCCGCCCCCGAACTTGTTGCCCCCCGCCCCGCTGAAGAAAGCCGGGACACCGAGGCCCCCCTGAACGCCGACACTCGCGGTGACTCCGCCACGGCCCTGACGGTCGAGGAGACCACGCTGCCGACCCCCGACGAGCTGCGTCGCGAGTTGCCGCTGACGCCTGCATCGGCCGAGCGCGTCGAAGCGCAGCGTGAGGCCATTCGCGCCATCCTCGACGGCCGCGACGATCGCCTGCTGGTGGTGGTCGGCCCCTGTTCGATCCACGACCCCAAGGCCGCCCGTGACTATGCCGAGCGTCTCGCCGCGCTGGCCCGCCGGGTCGAGGACCGCCTGCTGCTGGTGATGCGGGTCTATGTCGAGAAGCCGCGCACCACCGTGGGCTGGAAGGGGCTGGCCTACGATCCTGGTCTCGAGGGCGCCGATGACATGGCAACGGGCCTGACCCTGTCCCGGTCGCTGATGCGCGAGATCGTCGACATGGGGCTGCCGGTTGCCACCGAGCTCCTGCAGCCGATGGTCGCGCCCTACCTGGATGACCTCCTGGCCTGGACGGCGATCGGCGCCCGCACCACCGAATCCCAGATTCATCGCGAACTGGCCAGCGGCCTGGGCGCCGTGGTCGGCTTCAAGAACGGCACCGACGGCGGCGTCCAGGTGGCTATCGATGCCATTCACGCCAGCGCCCACCCTCATCATCACCCGGCCATCGCCGCCGATGGCCGGCCGGTGATGCGCCGCACGCCGGGCAACCCGCACACTCATGTGGTGCTGCGCGGCGGCCAGGGCGAGCCCAACTTCCGGGCGCCCGAGGTGGCGGCCTGTCGCCGGGCGCTCAAGGAAGCGAAGCTGGCGCCGCGAATCATGGTCGACTGCAGTCATGCCAATTCGCGCAAGGACCATCGGCGTCAGGGCGAGGTGCTGCTCGACGTGCTGAGCCAGCGCCTGGCCGGCGATACCGGGCTGGTCGGGGTGATGCTCGAGAGTCACCTGCACGAGGGCAAGCAGCCGTTGAAGCCCGGCGCTCTGCGTTACGGCGTCTCGGTGACCGATGCCTGCCTCGGTTGGGAGACCACCGAGCATCTGCTGCTGACCGCCGCCGAGCGCCTGCGGGACGCCTGATGGGCGTCACCCGTCCGACTCCCCTTCAGGATGCACCGATGGACTTTCGCTTCGAGGCCCATGACCCCGAGACCTATCGTCGCCAGTCGCGGCGGGTGGCGATCGCCATGGCCGCGCTGTTCCTGGTGCTGGGGCTGTGCTTCTCCCAGCTGCTGACCCGGACCCTCGGCTCGAGTGTCTGGCTCAATGCGCTGGGGGGGCTGCTCGGCTTGCTGGTCACCGCCGGCCTCGCGGCTCGGCTCAAGGAGCGCGCCTTGATGGCCGAGGTGCGCTATGGCTGGCGGCTCAAGCAGGCGCTGTCTCGGGTCAGCGCTCATCTGCCGACGCTGCGGCGTGGCCTCGCCGATGACGAGCCGGCTCGCGCATGCACTGGCGGCAGCATCCGAGCGCACGAGCGGAAGGCCTGGCTGATGCCGGCGCCGTGACGCGAGCCCTCGTAGGAGCCTTCCAGACACGACGACGCCGGGCCATGGCCCGGCGTCGTCGTGTCTAAGGTCAGGCGTGGTGGCCCATGTGGGACTGACCTCGGCCTCGTCAGGCCTTGGTGGCGTAGGCGTAGAGCAGCGTCTCCTGCACGCTGATCGGGGCACTGTCGCCGACTTCCTGCTTGATGTAGCTGCCATCGGATTGCAGCAGCCAACTCTGGCAGTTGTCGACCAGGTAGGTCTCCAGATCCTTGCGTACCCGGGCGGCGATCTTCTTGTCGAGGAACGGGAAGCAGGTCTCGACCCGGTGGAACATGTTGCGGGCCATGAAATCGGCGCTCGAGCCCCACACTTCGGGCTTGCCGCCGTTGTGGAAATAGAACACCCGGGTGTGCTCGAGGAAGCGGCCGATCACCGAACGCACGCGGATATTGTCGGAGATGCCGGGAATGCCGGGGCGCAGGCAGCACATGCCGCGGATGATCAGGTCGCATTCGACGCCGGCCTGGGAGGCGCGGTAGAGCGCACGGATCAGCTGCGGCTCGGTCAGCGAGTTGCACTTGATGATCAGGTGGCTGCGTTTGCCCTTTTCGGCGAACTTGGCCTCCCGGTCGATCATCTCCACCATCTTCGGGTGCAGCGTGAAGGGCGCGTGCAGCAGGGTCTCGATCTTGCGCGCCTGGCCCATGCCGGAGAGCTGCTGGAAGACCTTGTGCACGTCCTCGCAGAGGGTCGGATTGGCCGTCAGCAGGCTGTAGTCGGTATAGAGCTTGGCGGTCTTTGAGTGATAATTGCCGGTGCCCAGGTGCGCGTAGTAGCGCAGGTCGCCCTTCTCGCGGCGCACGATGTGGATCATCTTGGCGTGAGTCTTGTAGGCCATCACGCCGTAGATGACGATGGCGCCGGCCTCCTGCAGCCTCGACGCCAGGGTCAGGTTGTCGGCCTCGTCGAAGCGGGCGCGTAGCTCGATCACTACCGTGACTTCCTTGCCGTTGCGCGCCGCCTCGACCAGGGCGCTGACGACCGGCGAGTCGGCGCCGGTGCGGTACAGGGTCTGCTTGATGGCCAGTACCGCCGGGTCCCGGGCGGCCTCGGCCAGCAGGTCTTCGATCGGCTTGAATGACTGGAAGGGGTGGTGGAGCAGGATGTCCTGATCGCGAATGGCATCGAACAGGCTGCCGGCCTTATTGAGGGGCTTGGGCAGGCCCGGCGTAAAGGGCCGATAGCCAAGCTCGGGGCGGTCGATGTCACCGAGCACCGCCATCATGCGGGTCAGGTTGACCGGGCCATTGACCCGGTACAGGTCGGCTTCCTCGAGCTCGAACTGCTTGAGCAGGAAGTCGGCCAGGTCATCGGGACAGTTGTCGGCGACCTCCAGGCGCACGCCGCTGCCGTAGCGCCGAGCCAGCAGCTCGCCGCGCAGCGCCGTGGCCAGGTCGGAGACCTCCTCCGGGTCGACGGCGAGATCGGCGTTGCGGGTCAGGCGGAACTGGTAGCAGCCCCGCACCTGCATCCCCGGGAAGACCTCCTGGGCATGGGCATGGATCATCGAGGACAGGAAGACGTACTCGCTGAAGCCCTCCGCGCAGAGCCCTTCCGGCAGGGCGATCACCCGCGGCAGCGAGCGCGGAGCCGGCAGGATGGCGAGGCCCCCCTCGCGACCGAAGGCATCCTTGCCCTCCAGCTCGACGATGAAGTTGAGGCTCTTGTTGACCAGCCGCGGGAAGGGGTGGGAGGGATCCAGGCCGATGGGGCTGATCACCGGCACGATCTCCTCCTCGAAGTAGTCCCTGACCCATTCCACCTGAGCCTCGCTCCAGTCGCCGCGGCGTCGAAACCGCAGGCCCTTGTCCTCCAGTGACGGGATCAGTTGCTCGTTGAGGATCTGATACTGGCGCTCTACCTGGGCGTGAGCGAGCTGGGCGATCTCGTCGAGAATCGAGCGGGGCAGGCGACCGTCGGCACCGGTATCGTCGTTGCCCAGCGCCAGCTGGTGCTTGAGCCCGGCGACCCGAATCTCGAAGAACTCGTCCATGTTGGACGAGAAAATCAGCAGGAACATCACCCGGTTGAGCAGCGGGTGGGAGGGATCGAGAGCCTGTTCGAGCACCCGGATATTGAACTGCAGGTGCGACAGCTCGCGATTGAAGTAGAGGCGCGGATCGCTGAGATCGGCTTCGGGATCCGGCACCACCTTCGCCTGGATACCGGTGCGGGTGCGGTTGACCCGCAGCGGTGGCGTCTCGGCGAGGCCGGTCTCCTCGAAGGGCGTCTCCGGCAGCGGGCTGCCGGCGTCTGGGGTGCGAGAGTCTTCCATCTTGCCTCCGGGAAGCCGTGGAAGGACGCGCTCGCCCTTCCTGTGATTATGCGAGCAGCCGAGCCGCGCGTTTGGCGAAGTAGGTCAGGATGCCGTCGGCGCCGGCGCGCTTGAAGCACATCAGCGATTCAAGAATCACCCTATCATCTTCTAGCCAGCCCTGTTCGAAGGCCGCCATGTGCATGGCGTACTCGCCGCTGACCTGGTAGGCGTAGGTCGGCACCCGTAGCTCGTCCTTGACCCGCCGGACCACGTCCAGATAGGGCATGCCGGGCTTGATCATCACCATGTCGGCACCCTCGGCTAGATCCAGCGCCACCTCGTGGAGGGCCTCGTCGCTATTGGCCGGATCCATCTGATAGGTGCTCTTGTCGGCGCGGCCGAGATTACCCGCCGAGCCCACCGCATCGCGGAAGGGGCCGTAATAGCGCGAGGCATACTTGGCGCTGTAGGCCATGATGCGGGTGTTGTGCAGCGACTCCTGCTCGAGCACCTGACGGATCTCGCCGATCCGCCCGTCCATCATGTCCGAGGGCGCCACCACGTCGGCGCCGGCCTCGGCATGGGACAGGGCCTGCTTGAGCAGGACCTCGACGGTGCGGTCATTCTGCACGTAGCCGGCCTCGTCCAGGATGCCGTCCTGGCCGTGACTGGTGTAGGGGTCCAGCGCCACGTCGGTGATGATGCCGAGCGCCGGGCAGGCCGCCTTGAGCTCCCGCACGCAGCGCTGTACCAGGCCGCCGGCGTTGTAGGCCTCCTCGGCCAGCTCGCTCTTGAGCTCTGCGTCGATCACCGGGAACAGCGCCAGCGCAGGAATGCCCAGGGCCTCGGCCTCGCGGGCCTCCTCGATCAGCAGGTCGATCGACAGGCGATCGACGCCGGGCATCGAGGGCACGGCCTCGCGGCGGTTGCTGCCCTCGAGCACGAACACCGGCCAGATCAGGTCGGCCGGAGTCAGGGTGTTCTCGCGCATCAGGCGGCGCGAGAATTCATCCTTGCGCATGCGACGCAGGCGGGTGCCGGGGTACTGGCGAGGGGTCGTGAAACTCAAGGCGTATCTCCAATCAGGGCTCGCCATCGGTGCCTGATTACCTGTTGCTGATAATGGCAGCTGAGGATGACGGCCGGATGACAGCGGGTGATAGTCCGGGCAGCCGTTTGAGCAGGCGCCCGGTCATGTACATCGAGTATATGCAGTGTGAATTCGTGCCGGAAGCGTTGGCTTGTCGCACCCTCGCGCAGACCGCCCTGGGCAGGCGTGTATGCGCGACCCATGAAAAACCCCGCGCGAGCGGGGTTGTTCAGGGCGACGTGGGGCGAGCTCAGGCGTCGCCGTCGTCCGCCGGGCGAGGCTGGCGCTTGACCAGGCGCCCGAACAGGATGCCGACCTCGTAGAGCAGGTACATCGGCACGGCGAGCAGGCTCTGGGAGATCACGTCCGGCGGGGTCATCAGCATGCCGATCACGAAGCAGCCCAGCACCACATAGGGGCGCTTCTTCGACAGGCTCTCCACCGTGGTGGCGCCTGAGAAGATCAGCAGGAAGGTGGCGATGGGGATCTCGAAGGCGATGCCGAAGGCGAAGAACAGCTTGAGCACGAAGTTCAGGTACTGGTTGATGTCGGTCATCACCGCGACCTCGGCGGGGCCGGTCTGGGTGAAGAACTCGAACAGCAGCGGGAAGACCACGTAATAGGCGAAGGCCGCGCCGCCATAGAAGAGCATGACGCTCGACGCCAGCAGCGGCACGGCGAGACGCTTCTCGTTGTCGTAGAGACCGGGCGCGATGAAGGCCCAGGCCTGGTGCAGCACGAAGGGCACGGCGATGAACACCGCCACCACCAGCGTCAGCTTGAAGGGCGCCAGGAAGGGCGACGCGACCTCGGTGGCGATCATCTGCGAGCCTTCCGGCAGCAGCGCCATCAGCGGCTGGGCGATGAAGGTGTAGATATCGTTGGAGAAGGCGTAGAGCGAGAGGAAGATCGCCAGGATCACCAGCACCGCGCGCATCAGGCGCGAGCGCAGCTCGATCAGGTGCTCGATCAGGGGAGCCTGGTGCGCATCATGGCCGCTCTTCTGGCCGCTCTTCTGGCCGCTCTTCTGGCCGCCCTGCTGACCGCTCTGGAAAGCATCGGTCTGGCCCTGCGCCCTGCTGTGCACGGAGTCCTGCGGGTCGGGAGTGGCGCTCATCGGGGGCTTTGGTCCTTGTCGCTGGCCGCGGACGCCTCGCGGTGGGCCTCTGATGCCGCCGAGGCCTCGTCGCGGCGCTGAGCCAGAGCGGCGTCCAGGCGCGCCCGGTCATCGGCTGGCTGGCCGCTGGCCCTATCCGTTTCGGTATGGTCAGGTTCGGCATAGCGCTCGACGTCCTGCTTGACCTGATTGAGGCTGGCGTCGAGCTTCTTCTGCTGCTCGTCGAGCTTCTGACGAAGCTCCTCGGCCTCGAGCTGAGCGGAGATGTCCCGCTGCATGCCCGAGACCGTGCGCTTGATCTTGCCGATCCACAGTCCCGCAGTGCGCGCTGCCCTGGGCAGGCGCTCGGGGCCGAGCACCAGCAGGCCGACCACGCCGATGATCAGCAGTTCGAGGAAACCGATATCGAACATGGGCGGTTACTTGCGCTCGTCCGGTTCCTGCGTCTTGGTCTCGGCTTTGACGTCGTAGGTCTTGCCGGTCTCGTCGTGAGCGACACGCTGCTGGGCCGCATCCTCTTCCTTGTCGTTTTCGGCCTTCTCGCCGTCGTTCATGGCCTTCTTGAAGCCCTTCACGGCGCCGCCCAGGTCGCCGCCGACGTTGCGCAGCTTCTTGGTGCCGAAGACCAGGATGATGATGCCCAGCACGATCAAGAGTTGCCAGATACTGATGCCACCTAACATGGAGTCTCTCCCTTCAATGGGCCCTTGGGCCTATGCGTCCTTCGGGCGGGCGGCCTTCTCGTCCAGCCCGGAAATCCCGAAGCGACGTGCCAGTTCATCGAGCACGTCCTGATGGTCGATCCCGAGATGCGACAGCATCACCAGGCTATGAAACCACAGGTCGGCGGTTTCGGCGACCACTGCCGCACGGTCCGCCTCTTCGCCATTCGCCGCATCCTTGGCGGCCAGCAGGGTCTCGGTGGCTTCCTCGCCGACCTTTTCGAGGATCTTGTTGAGCCCCTTGTGATGCAGCGAGGCCACATAGCTGCTGTCGGGAGCCGCCTGGCGGCGCTGGTCGAGCACCTCGGCGAGCTGAGTGAGAATATCGCTCATCGATGACATTCCTGAGTCAATGGGACAAAAAAGCTTATGATTCAGTGCATTGTAGTCTTCTGCCGGCTTGGGCCGGGGCGCTGTCACTGCCAGGCGAGCAACAGGATGCCGAGTCCGGCCGCCACCAGCACCGGCCAGGGCTGCTCGCCTGCCCAGTCAAGCAGCGGCTGCCAGGCCACCGCCAGGCCCACCAGCAGGGCGCCGAGGCGCAGACGGCGGGCGCCTCGGGTGGTCTTGGCGACGTGGCGGCGCAGGCTGGCCAGCGCTTCGCTCTGGCGATGGCGCTGCTTGTGCTCCGCCTCGACCCGGGAGAGCGCCTGGTGGGCGAGTACCGGCAGCTCGGGCAGCTGGCGGGACAGCTCCGGGGCCTGGCGCTGCAGCGACTCCCAGAGCCCGCGGGGGCCGGCCCGCTCCTTCATCCAGCGCTCCAGATAGGGTTTGGCGGTATGCCACAGGTCCAGATCCGGGTAGAGCTGGCGTCCCAGCCCCTCGATATTGAGCAGGGTCTTCTGCAACAGCACCAGCTGCGGCTGGACCTCCATGTTGAAACGCCGGGCGGTCTGGAAGAGCCCCAGCAGCACCTGGCCGAAGGAGATGTCCTTGAGCGGCTTCTCGAGGATCGGCTCGCACACCGAGCGGATCGCCGAGGCGAACTCGTTGGCGCGGGTGCCCTCGCCGACCCAGCCGGACTCGATGTGCAGGGCCGCGACCTCGTAGTAGTCCTGGTGGAAGAAGGCCAGCAGGTTGCGCGCCAGGTAGTCCTGGTCCTCGCGGGTCAGGCTGCCGACGATGCCGCAGTCGATGGCGATGTACTGCGGGTCGTGGGGCTTGCCGTGGGCGACGAAGATGTTGCCCGGGTGCATGTCGGCATGGAAGAAGTTGTCGCGGAACACCTGGGTGAAAAAGATCTCCACCCCGCGCTCGGCGAGCTTCTTGAGATCGGTGCCCTGGGCCTTCAGGGCCGCCATGTCGGCTACCGGGATGCCGTGGATGCGCTCCTGGACCATCACCCGGCGCCGGGTCAGTGGCCAGTGGATCGCCGGCACGTAGAGCAGTGGCGAGTCCTTGAAGTTGCGTTTGAGCTGGGAGGTGTTGGCGGCCTCCCGGTGCAGGTTCAGCTCGTCGAAGAGGGTGGCCTCGTAGTCGGCGACCACCTCCCGCGGGCGCAGGCGGCGGGCCTCGGGCACCCTGGCCAGAAGGCGTGCGACGCCGTAGAGCAGTGCCATGTCCTGGCGCATCACCCGCTCGATGCCGGGGCGGATGATCTTGACCACCACTTCCTGGCCATCGGGCAGCCGGGCCGCATGCACCTGGGCGATGGAGGCGGAGGCCAGTGGCGTGGTGTCGAAGTGGGCGAAGGCCTCGGCGAGCGGGCACTCGAGCTCTTCCTCGACCATCGCCGCCGCCTGTTCGCCGGGAAAGGGCGGCACCTGATCCTGGAGGCGCTTGAGCTCGTCGGCGATATCCGGGGGCAGCAGGTCGCGGCGGGTCGAAAGCATCTGACCGAATTTGACAAATATCGGCCCCAGCGCCTCGAGGGCCAGGCGCAGCCGCTCGGCCCGTTCACCGCGCACCGGGACCAGCCGCAGCGGCGAGAGGGCGAGCAGCGTGCGCAGCACCCAGGGCAGCCGTTCCTTGGGGATCAGGGTGTCGAGGCGGTAGCGGGTGATGACCCAGGCGATCCGTGCCAGGCGAAGGCTCATGAGCCGGGCTCCTCGGCCGCTCTGTCGAGCCTGTCGGCGGGCAGGCGGCGTGCCTCGAGGCGGCGCTTGAGGCGCTCGAGCCGGGCCTCGATCCGGTCGCTTGAGATCTCGAGCTGCGTGAGCTGGTCGCGCATCACCTCGAGCTGGTGTCGCCCGGGCAGCAGTCGGGCCTCCTCGAAGACGTATTCGCCGATATCTGCGGTCAGCTCCTGGCGCGTGCGCAGGCCCCAGCGGGCCAGGCGGCGCATGCCCTCGGCCAGGCTGTGGGCCGGCAGGTCGCCGAGCCAGCGGGCGAGCTCACCCTCCCAGTCGAAGTCGAGATCCAGCAGCAGATCCCGCGACTGCTCGAGGACCTGGGCGCGGCCGCGTACCGCGAGGCGCCCGCGGAACATCAGTCGCTCGGCGGACTCGCCGCCGATCAGCTCGCCGAGTGCCTCGCTGTCGGCCTCGACGATCACGTCGGCGTCGTCGGTCAGTTCCTCGCCGCGGGAGAGCATCAGGCCGTGCGCATCGAAGCTCACCAGCAGCGCGTAGGTGGGGCGCTCCAGGCGCAACAGCAGGCGCGAGCCATTAAGCGCTGCCAGCCGTGCCGGCGCCGCGGGGTCCCTGGCGAGCAGGGCGTTCAGGGTGCGTTCGAGTCCGGCGAGCACCATCATCAGAGCTTGATGCCTCGATGCAGGGCCACGATGCCGCCGGTGAGATTGGTGTACTCGACCCGCTCGAGGCCGGCCGCCTCCATCATGCCCTTGAGGGTCTCCTGATCCGGGTGCATGCGGATCGACTCGGCCAGATAGCGGTAGCTGTCGGCATCGCCGGCCACCCACTGGCCCATCCTCGGCAGCAGGTGGAAGGAATAGTCGTCGTAGGCCCTGGAGAGCAGCGGATTGTCGGGCTTGGAGAACTCCAGCACCAGCAGGCGGCCGCCGGGCTTGAGGACCCGAGTCATCGAGCGCAGGGCGGCATCCTTGTCGGTGACGTTGCGCAGGCCGAAGGCGATGGTGATGCAGTCGAAGCTGTTGTCGGGGAAGGGCAGGCACTCGGCGTTGGCCTGCACGTATTCGACGTTGCCGCCGACGCCGTGGTCGAGCAGCTTGTCGCGGCCGACCCGCAGCATGGATTCGTTGATGTCGGCGAGGATCACCTGGCCGCGAGGCCCGACCTGGCGGGAAAACTTCAGCGTCAGGTCGCCGGTGCCGCCGGCGATGTCGAGCACGCGGTGGCCAGGGCGTACGCCGGCGCGCTCCAGCGTCAGGCGCTTCCAGACCCGGTGGATACCGAAGGACATCAGGTCGTTCATCACGTCATAGCGCGCCGCCACCGAATGAAAGACGTCGGCGACCCGGGAGGCTTTCTCGTCGACCGGGACTTCCTGATAGCCGAAGTGAGTGGTGCGCTTGTCCATGGGCATCCTGTCGGTCAGTGCGTCGGTCCGTGCCGCAGGGGCGGCACGCGGTAAAGGAGGGCCGGCAGGGGCCGGCGATGGCGCCATTGTAGCGTCACCGCGATGGCCTTGTCTTCGCCGTCGGCGGGCGAGCCACCGGGGCCGCCGCGGGAGGACATCACAGCTGCTTGAACTGGATGCCCTTGGGTTCCCGGGACTCGCCGGCGGCCTCGAGTCGCTCGAGGTAGTCTGCCCAGTTGATCTCGGCGTTGGTGGCCAGGGCGTACAGGTAGTCCCAGCTGAAGAGGCCGCTGTCATGGCCATCATCGAAGGTGAGTTTCAGGGCGTAGCGGCCGGCCGGGGTGATATTGGCAAGGCCCACATCCTTCTTGCCGACCTGCAGCACGGCGGTATCGGGGCCGTGGCCGCGCACCTCAGCGGAGGGCGAGAAGACGCGCAGGTACTCGATGGACAGCCGGAAGGTTCTGCCGTCAGGGTAGCCGAGCTCCAGCTCGCGGGCGGACTTGTGGTAGTGGACGCGGGAGGGGATCGGGACGCTCATGGCGGCCTCCTGTAGGGATCCAGAAAGCGGGCTGGCCGCCGCCTGCCGTGGGGCGGGGCGACGGCCAGCGTGCCGGGTCAGAGGATGTAGCGCGACAGGTCCTCGTCCATGGCGAGTTCGCCGAGCTGGGAGTCGACGTAGGCGGCGTCGATGGTCAGCGGACCCTCCATGTCACCGCCCTTGAAGGAGGCGTCCTCGAGTAGGCGCTCCATGACGGTGTGCAGGCGACGGGCGCCGATGTTCTCGGTGCCTTCGTTGACCCGCCAGGCGATCTCGGCGATGCGTGCGATACCGTCGTCGGTGAAGGCGATCTCGAGCCCTTCGGTGGCCATCAGCGCCTGGTACTGCTTGGTCAGGGCGGCGGAAGGCTCGGTGAGGATGCGCTGGAAGTCCTCCGGCGAGAGGGCGTTGAGCTCGACGCGGATCGGCAGGCGGCCCTGCAGCTCCGGGATCAGGTCCGAGGGCTTGGCCAGGTGGAAGGCGCCCGAGGCGATGAACAGGATATGGTCGGTCTTGACCATGCCGTGCTTGGTGGAGACCGTCGAGCCCTCGATCAGCGGCAGCAGGTCGCGCTGCACGCCCTCGCGGGAGACTTCGCCGCCGCTGCCCTGCTGGCCCTTGGCGACCTTGTCGATCTCGTCGAGGAAGACGATGCCGTGCTGCTCCACCGCCTCGATGGCGCGGTGCTTGATGTCGTCCTCATTGACCAGCTTGGCGGCTTCTTCGTCGCGCAACAGCTTCCAGGCATCCTTGACCGCGACGCGCTGGGTCTCGGTCTTCTGCTTGCCCATGCTGGAGAACATGCTCTGCAACTGGCTGGCCATCTCTTCCATGCCCGGCGGCGTATTGAAGTCCATGCCGCCGCTCTGCGGGGTGATCTCGATGTCGATTTCCTTGTCATCGAGCTGACCCTCGCGCAGCTTCTTGCGGAAGACCTGACGGGTAGAGGAATCGTCCCGGGCGCTGTCGTACTCGCTGCCCCGGGGGCGCGGCAGCAGGGCGTCGAGGATGCGCTCCTCGGCGGCATCATCGGCCTTGTGGCCGACCTCTTCCTTGGCGTGCTCGCGGACCATCTTGATCGCCGACTCGGTCAGGTCACGGATGATCGACTCGACGTCGCGCCCCACGTAGCCCACCTCGGTGAACTTGGTGGCCTCGACCTTGAGGAAGGGGGCCCGGGCCAGCTTGGCCAGGCGACGGGCGATCTCGGTCTTGCCCACGCCGGTCGGGCCGATCATCAGGATGTTCTTGGGGGTGACTTCCTGGCGCAGCTCGTCATTGAGCTGCATGCGGCGCCAGCGGTTGCGCAGCGCCACGGCCACGGCCCGTTTGGCATCCTGCTGGCCGATGATGAACTGATCGAGGGCGTGAACGATCTCGCGGGGGGTCATCTGGGTCATGGCTCAGAGCTCTTCCAGCGTGATGTGGTGGTTGGTGAAGACGCAGATGTCGCCGGCGATCTCCAGGGACTTCTCGGTGATGTCGCGGGCCGACAGCTCGGTGTTATCGAGCAGGGCGCGGGCCGAGGACAACGCATAGTTGCCGCCCGAGCCGATGGCGATGATGCCGCGTTCCGGCTCCACCACATCGCCGTTGCCGGTGATGATCAGCGAGGCATTCTTGTCGGCCACGGCCAGCAGCGCCTCGAGACGGCGCAGGGCACGGTCGGTGCGCCATTCCTTGGCCAGTTCCACGGCGGCCTTGGTGAGGTGGCCCTGGTATTTCTCGAGCTGGGCCTCGAAGCGCTCGAACAGGGTGAAGGCGTCGGCGGTGCCGCCGGCGAAGCCGGCCAGCACCTGGCCACGGTAGAGGCGACGCACCTTGCTGGCGTTGCCTTTCATGACGGTGTTGCCCAGTGAGACCTGGCCATCACCGGCCAGGGCGACCTGGTCGCCGCGGCGCACGGATACGATCGTGGTCATGGAGGAGGACTCCGTAGTGGGAGCGATGACACTCCCGGTGACTTGGGCGTCCGGGATGCGGTGAGCGGTCAGACGGACGCCGTGAAAGCTGTGTCGGTAACGTGAAGGGAAGGTGTGGGCGAGGCGCCGTGAATTCAACCTTGGCGAGGCGGCGGCAGGCGCCTGCCGCCGTCGTGGTGAAGGTCACGCGTGCCGCTCCGCGCCTCGGCTCAATTCTGCAGGCGGATGGTCAGCGGCTCGATGCCCTGGGTGATCATCAGGTCCTGCGCCCGGTTGAGCTCCCGCGTATCGCCGTAGGGCCCGACCTGGACCCGGTGCCAGGTGGCACCGTCGCCGGCCTGAACCTTGCTGATGCTGGCCATCAGGCCGAAGTCGCCGAGCCGACCGGCGAGCCGCCGGGCGTCCGCGGCCTCGCGAAACGAGGCCGCCTGCAGCATGTAGCGCTCATGGGTGGCGATCTCGGTGGGCTGGCGGTTCTCGGCAGGCTGTGCCTGTTGGCGTGCGATCTGCTCGGCGATGGGATCCCGGGCGGGCGCGGCCTCGGTGGCGGCGTTCCGAGCCTCGCTGCCGGGGGCGATGACCTCGGATTCCGGCAGCAGGGTATAGAACTCGAAGGTCGGCATGCGCGGCTCGCTGGCCTCGGACCCCTCGCTTCCTGCCCCGTCTCCCTTGTTGTCAGCCGATGGCCCGGCCTGCTCGGGCGCCGGCCGGCTGAATACCTTGGCCAGCGGCGCCGGTGCCGAGTCCTGCGCGTACTGGGAGAGGAAGAAACCGGCCACCAGGCCGCCGAGCCCCCACAGCCAGCCGGGCACGCGCGGCGCCGTCCGCTTGGCCGATGCAGTGCGCTTGCGGGTGGTGGCGCCCTTGCGGCTGGCGGGCTTGGCGGCTTGGCGTGCGGCCATGGCTTACATCTCCTCGGGTGCGCTGACGCCCAGCAGATCGAGGCCGTTGCGAATCACCTGGCGGGTCGCCAGGCCGAGCGCCAGGCGGGCATTGCGCTGGGCGTCGTCGTCGACCATCACCTTCACGGCGTTGTAGCAGGTGTGGAAGTCGGCGGCCAGGTCCTGCAGGTACTGGGCGATCTGCTGTGGCTCGCGGTTGCCGGCGGCGATACGCACCACCTCGGGATAGCGGGCCAGACGGTTCATCAGTGCCTTCTCCTGGTCGGCCTCGAGCAGGGCCAGGTTCTCAAGCGCCAGGTCGTGCTGGAAGTCGCGGCCGTCGGCGGCGGCCTTGCGCAGCACGCTGCAGACCCGGGCATGGGCGTACTGGATGTAGTAGACCGGGTTGTCGTTGGACTGCGAGCGGGCCAGGTCGATGTCGAAGGTTAACTGGGAGTCGGCGCGCCGCGCGGCCAGGAAGTAGCGGGTGGCGTCGCGGCCGACCTCGTCGATCAGGTCGCGCAGGGTCACGTAGCTGCCGGCGCGCTTGGAAAGCTTGACCTCGACGCCCGAACGGGTCACCAGCACCATCTGGTGCAGCACGTAGTCCGGCCAGCCCTTAGGGATGCCGGCTTCCAGCGCCTGCAGGCCGGCGCGCACCCGGGTCACCGTGGAGTGGTGGTCGGCGCCCTGTTCGTTGATCACCTGGCCGAAGCCGCGCTGCCACTTGTCGAGGTGATAGGCGACGTCGGGCAGGAAGTAGGTGTAGCCGCCATCCTGCTTGCGCATCACCCGGTCCTTGTCGTCACCGAAGTCGGTGGTGCGCAGCCACAGGGCGCCGTCCTGCTCGTAGGTGTGGCCGCCCTCGACCAGTGTCTTGACGGTGGCCTCGACCTTGGCGTCCTCGTAGAGAGAAGACTCCAGGAAGTAGACGTCGAAGGCCACGCCGAAGGCCTTGAGGTCGAGATCCTGCTCGCGGCGCAGGTAGGCCACCGCGAAGTCGCGGATGGCGTCCAGGTCGTCCGGGTCGGCGGCGCCGGTGACGTGACGATCATCGGCATGCACGGTGTCGCCGGCCAGGTAGCTGGCGGCCACGTCGCGGATGTAGTCGCCGCGGTAGCCGTCATCGGGCCAGCTCGGATCGTCCGGGGTCAGTCCCTTGGCGCGTGACTGCACCGAGCGCGCCAGGTTGCTGATCTGGGCGCCGGCGTCGTTGTAGTAGAACTCGCGGGTGACGTCGTAGCCGGTGGCCTCCAGCAGGCGGCACAGGCTGTCGCCGATCGCCGCGCCGCGGCCATGGCCGACGTGCAGCGGCCCGGTCGGGTTGGCGGAGACGAACTCGACCTGAACCTTCTCGCCCTTGCCGTCGAGGCTGCGGCCGTAGGCCTCGCCGCTCTCCAGGATGCTCGACACCACCTGTGCCAGGGCGTCGGTGGCGGCGAAGAAATTGATGAAGCCGGGGCCGGCGATCTCGGTCTTGCTGATCGCCGGGGAGGCCGGCAGGGCGGCCACCAGCGCGTCGGCCAGCTCGCGAGGCTTCTTACCGGCCGGCTTGGCCAGCATCAGCGCCAGGTTGGTGGCGAAGTCGCCGTGAGCCTTGTCCTTGGTGGGGTCCACCTTGATGGTCGGGGCGATGTCCTGGGGCAGTTCCCCCTGCTGCTGGAGGGTATCGAGGGCCTCCTCGAGCAGTGCAATAATGGTGTCTTTCATGAAAACTCTGATGTCCTGTGGCCTGGCCGGGCAGGCGTGAATGACGACGATGAGGCGCGCCGCCGGCCGGCGTGTAAGCGTCGCTCAACTGCGGATGATGGCGCATTATCGGCCATGCCGGCCGCGCTTTAAACCCTGACGATGCGCCCCGTCTGGCTGTCCCGCGGCCCGCGCTCTTGCGACGCCATCATGCCACGTCTGGCTAGGCCAGGGTCTGGGGGTCGATGTCTAGTGACCAGCGCACCCGCCGCGCGTCGCGACAGGCTTCCAGCCAGGCCACGAGCCAGGCGCTGGCCTCGTGCAGCTGGCTGCGCTGCGTCGCATTTAGCAGAAGCTGCACATGATAGCGGTTCTGGCGCCGTTCCATGGGCGCCGGCACGGGGCCCAGGCAGGTGACGGCCAGGCCCCGCGTCGCGAGCCAGTCGCGCAGCGCCTCCCCTGCCTCCTTGGCGAGCCCCATGGCCTCGGCCTCCCGAGTCGCCTCGAAGCGCGCCAGGGCCAGGAAGCGGAAGGGCGGCAGGGCCGCGCCGCGTCGCTCCTCGAGCAGTGCCTCGGCCAGGGCGTCATAGTCGCGCTCGGCGAGCAGGCGCAGGTGGGGGTCGTCGCTGTGCAGGGTCTGCACCAGCACCCGGCCCGGGTGGGCGGCGCGGCCGGCGCGGCCGGCCACCTGGGTCAGCAGCTGGGCGGAGTGCTCCAGCGCCCGGAAGTCGCTGGCATAGAGGCCGGCGTCGGCGTTGACCACCACCACCAGGGTGACGTGGGGCAGGTGGTGGCCCTTGGCGAGCATCTGGGTGCCGACCAACAGGCTCGGCTCGCCGCGCCGGATCTCGGCGAGCACCTCGCCGAAGGCCTCCTTGCGCCGGGTGCTGTCCCGATCGATGCGGTGTACCGGGACCTCGGGGAAGAGCGCCGCCAGGCTCTCCTCGGTCCGCTCGGTGCCGGCGCCCAGGGGGCGCAGATCGCCGCTTTTGCACTTCGGGCAGGCCGGCGGCAGCGGCTGCTGGCGCTCGCAGTGGTGGCAGGCCAGCAGCGGTGGCTGGCGATGCAGGGTCATGCGGGCATCGCAGTGATCGCACTCGGCGAGCCAGCCGCAGGCGTGGCAAGCCAGCGTCGGGGCGAAGCCGCGTCGATTGATGAACACCAGCACCTGATGGCCGGCGGCCAGCGTCTGGCGGATGGCCTCGATCGCCGCCGGCACCAGGCCACCCTGACGGGGGCGCCCGCGCAGGTCGATCAGTTCGAGTCGGGCCGGCGGATGCGGGCTGGCACGCTGGGTCAGGCGCAGGTGCGCATAGCGCCCGCTCCTGGCCTGCGCCAGGCTCTCCAGAGCCGGGGTCGCGCTGCCCAGCACCACCGGGATGCCGTGATGGTGGGCGCGGGCGACGGCCAGGTCACGAGCATGGTAGCGAAGCCCCTCCTGCTGCTTGAGCGAGCCGTCGTGCTCCTCGTCGACGATGATCACCCCGGGGCTTGCCAGCGGGGTGAAGATCGCCGAGCGGGTGCCGATGACGATCGGCGCTCGTCCGCTCATGGCGGCCAGCCAGGCGTCCAGGCGCTCGTGGTCGGTGAGCCCGGAGTGCAGCGCCACCACCGGCACCCGGAAGCGGCGACGAAAGCGCTCGAGGGTCTGGGGGGTGAGGCCGATTTCGGGCACCAGGATCAGGGCCTGGCGACCGCGCTGGATCACCGCCTCGATCAGCTGCAGATAGACCTCGGTCTTGCCGCTGCCGGTGACGCCATGCAAGAGGCAGGGGTGGTAGCGCTCGAGGCCGTCATGCAGGGTCGAGAGGGCCGCGGCCTGCTCGCGGTTGAGGTTGAGGGCCGGCTCGGCGAGCAGCGTCGCCGGGCGCGTCGGCTCGCTGGCCAGTCGAGGCTCCTCGAGGCATTCGACGAGCCCCTTGTCGCGCAGCGCCGTGAGCTGGGGGCGGCTGAACTGCTGGGCGGTCACGGCGGCGGTGGGAAGCCCTCGCGGGTGCTGGCGCAGAAGTTCCAGTAGCTCGGCCTGGCGCCGTGCGCGGCCAAGTGCCGCGGCCTGAGTCGCCTGGCCGCGCTCGCTGAGCCGCCAGCGCTCCAGGGTGCGTGCCTCCAGCGGCCGCCCCTGGCGTAGCAGGACTGGGAGCGCCTGGCTGAGGGTGTCACCGAGGGGATGCTGATAGTAGCGGGCGGTGAAGCGCGTAAGCCACAGCCAGTCGGCGGGCAGCGGGCGGTCGTCCAGGCAGGCCTCGACGGGCTTGAGGCGCTCGAGGGCCACCTCGCTGCTGGCTCGGCATTCGATGATGACGCCCACCACCGAGCGGCGCCCCAGGGCGACCCGAACGCGCAGGCCGGGGCGCCAGCCGCCGGGAGGCGCCTCGGCACCCGGCAGGTAGTCGAACAGGCGGCGCAGGGGGGTGGGAACGGCCACCCCCAGCACACGGGGTGTGTCGGGGGGCGGCGAAGCACTGGCGGACAATTGGCCTCCGAGATCGGGTCTGCTAGAATCACCGCCCTCCGCGGCCTCTCTCCATCGCTTGACCGCCGATGCATCGGTGATCAAGGGGAATGACGGCCGGCGGATTCCGGTTCGTTGACGTGGCCATCTGGCCGCGGGCGATCATCACCCGTATGCGGTGCCTGGCAGTGGATCAGGTGGCGGCATACCGCTCAATGAGGCTTCAAGATGAAACAAGGTATCCATCCCGATTACAAGAAGGTTTCCGCCACTTGCAGCTGCGGCGCGACCTTCGAAGTGGGCTCCACAGCGAACCAGGAGTTCTACCTGGACGTCTGCTCCCAGTGCCACCCGTTCTACACCGGTAAGCAGAAGCAGGCGACCACCGGTGGCCGCGTCGAGCGCTTCAACAAGCGTTTCGGTGCCGCCGTCAAGCGCGGCTAAGCGCCGACGCTGCCTGTTGGCGCCCGTTCGGGCGCCGATCGGACAAGAGCCCGCCCGGGATTTCCCGCGGCGGGCTTTATTGTGGGCGGTCGTCGAAGGTGGGACAGGATAAGCTGTGCATTATGGACGAAGCCTCAGGCATAAACTTCAGCAAATGGATGGCAAAACGCGTGAATACGCGATGAAATGTCGACAATGTGGTGAACTTGGATCGCGTTGTGAGGGCGGGGGTTTTTCTATATTCTTGCGCCACCTCATCGTGACTCACTGGATACGAAATGACTGATCCGAAGCAAGCGGCACTGGATTATCACGCCCACCCGATTCCCGGCAAGCTGTCCATCGAGCTGACCAAGCCGACGACCTCGGCGAAGCACCTGGCGCTGGCCTACAGCCCGGGCGTCGCGGAGCCCTGCCGGGAAATTGCCAAGGACCCGGAGAACGCCTACCTCTATACCGGCAAGGGCAACCTGGTGGCGGTGGTCTCCGATGGCTCGGCGATCCTCGGTCTCGGTGATCTGGGGCCGCTGGCCAGCAAGCCGGTGATGGAAGGCAAAGGTGTGTTGTTCAAGAAGTTTGCCGGCATCAATTCGGTGGATATCGAGGTCGATGCCGAGAGCCCGCAGGCCTTTATCGATACCGTGGCCCGTATCGCCAACACCTGGGGCGGCATCAACCTCGAAGACATCAAGGCACCCGAGTGCTTCGAGATCGAGCGGGCGCTGGTCGAGCGTTGCAGCATCCCGGTCTTCCATGATGATCAGCACGGCACCGCCATCGTCACCGCCGCCGGCATGCTCAACGCGCTCGACATTGCTGGCAAGTCGCTGGACAGCGCCCGCATCGTTTGTCTGGGCGCCGGAGCAGCGGCCATCGCCTGCATGAAGCTGCTGGTGGCCTGCGGCGCGCGGGCCGAGAACATCTTCATGCTCGACCGCAAGGGCGTGATCCACAGCGGTCGCGAGGATCTCAACCAGTACAAGGCGATGTTCGCCACCGAGACCGAGCGGCGCACCCTGGACGATGCCATCGAGGGCGCCGATGCCTTCGTCGGCCTGTCCGGCCCCAACCTGCTCACGCCTGAGCAGCTCAAGACCATGGCCGCCGATCCGGTGGTCTTCGCCTGCTCCAACCCCGACCCGGAGATTCATCCCCGCGATGCCATGGCCGCCCGCGAGGATGTGATCGTCGCCACCGGTCGCTCGGACTTCCCGAACCAGGTCAACAACGTGCTGGGCTTCCCGTTCATCTTCCGCGGGGCCCTGGACGTGCGGGCCACCGGCATCAACGAGGAGATGAAGGTGGCAGCGGTTCATGCGCTCAAGGACCTGGCTCGTGAGCCGGTGACCGAGGAAGTGCTCCGCGCCTACGACATCGAGCATCTGGAGTTCGGCCGCGGCTATATCATTCCCACGCCGATGGATTCGCGCCTGCTGGATCGCGTCTCCGCGGCGGTGGCTCAGGCCGCAGTAGATACCGGCGTGGCGCGCAAGCCCTACCCGGCACACTACCCGCTGACCAGTGTGGAAGATGTCTACGGCGGCTGATCCCCGAGCCCCGTCCCGCTAACGACACGCCGGCCCTTGGGCCGGCGTGTCGCGTTTTGGAGGAGGCGATGCGCAACAGCGCGCCAAAGGGGCGAAGCGGACTACCAGCTCAGCTGCAGCGAGGCGCTGGTAGTGGTGTCGGTGCGGGCATCGGCACTGTCCGGCGGCTGCGAGTTATGCTTGATCTCGTGGGACAGGCGTAGGGCCAGGCGTGAGGTGAGCTTGCTGGTGATGGCGCTCAGCGAGCGGAGGGTGCTGTTCTCGCTGGTAGTTTCCACCGAGATCTGCTGCTGGAAGTGACCGGTGTCCGATAGCGTGAAGCGATAGTCCATGGCGCCGTAGGCCACCGGCAGTTGCTGACCGGGCCGGTCCTCGAGACGGTCGTCGCGATAGCCGGGGCCGGCTTCCAGGGAGAGTGCCTGGCGCTTGCCGTCGAGCAGCTGGCGCCCATAGCCGCCGATGGCGGTGAGCTGGCGCTCATAGCCACTGTCTCGTTCCCGCTCCCAGCGCATGAAGCCGAACAGGTAGTGGGGGCCGCTCAGGTCGTAGCGCTCGCGCCAGGAGGCCAGGTAGCGCTCGTCCTCGGTCTCCTCGTCCTCGCTCACGGTGCGCGCTTCCAGGCGCAGGGTGTGCAGCCAGTCGCCGGTCAACCAGGTCAGGCGCGTCTTGGCGATCAGCGTCTGGCTGTTGGTGTTGCCGCTCAGTCGGGTATAGCCCAGTTCGGTGTCGCCACTGAAGGTCGGCGCGTCCGGTTTGGCCTTGGGTGGTGCATAGAAGGGGTAGGCCTGTGCCGCGGTGGCGGCGCCCAGCAGGCCCGCCAGCAGAACCTGGCCCACCAGGCGGGTCGGGCGGCGCGCCGTCGAACACGACATTGACTGGAGGGCGCGCGGTGCGATGCGCGACGGGGCCGGGGCGGCGATGCCCGGTGGGTCGTCGGTAGCGGGATACAGCATCATGGCGCTCGATGCCCGGGGCAGGACGCCCCGGGTCGCTAGAGATCAGAAGATGGCGTCGAATGAGCCGGTGCCCTGGGAACCGCTCTGGGACTCGAGCTCCCGGTCGATGCTGCGCGGGGCTAGGCTCGGCAGCTGGCCGGCCACGAACAGCTCGTCGATGCCGCCGGGTTGTCCGTCGCGCAGCCGCTGGCCGGTGGCCGGGTCGATGCGCGCGGTCACGATATCCTCGGGGCGCGAGGGCTGCGCCTCGGCATGGCCGTCTAGCGCCTTGCCCATGAAGTCCATCCAGATCGGCAGGGCCGCCTGGCCGCCGTACTCGCCGATGGTGTCGTAGTCGTCCTTGCCGACCCAGACCGTGGTCACCAGTTCGTCGTTGAAGCCGGCGAACCAGGCGTCGCGACGGTCGTTGGTGGTGCCGGTCTTGCCGACGATGTCGCCGCGATTGAGCGACAGGGCGCGGCGGCCGGTGCCGTGCTCGATGACGTCGCGCAGCATGCTGCGCAGCAGGTAGATCGAGGTCTCTTCGGCGACCCGCTGGGCCAGCGGATATGTCTCGCCGTCTCGCTCCACTCGTTCGGCGTCCGGTGCGCAGGCGCGGCAGGCCAGGGCCGGTTCGGCTCGTTCGATTACCTCGCCGTCCCGGGCGACCTCCTGGATGAACCAAGGCGAGACCTGGAAACCGCCATTGGCCAGCGTCGAGTAGGCGTTGGTCATTGACATGGGGGTCAGGCTGGCGCTGCCCAGCGCCAGTGACAGGCCGTTGGGCAGCTGGTCCTTGGCGAAGCCGAAGCCGGTCAGGAAGTCGATGGTGCGCTCGAGCCCCATGGTGCGCAGGATGCGGATGGTGACCAGGTTGCGTGACTGGGCCAGTGCCTCGCGTAGCCGGGTGGGGCCGCGGAATTCGCCCCCGGAGTTGGCCGGCCGCCACAGGCCCTCGTTGGACTTCATCACCACCGGCGCGTCGTTGATCACCGTGGCCGGGGTCATGTCGCCCTCCTGAAGGGCGGCCAGATAGATGAACGGCTTGAAGGTCGAGCCCGGCTGGCGCTTGGCCTGGGTGGCGCGGTTGAACTTGCTGGCGGCGAAGCTGAAGCCGCCCTGCAGGGCCAGCACGGCGCCGCTATCGGGGTCCTGGACGATGATCGAGCCCTCGGCGGCGGGGCGCTGAGACAGCCGCCAGCTGCCGTCGTCACGCTTCAGAATGCGCACCAGCGAGCCGCGGCTGGCGATGTCGCCGGCCGCGTTCGGCGGCTGGCCACGGCTATAGGGGCTCAGGTAGGGGTCCGCCCACTCGAGGCCGCTCCAGGGCAGGGTGATGAGCTCGCCGTCGCGGTTCATGACCCGCATCTCCCGGTCCTCGCTCTCGACCACGATGGCCGGTTCCAGGGGGCCATAGGCCGGAGTGCGCTCGAGCACCCGCAGCCAGTTGCTGACGTCCCCGTCGATGCCGCTGACCTGAGCCTGGCTGCGCTGGGCCGCCTGGCGCGCCGTCTCGCGCACCTCGGACTCGGCCAGCTCCTCCTCGAGGCCGCTGCGCTGGGTGCGCTCCTGGGCCTCGACCAGGCTTGCCGGAATGTCGGTCTCCTCGGCGCCACGCCAGCCGTGGCGGGTATCGTATTCGATCAGGCCCTGCGTCAGTGCCTGGCGAGCGAGGGGCTGCAGCCGGCTGTCGAGCGTGGTGGTCACCCGGTAGCCGCCGGTATAGGCATCGTCATAGCGTTCTACGACGAATTGACGAGCCATCTCCGCGACATAATCGGCGTCGACCTCGAGCTGGGTCGCGAAACGGCGGGCGGTGATCGGCGCCTGCACGGCTTCCTCGTAGCGCTCGGCATCGATGTGGCCCAGCTCGCGCATCCGGTAGAGGATCCAGTTGCGCCGGATCAGCGAGCGCTCCGGGTTGGCCAGCGGATTGAAGCTCGAGGGTGCCTTGGGCAGGCCGGCGATCATCGCGGTCTGAGCCAGGTCAAGCTCGGGCAGCGGCTTGCCATAGTAGGTCTCGGCGGCGGCGCCGATGCCGTAGGAGCGGTGGCCGAGGAAGATCTTGTTGACGTAGAGGGTGAGAATCTCTTCCTTGCTCAGCACCTGTTCCATCTGCAGGGCCAGCAGGATCTCGCGGATCTTGCGGGTGAAGGTTCGATCCAGGGTCAGCAGGTAGTTGCGCGCCACCTGCATGGTGATGGTGCTGCCGCCGGACTGGATGTCGCCGCCGCTGGCGACGAGTTCGGTGGCGGCCCGGGCGAGCCCCTTGGGGTCGACGCCGGGGTGCTCGAAGAAGCCGGCATCCTCGGCGGAGAGCAAGGCATCGATCATGTCCTTCGGAATCTCGTCAAAGCTCACCGGCAGGCGACGTTCCTCGCCGAATTCGCCGATCAGCTTGTCATCGCGGGTATAGATGCGCAGCGGCGTCTGCAGTTCGAAGTCCTGCAGCTGGCGTACGTCGGGAAGGCCCGGAGCGAAATACAGGGCGGCACCTGCCACCGCCAGGACGCCGGCGGCGCTCAGGGATAGCGTGATCCAGATCGCCGATATGGCTAACGTTTTGAATGGCTTCATTAAAATGTAGTGCTCATGATGAACGGTGGCTGGACGATGGTGCCGATAGAGACTTCCTGAAGGGCCGTATTATAGGAACCCGAGCGTCGGGTCACCAGCGTTGAAGCCCCTGCGGGGCCGTTACAGTGTGAGGATTGGAGTTATCATGTAATCTGACTCGTATGGGGAAGTTAAGCCAAAGGGAAGAGTCGTCTACTGATGCATTGGCATGATAGCGATAGGCTCGATTTGGGGGTGAGGTCTTGAGAAGACTCAGGCATTCCGGCAAGGGGGTGATCGGGGTGGATATCACCTCGGCGACCGTCAAACTTATCGAGCTCAAGCGTGTCCGCGGCCAGCGGCGGGTGGAGAGTTATGCCGTGCGGCCGCTTCGCGAGGGCGCGGTAGTCGAGCGACGCATTCGCGACATTGGCGAGGTCGCCGAGGCTCTGCAGCGTGCGGTCGCTCAGGCGCAGCCTGGCACTCGCGAGGCCTGTGTCGCCGTGCCGGCCGGTGCCGCCATCACCAAGACATTGATCCTGCCGGCCTCGCTCAACGACGATGAGATCGAGGCGCGCATCGAGCTCGAATCCGACAAGCATATTCCCTTTCCGTTCAGCGAGGTGGCCTTCGACTTCCAGCGCCTGGGGCTGAACGAGCGCTATGGCGATCAGCAGGATGTGCTGCTGGTGGCCTGTCGCAATCAGGATATCCTGCAGCTCACCGAGACGCTGCGCCAGGCCGATCTGACGCCCGCCGCGGTCGACGTCGAGACCTTCGCCATGGAGCGGGCCTTCGACGAGTTGCGTCAGCAGATGCCTCCCGGCGAGGAGGAGGAATGCATGGCGCTGGTCGACATCGGGGCCAACATGAATGCCTTCCATGTGCTCAGGGGCGGTCGCATCGTCTACAGTCGCGATACCGTGTTCGGCGGACGTCGCCTGACCGACGAGATCGCCAGCCGCTATGGGCTCAGTCTCGAGGAAGCGGGCCTGGCCAAGAAGCGCGGTGGCCTGCCAGGCGACTATCCGACCAGCATCCTGATGCCCTTCGTCGAGACCCTGGTGCAGCAGATCGGACGCTCCCTGCAGCTTTACTACACCGCGGGTCGCAAGGAAAAGGTGAGCCGCCTGGTGCTGGCAGGCGGTTCCAGCGTGGTACCGGGGCTCAAGGAGCGGCTTGTCGAGGAGACGGGTATGGAGGTTCTGAACGCCAACCCGTTCGGTCGCATGCAGGTCAACCCGCGCATCAACGCCCAGACCCTGGCTAACGATGCGCCGGCCATGCTGATGGCCTGTGGCCTGGCTATGAGGGGGCGCTGATGGGCATCGAGATCAATCTTCTGCCTTGGCGACAGGAGCAGCGTGAGCAGCGTGGCAAGCGCTTCAATATGGCGCTGGGCCTTATGGCAGTGCTGGGTCTGGGTGCGGGGTATGCGATGACCTTCTACTACGATCATCAGCTGGCCGTGCAGCAACAGCGCAACGATCATATCCGCACCGCCCTGTCGAAGCTCGAGCGGGATATCCGGACCATCAGCGAGTATGAGGAGTCGCGTGACGCCCTGCTGGCCAAGATCGAGGTCTTCACCGAGCTGCAGCAGGGACGGCCACAGACCGTATATGTCTTCAACGAGCTGGCGAGACGCCTTCAGGAGGGCGTTCAGTATACCCAGCTGACGCGCCAGGCAGGGCAGCTGCGCCTGGGCGGGCGGGCCGAGGACAATTACCAGGTATCGGACCAGCTGCGGGCCCTGGAGGCCTCCGCGGTGTTCGGCGTGCCTGTGCTTTCCGAGGTCGAGGGCACCGAGCAGGACCAGCGTCGCTTCGCGCTCAGCGTGGCGCAGCACCTGCCCGACGAGCCACCAGAGGACGAGCAAGAGGAGGCCTCGCCATGAATTTATCGGCCGAATGGCGGCGTCTGCGGGAGCTCGATTGGCGAGAGCTCGATATCAAGGAAGCAGGCGGCTGGCCCTGGTCCCTGCAGTTCGGTTGTTTCCTGCTGGCGCTGGGCTTGGCCTTTGCCGGCATGAACTGGTATCTCGCCGCGCCCAAGCTCGAGTCGCTCGAGGAGGCGCGCCAGCAGGAGCAGACCTTGCTGCGTGACTACCGAAGCAAGGCCGCCGGTGCGGCGCGGCTGCCGCCATTGATCGATCAGGCGGAGGCACTGGAGAGTCGTCTCGAAGGCCTCTTGAAGCTGTTGCCCGACGGGGCCGAGATTCCCTCCCTGGTCGATGACATCAGCAAGGCGGCACTGGATAACCAGCTGGCCATCGATGCGATCCGCCTGCGCGCACCGATCAACCAGGAACATTATACCGAGCGCCCCTTCGATATTCGGGTGCGGGGAGACTATCACCGCATCGCCTCATTTCTGGCCGCCGTGGCAGCCTTGCCGCGTATCGTGACCCAGCATGACTTCACCCTGGCGCCGGCCGGCAATGCCGGAGAGCTTCAGTTGTCGATGCTGGCACGCACTTACAGCGACGTGGAGAAGGCGGCACCACAGGGTCAGGGAGGGAGCACGCGATGACCAATAGACGTGGTGTGGCGATGCTGCTGGGGCTCGGTGCCCTGGTGTTGGGGGGCTGTGTCGAGCCTGAGCTTGAGGAGTTGGAGCGCAAGCTGGATGAGTTCAGGGCCTCGCCGGGTCAAGTGGAGCTGGCGCCCTTGCCCGTGGTGCCGGACTACAACCCCATCGCCTACGATCAGGCGGATCGGCGTAGTCCCTTCCGGTCAAGCCTGCCGGCCCCGGAGCAGGTGCCGGAAGGCTCTGCGGACCTGGCGCCGGATCTGGATCGTCCGCGCGAGCCCCTGGAGGCCTATCCCCTCGAGCAACTCGAGCTGGTCGGCACGTTGAATGTTGCCAATCGGCCCTCTGCGTTGGTGCGAGCGCCCGGTGGCGAGGTGCATCGCCTCACCAGTGGCGATCGATTGGGCACTGACTATGGCCGCATCATCGGCATCACCGCGCGCTCCGTGCAGATGGTCGAGGTGGTCAACAACGGTCGGGGTGGCTGGGTCGAGCGCACTCGGCAGCTGACCCTCGACGACGAAACAACGAAACAGGCCGGCTGAGGATTTAGGCCGTGCCACGCAGGCAGGGAAGGGATACGACGATGCAGATCATGATGCGTACGCTGTTGGTGCTGGCTTTGGCCAACCCCACTGCGGCCCTGGCGGCGTCGACGCTGGCCGGGCTCGAGGTGCGGCAGGGCAGTGAGGGGGAGGTCGAGGTCGAGATGCGCTTCGAGGGTGAGGTGCCCGAGGTGCGCGGTTATCGGCTCGATGAGCCGCCGCGGCTGAGCATCGATCTGGTCGAGACCGCCAATGGCCTGGCCGAGCGCCGTCGCGAGATCGGCCTCGCCGGGGTCGAGCGACTCATCACGCTGGAGGCCGGTTCGCGCACGCGTCTGGTGTTCGACCTCGCCTCGCCGCTGAGCTATCGCACGCGCCAGGTGGGGAATCGCCTGGAGCTGGTGATCGGAGGGGGCTCCACGCCAGCGAGCACGGCGGCACCCGCCACCCGAGCCACGTCCACGGCGACCGCCGCCTCGCCAGAGGCAGGCGGCGAGCCACGGATCGCGGGCTTCGATTTCCAGCGCAGCGGGGGCGGCGGTGGCCGGCTGGTGGTGAACTTCGACCGCTCGGGAGTGAGTTCCCGGGTGCGCGAGGCCGGCACCGATATCATCGCCGAGCTTTCCGATGTCGTGTTGCCCGAGGGGCAGGATCAGGTGCTCGACGTCACCGATTTCGGCACACCGATCACGCGCATCGTGCCGCAACGGGTCGCCAACGGGGTGCGCCTGGAGATCGCCACCGAAGGCGAGTACGCCATGTTCTCGACGCTCCAGGGGCGTCAGCTGGTCGTCGAGGCGCGGCCGGTGGCACTCGAGCAGCAGGAAGTGCGCGAGACCGAGCGGACGAGCTTCGAGGGGGAGCGCATCAGCCTGAACTTCCAGGACATCGAGGTGCGGGCGGTGCTGGCGATCATCTCCGAGGTCAGCGGGCTCAACCTGGTGGCCAGTGATAGTGTCAGCGGTCGGGTGACCCTGAACCTGGAGGAGGTGCCTTGGGATCAGGCCCTGCAGCTGGTGCTTCAGAGCCACGGCCTGGCCAGTCGCCGGGAGGGCAATGTCATCGTGGTGGCGCCGGCCAGCGAGCTGGCCAATATCGAGCGCCAGGAGATCGAGGCCCGCGAGCAGATGCAGGTGTTGGCGCCGCTCACCACCGAGTACGTAGAGGTCAAGTACGCCAAGGCCGCCGATCTGGCGCAGCTGCTGCGCGGCGGCGAGGGCTTCGGCCTGCTCACCGAGCGCGGCCGGGTCAGCGTGGATGTGCGCACCAACACCCTGCTGATCCAGGATACCGCCGAGCAGATCCGCCAGATCCTGCGCACCGTCGAGCGGCTGGATGTCGCTGTGCGCCAGGTGCAGATCGAGGCTCGCATCGTCATCGCCCGAGACGGGGTCACCCAGGAGCTAGGCGTCAACTGGGGGCTCTCTGGTAGCGAAAGCGATGGTCGGATCGATGTCAGCGGTGCCGCTAGCGGTACTGCCGCCGATGGTGGGCTGTCGGTCGACTTGGGGGCATCTGGGACGCAGTCCACGGGGTTCTCCTTCGGCTATCTGTCCGGCGATGTGCTGCTCGATCTCGAGCTCAGCGCCCTGGAGACCGAAAGCAAGAGCCAGACCATCTCCCAGCCGCGGGTCATCACCGCCAACCAGCGCACCGCTATCATCAAGCAGGGCCAGGAGATTCCCTATCAGGAGGCGACCTCGAGCGGGGCCACCAACACGGAATTCAAGGAGGCCGTGCTGTCGCTGGAGGTCACGCCGCAGATCACCCCAGATAACCGGGTGATCATGGATCTTGCCATCAACAACGATACCGTCTCTGACCTGACCATTGCCGGTGCGCCGGCCATCGACACCAATCAGATCGAGACCCAGGTGCTGGTGGACAACGGCGAGACGGTGGTATTGGGCGGTATCCTCACCACCGAGGAGTTGCGCAGCCTATCCAAGACGCCCTTCCTCGGTGACCTGCCGGTGCTCGGCCAGCTATTCCGCTATACCCAAGAAGAGAACGAGAAGGTAGAGTTGCTGGTATTCATCACCCCCAGGATTCTCGAGGACAGGCTGGCCCTTCGCTGATGCAGGACGAACTTCCCAATCTCTTTCTGATCGGCCCCATGGGGGCCGGAAAAAGCACCATCGGCCGCCTGCTGGCGGCCGAGTTGCGCCGTGAGTTCTTCGACAGTGACCACGAGATCCAGGGCCGCTGCGGCGCCGACATTCCCTGGATCTTCGATGTCGAGGGTGAGGCGGGCTTTCGCGAGCGTGAGCAGCAGGTGATCGGCGAGCTGACTCGGCGCGCCGGGGTGGTCATGGCCACCGGAGGTGGCGCGGTGATGCGCGAAGCCAATCGCCGCGCGCTGCGCGAGCGCGGCACGGTGATCTATCTCTACACCACGGTCGAGCAGCAGTTGAAGCGCACCGCCCGGGATCGCAACCGTCCGCTCTTGCAGCGTGACGACCGGGAGGAGGTGCTGCGCACCCTGTTCACCCGTCGTGACCCGCTGTACCGGGCGACCGCCGATCTAGTGGTGCGCACCGACCGCCGTGGCCCCAAGGCGGTGGTTGGCGAGATCGTGCGTCGCGTGAGTCGCCAGCTCGATCCGTTGCTGTCCTGCAAGGCCTGACGGCGCCCTTGCTGCCCCTCTTAACCGAGTCTTTGTCATGTCCCGATCCGACGCTATTCGCACCTTAAGCGTGGCGCTCGACGAGCGCAGTTATCCGATCCATATCGGTCCTGGCCTGCTAGGTCGCCCCGATACCATTGCCCCATATCTGGCCGGCCGTCAGGTAATGATCGTCACCAACGAGACGGTCGCTCCGCTCTATCTCGCCGCCTTCAAACGAGGCCTGCCCGAGGATCTTGAGGTGCGCGAGGTGGTGCTGCCCGACGGCGAGCACACCAAGACCCTGGAGTCCGTATCAAGGATCTGGGATGCCCTGCTGGCCGCCGGCTTCAACCGTCGCTGCACCCTGATCGCGCTGGGCGGCGGGGTGATCGGTGACATGACCGGCTATGCCGCGGCCTGCTATCAGCGCGGGGTTGCCTTCATTCAGGTGCCGACGACGCTGCTGTCCCAGGTCGACTCCTCGGTGGGCGGCAAGACCGGGGTCAATCACCCTCGCGGCAAGAACATGATTGGTGCCTTCTGGCAGCCCAAGGCGGTGCTGATCGATACCGATACCCTGGCCACCCTGCCGTCCCGGGAGCTTTCGGCGGGGCTCGCGGAGGTGATCAAGTACGGCCTGATTCGCGATCTCGACTTCCTTGCCTGGCTCGAGGCGCAGATGGAGGCGCTGCGAGGCCTGGACGGAGAGACACTGCGCGAGGCGATCTATCGCAGCTGTGCCATCAAGGCCGAGGTGGTGGCCGCCGACGAGACCGAGCAGGGCGCACGCGCACTCCTGAACCTGGGGCACACCTTCGGTCATGCCATCGAGGCGCATCAGGGCTATGGTGCCTGGCTGCACGGGGAGGCGGTGGGGACCGGCATGCTGATGGCGGCCGAGCTCTCGCAGCGACTGGGCTGGCTTTCCGAGGCCGAGGTGGCCCGGGTGGCGGCGGTGATTTCCCACGCCGGCCTGCCGCCGGCGGCCCCGGCCGACATGGGCGTGGAGGATTTCCTTGCGGTGATGCGCCTGGACAAGAAGAACATCGACGCCCGGCTTCGCCTGGTGTTGCTGCGTGGGCTTGGCGAGGCTTGCCTGCATGATACGACCCCGCCCGAGATGCTCGAGGGGCTGCTGGCGGGCTTTCCTCGTCGCTAAGGAAAAGGGCTGAGGCCACGTTGCTGATCAGGCGTCCGTGTTTTACGGGCGCCTTTTTTGTGGTCGGGCGTTGCGACGAGGCCAGCAGGTGCGGGATAGGGTGAGTCCGATGGCGGCCTGCAATGTCGACAAAGGGAAAGGGATTAGCATGCCTTATGCAGGATTGGCATGGCCTGAGGCGGTCTTTTGCGACTAAAGTCTAATTTTGCGACACGGCCGCGTCGCGCCTGTCCAAGTGGTTGACCTGTCAGGTTTTTTTTATTGAATGGTTCGCTAAGATGCCGATTTTCGGCGATTTTTCTATGGCGTGGCGGGCAGGGAATTGCGCCGGGAGAGGGGGGTGGCTATGCTGGTTAGCCTTTTTTGGCGCCAGAAATTGGCACTTATTGGCGAATCATGAATAAAGAAAAACCAATAACGATATCGCGGATGCCATCTGGACACAAGACCACTGATATTGACGAGGCGCGCCCATGAGACAAGGTCTCCACCAGCCCGGTGAATTTCGCGACAACTGCGGCTTCGGCCTGATTGCGCATATGGAAGGGCAGGCCAGCCATGACCTGCTGAAGACCGCCATCGAGTCGCTGACCTGCATGACTCACCGCGGCGGCATCGCCGCCGATGGCAAGACCGGCGACGGCTGCGGCCTGCTGCTGAAGATGCCTGCCGACTTCATGCGGGCCGTGGCCCGGGAGTCACTGGGCGTCGAGCTCGGTGAGCGCTTCGCCGTCGGCAGCCTCTTCCTGCCCGATGACGATACCCGCGAGCAGGCTGCCCGCGAGGTGCTGACCGGCGAACTCGAGGCCCGCGGCCTGACCGTGCACGGCTGGCGCGATGTTCCCATCGACGCAAGCGTGTGCGGCCCCATGGCGCTGGACTGCCTGCCGCGTATCCGTCAGGTCTTCATCGCCGCCGGCGACGATCGCCTCGAGGCCCAGCTGGCCGTCGACCTGTTCATGGCCCGGCGCCGTGCCGAGGAGAAGCTCGCCGGCGAGCCAGACTTCTATGTCTGCTCGCTGTCTTCTCAGGTGGTGTCCTACAAGGGCCTGATGATGCCGGTGGATTTGCCCACCTTCTATCAGGATCTGGGCGATGAGCGTCTCGAGACCGCGATCTGCGTCTTCCACCAGCGCTTCTCGACCAATACCGCGCCGCGTTGGCCGCTGGCTCAGCCGTTCCGCCTGCTGGCGCACAACGGCGAGATCAATACCATCGAGGCCAATCGCGGCTGGGCCAACTCGCGCAAGGAAAACTTCGTCAACGAGCGGCTGACCGAGATCGCCGAACTCGACGAGATCGTCAACACCTCGGGCTCCGACTCCTCGAGCATGGACAACATGCTCGAGGTGTTGATGGCCGGGGGCATGGATATCTACAACGCCGTCCGCATGATGGTGCCGCCCGCCTGGCAGAACGTGGAGACCATGGACGGCGACCTGCGCGCCTTCTATGAGTACAACTCCATGCACATGGAGCCCTGGGACGGGCCCGCCGGCATGGTGATGACCGACGGCCGTCACGCCGTCTGCATGCTCGACCGCAACGGCCTGCGTCCGGCCCGCTGGGTGATCACCAAGAACGGCTACATCACTCTGGCCTCCGAGATCGGTACCTACGACTATGCCCCCGAGGACGTGGTGGCCAAGGGTCGCGTCGGGCCGGGCCAGGTGCTCGGCATCGATACCCAGACCGGGGAGATCCTGCACACCGAGGACATCGACAACCGCCTGAAGTCGGCCTACCCCTATCGGCGCTGGCTCAAGGACGAGGCCAGCTACCTGGAGTCGGCGCTGACCGAGCTGGCCCGCTTCCAGCCCATGGAGGCCGACGAGCTCAACGTGCACCAGAAGCTCTTCCAGGTCACCTTCGAGGAGCGCGACCAGCTGCTGCGTCCGCTGGCCGAGAGCGGCCAGGAGGCGGTGGGCTCCATGGGCGATGACACCCCCATGGCGGTGCTGTCACGCCATGAGCGCCTGCTTACCGATCACTTCCGCCAGAAGTTCGCTCAGGTCACCAACCCGCCGATCGATCCGCTGCGCGAAGCCATCGTGATGTCGCTGGAGACGATCTGCGGTGCCGAGCTCAACGTCTTCGAGGCGACGCCCGAACACGCCCATCGCCTGATCCTGACCACCCCGGTGTTGTCGCCGCGCAAGTTCACCGCGCTGATCAGCCAGGAGGATCCGGCCTTCGCGAGCCAGCGTCTGTCGCTTGCCTACGACCCCGAGGCTACCGGCCTCAAGCAGGCCATTCAGGCGCTCTGCCGCCAGGCCGAGGACGCCGCCCGCAGCGGCAAGGTGATCCTGGTGCTCTCGGATGCCGGCCTCGAGAAGGGTCAGCTGCCGATTCAGGCGGCGCTGGCCGTGGGCGCCGTCCATCACCACCTGGGGCGCGCGGCACTGCGCCCGCGAGTCAACCTGGTCGTCGAGACCGGCTATGCCCGTGACGCCCACCAGATGGCGGTGCTGTTCGGCGTCGGTGCCACCGCGGTCTATCCGTATCTCGCCTATCAGGTGATGGCCGACATGCACCGCACCGGCGAGCTGACCGGCAACCCGGCGGATGCCCGCGAGAACTATCGCAAGGGCCTGCAGAAGGGTCTCTACAAGATTCTCTCCAAGATGGGGATCTCGACTCTGGCCTCCTACCGTGGCGCCCAGCTGTTCGAGGCGGTGGGCCTTGGCAGCGAGGTCATGGACCTGTGCTTCACCCACATGGCCTCGCGCATCGAGGGCGCCGGCTTCAGCGAGCTGCAGCTGCAGCAGGAGCTGCTGGCACGCAGGGCCTGGACCCCGCGCAAGGGCATCGGCCAGGGCGGCCTGGTCAAGTATGTCCACGGCAAGGAGTACCACGCCTACAACCCCGACGTGATCACCACCCTGCAGGAGGCGGTGCAGCAGGGCGATTACCAAAAGTGGAAGAAATTCGCGGCGCTGGTCAACGAGCGTCCGGTGGCCACCATTCGCGACCTGCTGACCCTGAAGCCCGCCGCCGAGCCGGTGCCGCTCGAGGAGGTCGAGGCCATCGAGGACCTGATTCCGCGCTTCGACAGCGCCGGCATGTCGCTCGGCGCCCTGTCGCCGGAGGCTCACGAGGCGCTGGCCCAGGCCATGAACGAGGCCGGCGGACGCTCCAACTCCGGCGAGGGCGGCGAGGACCCGGCGCGCTACGGCACCATCCGCTCCTCCAAGATCAAGCAGATCGCCTCGGGGCGCTTCGGCGTCACGCCGGCCTACCTGGTCAACGCCGAGGTGCTGCAGATCAAGGTCGCCCAGGGCGCCAAGCCCGGCGAGGGCGGCCAGCTGCCCGGCGGCAAGGTCAACGAGCTGATCGCCCGGCTGCGCTATGCGGTGCCCGGCGTGACTCTGATCTCGCCGCCGCCGCACCACGACATCTACTCCATCGAGGATCTGGCCCAGCTGATCTTCGATCTCAAGCAGGTCAATCCGGACGCCCAGGTCTCGGTGAAGCTGGTCTCCGAGCCCGGCATCGGCACCATCGCCACCGGCGTGGCCAAGGCCTATGCCGACCTGATCACCGTATCCGGCTATGACGGCGGCACCGCGGCCAGCCCCCTGACCTCGATCAAGCATGCCGGCAGCCCTTGGGAGCTCGGCCTGCCCGAGGTCCATCAGGCACTGCGCATCAACGGCCTGCGCGACAAGATCCGCCTCCAAACCGATGGCGGCCTGAAGACCGGGCTGGATGTGGTCAAGGCGGCGATTCTCGGCGCCGAGAGCTTCGGCTTCGGCACCGCGCCGATGGTCGCGCTGGGCTGCAAGTACCTGCGCATCTGCCATCTCAACAACTGCGCCACCGGCGTGGCCACCCAGGACGACTTCCTGCGCGACGAGCACTTCCGCGGCACCGTGGACATGGTCAAGCACTACTTCCGCTTCATCGCCGAGGAAGTGCGTGAGCTGATGGCGCTGCTCGGGGTGCGCAAGCTCACCGACCTGATCGGGCGCACCGACCTGCTTGAGGTGCTCGAGGGCCAGACCAGCGCCCAGCGCAAGCTCGACCTGTTGCCGCTGCTCGAGAACGACCACGTGCCGGCCGAGGCCCCGCAGTTCTGCCGGGTCAGCCGCAACGTGCCCCATGATCCGGGCGCCAAGAACCAGGAGGTGCTTAAGG
Organism: Halomonas sp. YLGW01; assembly: GCF_014840935.1. Lineage (NCBI taxonomy): Bacteria > Pseudomonadati > Pseudomonadota > Gammaproteobacteria > Oceanospirillales > Halomonadaceae > Halomonas > Halomonas sp. YLGW01. The sequence goes on along the minus strand of NZ_CP062005.1, from coordinate 3,034,294 downwards.
CGCTGCGCACAGCGATCGACGAGAAGTCCGGTGGCGAGTTCGACTTCACCATCACTAACTGCGATCGCAGCGTGGCGGCCATGACCTCCGGAGCCATCGCCAAGCGCTACGGCGAGGCCGGCCTCGAGGACGCGCCGATCACCGCGCGCTTCACCGGCGTGGCCGGTCAGAGCTTCGGGGTATGGAACGCCCGCGGCCTCAATCTGCATCTCGAGGGCGATGCCAACGACTACGTGGGCAAGGGCATGAACGGGGGCTCGATCACCATCGTGCCGCCGGCCGGGAGCCGCTTCGAGAGTCACCAGACGGCGATCATCGGCAACACCTGCCTGTATGGCGCCACCGGCGGCACCCTGTATGCCGCTGGCACCGCCGGCGAGCGATTCGCGGTGCGCAATTCCGGCGCCACCGCGGTCATCGAGGGCGCCGGTGATCACTGCTGCGAGTACATGACCGGCGGCCTGGTCACGGTGCTTGGCGAGACCGGTGTCAACTTCGGCGCCGGCATGACCGGCGGTTTCGCCTACGTCATCGACGAGGACCGTACCTTCGTCGACAAGTACAACCACGAGCTGGTGGAGATCCACCGGATTAACACCGAAGCCATGGAGGCGCACCGGCGCCACCTGCGGGAGGTCATCGAGGACTATGTCGCCACCACCGGCTCGGCGCGCGGTGCGGCGATTCTCGAGGACTTCGGCCACTTCATCCGCCACTTCTGGCTGGTGAAGCCCAAGGCCGCGAGCCTGGGCAGTCTGCTCGCCGAGTCCCGGCGGCGACCAGAATAAGCCGAGTCCCGATGGCCTTCCTTAAGGGCCGCGTCCCGGCGGGGTCGGTTCTCCGACCCCGTCCTGACCTTCCAGTTTTCGAGGAGAGACGACCATGGCAGAGCGTCTTCAGCACAACGATTTCCAGTTCATCGACGTGGGTCGCCAGGACCCGCAGAAGAAGGCGGCGCGCACCCGTGCGCGAGAGTTCGCCGAGATCTACGAGCCCTTCCAGCCAAGCGATGCCGCCAGTCAGGCGGATCGCTGCCTGGGCTGCGGCAACCCCTATTGCGAGTGGAAATGTCCGGTCCACAACTATATTCCCAACTGGCTGAAGCTGGTGGCCGAGGGCAACATCCTCAAGGCCGCCGAGCTGTCGCATCAGACCAACTCGCTGCCCGAGGTGTGCGGCCGGGTATGCCCGCAGGACCGGCTCTGCGAGGGTGACTGCACCCTCAACGACGGCTTCGGGGCGGTGACCATCGGCTCGGTGGAGAAGTACATCACCGATACCGCCTTCGCCATGGGCTGGCGACCGGACATGTCCAAGGTCACGATGACCGACAAGCGGGTAGCGATCGTCGGCGCCGGCCCGGCGGGGCTCGGCTGCGCCGACATCCTGGTGCGCAACGGCGTCACCCCGGTGGTGTTCGACAAGTATCCCGAGATCGGCGGCCTGCTGACCTTCGGCATCCCGGAGTTCAAGCTCGAGAAGAGCGTGATGGAGCGTCGTCGCGCGGTCTTCGAGGAGATGGGGGTGGAGTTCCGCCTCAATACCGAGATCGGCCGCGATGTCACCATCGACGACCTGATGGAAGACTATGACGCCGTCTTCCTCGGCATGGGTACCTACAAGTACATGCAGGGCGGCTTCCCGGGCGAGGACCTGCCGGGGGTGCACAAGGCGCTGGACTTCCTGATCGGCAACGTCAATCACTGCCTGGGCTTCGAGACCGAGGCCGTCGACTATGTCTCCTTCGAGGGGCAGCGGGTGGTGGTGCTGGGCGGTGGCGATACCGCCATGGACTGCAACCGCACCTCGATCCGTCAGGGCGCGGCCAGCGTGACCTGTGCCTACCGCCGCGACGAGGAGAACATGCCCGGCTCCAAGCGCGAGGTGGCCAATGCCCGGGAGGAGGGCGTCGACTTCCTGTTCAACCGTCAGCCGGTGGCGGTGGTCGGCGAGGACAAGGTCGAAGGCGTCAAGGTGGTGCGCACTCGCATGGGCGAGCCCGACGAGAACGGGCGCCGGCGTCCCGAGGTGGTGCCGGGCTCCGAGGAAGTGCTGCCGGCGGATGCCGTGGTGATCGCCTTCGGCTTCCAGCCCACCGACATCGACTGGCTCGAGCCGAATAACATCGGTACCGACGAGCGGGGCCGGGTCACCGCGCCGGAGCACGGCCGTTATCCGTTCCAGACCAGCAACGCCAAGGTCTTTGCCGGTGGCGACATGGTGCGCGGCTCCGACCTGGTGGTCACCGCGGTCTATGAGGGCCGCCAGGCTGGCGAAGGCATCCTCGACTATCTGGAAGTGTGATGCCGCGGGCGTAACCTGGAGCGAGCGGCACCGGGGGCAGGGCGTAGCGAGGCTCCTCCGCCATGGATGGCAGAGGTAGCGCCCAGGGAGGGGGGCAGCGCCTCCGCGACGGCCTGTCGACGGAACAGTTGCGACTGCCGATCCTGATGCAATCATCTCTAGGCAAGGGGCGAAATTGAGCCGCCTAGGCGACTCTGCTATTCTGTCGTCCCATCCTGGTGCGGTTTCCTGCCGCGCCTTCTGATCACGTTTCGACAGGTTCTCCATGACACGATATATCTTCGTGACCGGCGGCGTTGTGTCCTCTCTCGGCAAGGGCATCGCGTCCGCTTCGCTGGCGGCGATTCTCGAGGCGCGTGGCCTCAAGGTCACCATGCTCAAGCTGGATCCGTACATCAACGTCGATCCGGGCACCATGAGCCCCTTCCAGCATGGCGAAGTATTCGTCACCGAGGATGGCGCCGAGACCGACCTGGACCTGGGCCACTACGAGCGCTTCATTCGTACCAAGATGACCCAGAGCAACAACTTCACCACCGGCCGTGTCTACGAGCACGTGCTGCGCAAGGAGCGCCGCGGTGACTACCTGGGCGGCACCGTGCAGGTGATTCCGCACATCACCGACGAGATCAAGCGTCGCGTCTACGAGGGTGGTGAAGGCTTCGACGTGGCGCTGGTCGAGATCGGCGGCACCGTCGGCGACATCGAGTCGCTGCCGTTCCTCGAGTCGATCCGTCAGATCAGAAGCGAGCTCGGTGCCAACCGTGCCATCTTCATGCACCTGACCTTGGTGCCTTACATCCAGACGGCCGGCGAGACCAAGACCAAGCCGACCCAGCACAGCGTCAAGGAGCTGCGCTCGATCGGTATCCAGCCGGACATCCTGATCTGTCGCAGCGAAGTCGAGCTCGAGGAGACCGAGCGTCGCAAGATCGCGCTGTTCACCAACGTCGAAGAGCGGGCGGTGGTGCCGCTGCAGGATGCCGATACCATCTATCGCATCCCGCTGATGCTGCACGAGCATGGCCTCGACGAGATCGTCTGCGACAAGCTGCGCCTGGAGGCCGGCGAGGCCGAGCTGGACGAGTGGGTGCGGGTGCTGGACGCCAAGCTCAACCCGCTGAAGTCGGTCAACATCGCCATGGTCGGCAAGTACATGGAGCTGCTGGACGCCTACAAGTCGCTGAACGAGGCGCTGATCCACGCCGGCATTCAGAACCGCATCAAGGTCAACATCGACTACATCGACTCCGAGGACATCGAGCGTCACGGCCCCGAACGGCTGGCCGGCAAGGACGCCATTCTGGTGCCCGGCGGCTTCGGTGAGCGCGGTGTGGAAGGCAAGATCGCCACCGCCCGCTTCGCCCGTGAGCAGAAGATTCCCTATCTGGGCATCTGCCTCGGCATGCAGGTCGCGGTGATCGAATTCGCTCGCCATGTGGCCGGCTGGGCGGACGCCAACTCCACCGAGTTCACCCACGACACCAAGCACCCGGTGGTCGGCCTGATCACCGAGTGGCTGAACGCCGAGGGTAAGATCGAGCTGCGCGACGAGGCCTCCGATCTCGGCGGCACCATGCGTCTCGGCGGCCAGGTCTGCCACCTCAAGCCGGGCTCCAAGGCCCGCGAGGCCTACGGCAGCGACGAGATCGTCGAGCGTCACCGCCACCGCTTCGAGGTCAACAACCAGTTCATCGGCGATCTCGAGAAGGCCGGCCTGGTGATCTCCGGCAAGAGCGTCGACGAGTCGCTGGTCGAGATGGTCGAGCTGCCGGACCATCCCTGGTTCGTGGCCTGCCAGTTCCACCCGGAGTTCACCTCCACGCCTCGTGACGGCCACCCGCTGTTCTCGGGCTTCGTCCAGGCGGCCCTCGAGCAGAAGCAGGTGCGCGCCCGGCAACAGGCTCAGGCGCAGCCCCAGGGCTAAGGAGAACAGATGAGCGCACCCCAGAAGATCATCGAGGTTGCCGGCCTGAAGGCCGGCAACGCCCTGCCGCTTACGCTGTTCGGCGGTATGAACGTGCTCGAGTCCCGCGAGATGGCGCTGGAGGTCGCCGAGCGCTATGTCGAAGTGACCGGCAGGCTCGGCATGCCCTACGTCTTCAAGGCCAGCTTCGACAAGGCCAACCGCAGCTCGATCCACTCCTATCGCGGTCCCGGTCTGGAGAAGGGGCTCGAGATCCTCGCCGAGGTCAAGGAACGTTTCGGCGTGCCGGTGATCACCGACGTCCACGAGCCCTGGCAGGCCGCGCCGGTCGCCGAGGTCGCCGACATCATCCAGCTGCCGGCCTTCCTGGCGCGCCAGACCGACCTGGTGGTGGCCATGGCCGAGACCGGGGCGGTGATCAACATCAAGAAGCCGCAGTTCCTGGCGCCCCACGAGATGCGCCACATCGTGCGCAAGTGCGAGGAGGCCGGCAACGATCGCCTGATCCTCTGCGAGCGCGGTTCGAGTTTCGGTTACAACAACCTGGTAGTCGACATGCTTGGCTTCGGTGACATGAAGGCGACCGGCTATCCGCTGTTCTTCGACGTCACCCATGCCCTGCAGCGTCCTGGCGGGCGCGCCGACAGCGCCGACGGCCGTCGCGCCCAGGTCGCCGAGCTGGCCCGGGCCGGGGTCGCGGTAGGGCTCGCCGGGCTCTTCCTCGAGGCGCACCCGGACCCGGATAACGCCAAGTGCGATGGCCCCTGCGCCCTGCCGCTTGACCAGCTGGAGCCCTTCCTTGGCCAGCTCAAGTCCCTGGACGATCTGGTCAAGGGCTTCCCGGCGCTGACGATTTCCTGAGCCACCTGAGGGTGGTCGGGGCGGCCTGGCGGGCCGTCCATTAGTTCTTGCATGCAGTTCCCGATAGACGACGGTTTTTGACAAGACGGTGGTCGATAGACAGTTTTCGAGCGGAGCCGTGACTCCCTCCAGGCACGCCGACTGGATCAACGCTTAGCGATAATAAGGACGAAATCATGACCAAGATTGTCGATATTCGCGCCCTCGAGGTGCTGGACTCCCGCGGAAATCCCACGGTGCAGGCCGAGGTGGTGCTGGACAGCGGCGCCAAGGGCGTGGCCTGCGCGCCGAGCGGTGCCTCTACCGGTTCACGTGAGGCGCTGGAGCTGCGCGACGGCGACAAGGGGCGCTATCTGGGCAAGGGCGTGCTGAAGGCCGTGGAGGCCGTCAACGGCCCGATCCGTGAGCGGCTGACCGGTCTCGACGCCCTGGATCAGCGCGGCCTGGACAACGCCATGCTCGAGCTCGACGGCACCGAGAACAAGGAAAGCCTCGGCGCCAACGCCATCCTCGCCGTCTCCCTGGCCGCCGCCAAGGCCGCCGCCAGCGCCAAGGGTGTCGAGCTCTACGCCCACATCGCCGAGCTCTACGGCGCCCCGGGCAAGTTCTTGATGCCGGTGCCGATGATGAACATCATCAACGGGGGCGAGCATGCCGACAACAACGTCGACATCCAGGAGTTCATGATCCAGCCGGTAGGTGCACCTTCCTTCCGCGAAGGTCTGCGCATGGGCGCCGAGATCTTCCACGCCCTGAAGAAGGTGCTCTCCGCGCGCGGCCTGTCCACCGCGGTGGGTGACGAGGGCGGCTTCGCGCCGAACCTCGCCTCCAACGCCGAGGCCCTGGCGGTGATCAAGCAGGCCGTCTCCGACGCCGGCTACACGCTGGGCAGCGACATCACTCTGGCGCTCGACTGCGCGTCCAGCGAGTTCTTCGAGGACGGTCAGTACAACCTGTCCGGCGAAGGCAAGTCCTTCGACGCGGCGGGCTTCGTCGACTACCTGGCGGATCTTGCCGACCAGTACCCGATCGTCTCCATCGAGGATGGCATGGACGAATCCGACTGGGCCGGCTGGAAGGCGCTCACCGACAAGCTGGGCGACAAGGTGCAGCTGGTCGGCGACGACCTGTTCGTCACCAACACCAAGATTCTCAAGCGCGGCATCGACGAGCAGATCGGCAACTCCATCCTGATCAAGTTCAACCAGATCGGCTCGCTGTCCGAGACCCTGGATGCGATCAAGATGGCGCAGGATGCCGGCTTCACCGCGGTGATCTCGCACCGTTCCGGCGAGACTGAGGACACCACCATCGCCGACCTGGCGGTGGCTACCTCGGCTGGCCAGATCAAGACCGGCTCGCTGTGCCGCTCCGACCGGGTCGCCAAGTACAACCGCCTGCTGGTGATCGAGCAGCAGCTGGGCGAGGCGGTGCGCTACCCGGGGCTTGCGGCCATCAAGGGCCAGGGCTGAGTTTGCCAGCGGCCCAGAAGGGCATGAGAGCAAAAATGAAAGGCGCCTGCGGGCGCCTTTTTCGTGTCTGGTGCCCTGGGCGGAGCCGTGCCTGCGCCACATGTCCTCATTGTGTGTAAGAGATCACTGACATCTTGGCCCAGAAATCCTTGATCTTGATCAATAAATCATCCGGGCAGGCATGAGGGCTGCCATTATGGTTATGAAAATAAAGGGTTTTTATTTTCTTCCGCCCCGACGTCAGTCGCCTATGTCCGGGAGAGGGCGACTTGAGAAGTCCGCTACAACTGCCACACTGTGCCTGGGATGTGGGAAAGCAGGACGCTTTCCCGGCAGGATGCAACGGGATGGTAGTCGGGTGCGCCAGGTACGACAGGACGTCGTTTCCGGGCAGGGATGTCACCCAAGGAGTCGGGCATAGGGACATGCTCAAGGACTGGCTAGGAGCGGGCGACCTTCGGGTCGCCTTTTTTATGTCTGGTTGTCAGCGTGAGTGATCGGACATGGCATTGGGGCATCGAAAAGGGCCGGCGATTTTTCGCCGGCCCTTTTCGTATCCTTGCTGCGTCCTGCGCCTTAGCACGCTCGAACGTGGTTCAGCGCTCGAGCAGCTCTGCCTTGCCGCTCTTGCCATCCCACTCCTCGGCGTCTGGCAGCGGGTCCTTCTTCTCGGCGATGTTTGGCCAGACATCGGCGAGCTCGGCGTTGAGCTCGATGAACTGTTGCTGGCCGTCGGGCAGTTCGTCCTCGGAGAAGATGGCCTCGGCGGGGCATTCCGGCTCACACAGGGCGCAGTCGATGCACTCGTCGGGGTGGATGACCAGGAAGTTGGGGCCTTCGTAGAAGCAGTCTACCGGGCAGACCTCCACGCAGTCGGTGTACTTGCACTTGATGCAGTTCTCGGTGACGACGAATGTCATGGGGCTTCCTCGATCGTTAGCGGTCAGGTGCTCGGCGACCCGCCGAGTCCCTGAGTGAGTCGTTTGCCTAGTCTAGTTATAAGCGGCTTGATTATTAGAAGCCGCCATTCTAATGGCCGAATATTCTAGTCGTGGCTTGCGAGGCCAGCAAGTCATCGCGGTGGCCGTCAGGCAGAACGTTTCGGCATGAATTCATGCCCGTTGTGCCACGTTCTGGCCATTTTCCTGCCGATCGTCGCGGCGAGTTGCACCGCTGACGGTTGATCGTCTGCTGCCTCGCCAGCCTGGGCGCCTGGGCCTTCGCTTGTAAGGCTCTACACTTTCTCTCGCCAAGTGTAGAGCAGCTCCAGGGCCTGGCGGGGGCTGAGGCCGTCGATGTCCAGGCCGGCCAGTTCGTCGAGTAGCGGGTGCGGTGTGCTGGCAAACAGGTCATCCTGACGCGGCGCGGGCGCCGCTGCGGCCGGGGCTTCGCCGGCGTCCGCCGCGGGGGCGGCCAGGGGTGTCTGGCGCTGGCCCTGGTCGATTTCCTGCTGCTCGAGCACGGCGAGCTTCTCGCGGGCACGGGCGATCACATGCTGTGGCACACCGGCCAGCTGAGCGACCTGAAGGCCATAACTCTGGCTTGCCGGACCGTCTTCCACTCGGTGCATGAAGACGATGCCGTCCTTGTGCTCGGCCGCGGTCAGGTGCACGTTGGCCACCCCCGGCGCCTGATCGGGCAGGGCGGTCATCTCGAAGTAGTGGGTGGCGAACAGCGTGAAGGCCCGCGAGCGGGTCAGGTGTTCGGCGCTGGCCCAGGCCAGCGACAGGCCGTCGAATGTCGAGGTGCCGCGGCCGATCTCGTCCATCAGCACCAGGCTTTTGTCACTGGCGTTATGCAGGATGTTGGCGGTCTCGGTCATCTCGACCATGAAGGTCGAGCGGCCGCCGGCCAGGTCATCCGAGGAGCCAATACGGGTGAAGATGCGATCCACCGGACCGATCTCGGCGCTGTCGGCGGGCACGAAGCTGCCGGTGTGGGCCAGCAGGGTGATCAGTGCCGCCTGACGCATGTAGGTCGACTTGCCGCCCATGTTGGGGCCGGTGATCACCAGCATGCGCCGGGTATCGTCGAGCGCCAGGTCGTTGGGCACGAAGGGTGCCTCGCTGACGTGCTCGACGACCGGGTGGCGTCCGCCCTGGATGTTGATGCCCGGCGCCTCGGCGAGGGTCGGGCGCACGAAGTCCAGGGCCAGGGCGCGCTCGGCGAAGCTCGCCAGCACGTCGAGGCTGGCCAGCGCCCGGCCGGACTGCTGCAGGGCATCGAGCTCGGCGCCCAGGGTGTCGAGCAGCGACTCATAGAGGAGCTTCTCGCGACCCAGTGCCCGGGACTTGGCGGACAGCGCCTTGTCCTCGAACTCCTTGAGCTCGGGGATGATGAAGCGCTCGGCGTTCTTCAGGGTCTGGCGGCGGATGTAGTCCGCCGGCGCCTCGCGGGCCTGGGCACGGGGGATCTCGATGTAGTAGCCATGCACCCGGTTGTAGCCGACCTTGAGGCCGGCAAGGCCGGTGCGCTCGCGCTCGCGGGTCTCCAGCTGGATCAGGTAGTCGCCGGCGTTCTCGGCCAGACCCCGCTGCTCATCGAGTTCCTCATCGAAGCCCTCGGCGATCACGCCGCCATCGCGGATCACCACCGGCGGGTTCTCGACCAGTGCCCGGGTCAGGGTCTCGGCAAGCGCGGGATAAGGGCGGATATGGCGTTTGAGTTCATCGAGGGCGGTGCCCTCGTCGAAGCCTGCCAGACTCGCCTCGAGGCCGGGTAGGGCATTGAGGGCGTCGCGCAGGCGAGCAAGGTCGCGGGGACGGGCGCTGCGCAGCGCCACGCGAGCCAGGATGCGCTCGACATCGCCGATCGCCTTCAGATCCTCGCGCAGGGGCAGGAAGGCCTCGTCGTCGGCGAGCAGTGCCACCGCGGCCTGGCGGGCCAGTACCCGCGGGCGGTCGTGCAGCGGGCGGTTCAGCCAGCGCTTCATGAGTCGCGAGCCCATGGCGGTAGCGGTGGTGTCCAGCACGCTGGCCAGGGTGTTGTCGCCGCTGCCGCCAAGGTTGGTGTCGATCTCCAGGTTGCGCCGACTGGCGGCATCGATGACCACGGCGTCGTCCCGGTTCTCGACGCCGATGGCGGTGACGTGAGGCAGGTGAGAGCGCTGGGTATCCCGGGCATAGTCGATCAGCACGCCGGCGGCGGTCATGGCGGCCTCGAGATGGGCGCAGCCGAAGCCGCGCAGGTCCTGCACGGCGAACTGGTCGCACAGGGTGCGCGTCGCCGACTCGAGGTCGAACAGCCAGTCGCTCTGGCGACGCAGGCCGCGGCGCTCAGCAAGCGACGGGGGAAGCTCCTGGCCGTCGGCGATCAACAGCTCGGCCGGGTCGAGGCGCTGCACCTCGGCGAGCAGTTCGGCCTCGCCCTCGACCTCCAGCACGCTGAAGCGCCCGCTGGAGAGCTCCAGCCAAGCCATGCCCCAGGTCTCCCCTCGCGGGTGCGCGGCCAGCACCAGGTTATCGCGGTTGGCATCGAGCAGCGCCTCGTCATACAGGGTGCCGGGGGTGACGATGCGCACCACCTTGCGCTCCACCGGGCCCTTGCTGGTGGCCGGGTCGCCGATCTGCTCGCAGATCGCCACCGATTCGCCGGCCTTGACCAGGCGCGCCAGGTAGCCCTCGGCGCTGTGGTAGGGCACGCCGGCCATGGGGATCGGCTTGCCCGCCGATTGGCCGCGCTGGGTCAGGGTGATGTCGAGCAGCGCGGCGGCGCGCTTGGCGTCGTCGAAGAACAGCTCATAGAAGTCCCCCATGCGATAAAAAAGCAGCACCTCGGGGTGCTCGCGCTTGATCTTCAGGAACTGGCTCATCATCGGGGTGTGCTGGGCGCTGGCCTGGGTCATGGGCTTCCTTGATGGTTCTGGCTGGCGTTGCGGGGCGCGACTGGGGCGCTACTTGGAGCGTCATTCGGCACGTCGTAGCGAGGACATGGTGGCGCCGCGACGGGTGACTCGTCAGGGGCCGGCAAAAGGCGATATTCTACCCGCTCAGGTGCGCCTCGTCAGGCGCTGTCCCGGCATTCCAGGAGCATGGCTCCGCCCGCCGCCAGGGAGGCAAGATGATGGAGATCACCACGGCCCTCGAGGCCTGCGACACGCCCGCGCTCGCCACTCGTCTCGGTGAGGCCTGCCTTGCCCGCGGGGCGGCCGTGACCGCCGCCGAGTCCTGCACCGGGGGCGGGGTCGCCCATGCCATCACCGAGATCAGTGGCAGCTCCGCCTACTTCGAGGCCGGCTACGTGACCTACTCGAACGCCGCCAAGACCCGCCTGCTGGGCGTCCCCGAGGCGACCCTCGATGAGCACGGTGCGGTCAGCCGCGCGGTAGTCGAGGCGATGGTGGCCGGGGCCTGCCGCGACAGCGGTGCGAGCCTGGCCGTTGCCATCAGCGGCGTGGCCGGCCCCGGCGGCGGCAGCGAGGCCAAGCCGGTGGGCATGGTGTGGTTGGCCTGGGGTGATGGCGCCGCTCAGGAGGCCGTATGCCGGCACTTTCACGGCGATCGCCATGCGGTGCGCGAGCAGGCGGTGCGGGCGGCGCTGGCCGGGCTGATCGAGCGGCTCGAGAGTAGCGACGCTTCACAGGAAAAGTCTCCTGAGCGGTAGGCGCGGCGGTTTTTTTTCTCCATAATACTGTGCAGTCATACAGTATCCAGATCCAGTATTAAGATCCCATCGTTTTCCCTTTGATGACTCCAGGAGGCCATCCATGGCACAGGACGACAATCGCTCCAAGGCATTGAACGCGGCGCTCACCCAGATCGATCGCCAGTTCGGCAAGGGCACCGTGATGCGCCTGGGCGACGCGCCGCGCGTGGTGATGCCATCGGTCTCCACCGGCTCGCTGGGCCTGGATATCGCGCTCGGCATCGGCGGCTTGCCGCTGGGCCGGGTCGTCGAGATCTACGGGCCGGAGTCCTCGGGCAAGACCACCCTGACCCTGTCGGTGATCGCCCAGGCGCAGAAGCAGGGCAAGACCTGCGCCTTCGTCGACGCCGAGCACGCGCTCGACCCGAGCTACGCCGAGAAGCTGGGCGTCAATCTCGATGACCTGCTGGTCTCCCAGCCGGATAACGGCGAGCAGGCGTTGGAGATCTGCGACATGCTGGTGCGCTCCGGCGGCGTCGACGTGATCATCGTCGACTCGGTTGCGGCGTTGACGCCGCGGGCCGAGATCGAGGGCGAGATGGGCGACTCCCACGTGGGCCTGCAGGCGCGCCTGATGTCCCAGGCGCTGCGCAAGATCACCGGCAACATCAAGAACGCCAACTGCATGGTGGTGTTCATCAACCAGATCCGCATGAAGATCGGCGTGATGTTCGGCAGCCCCGAGACTACCACCGGCGGCAACGCCCTGAAGTTCTACTCCAGCGTGCGCCTGGACATCCGCCGCACCGGTTCGGTGAAGCAGGGCGACGAGGTGACCGGCAACGAGACCCGCGTCAAGGTGGTCAAGAACAAGGTGGCGCCGCCGTTCCGTCAGGCCGAGTTCCAGATCCTCTATGGCAAGGGCATCTATCATGCCGGCGAGGTGGTCGATCTCGGTGTGCAGTGCAACCTGGTCGACAAGGCCGGCGCCTGGTACAGCTACAAGGGCAGCAAGATCGGTCAGGGCAAGGCCAATGCCGCCCAGTACCTCGAGGATAATCCGGCGATCATGGAAGAGATCGAGAGCCAGATCCGCGCCCAGCTGCTGACTCAGGCCGAACCCAAGGATGACAAGGCCGAAGGCGAAGCGGTGGCAAGCGACGAGCTCGACGACAAGGCCTGATCCATGGCATTTAAGCCCGGTCATGCCGCGCGGGGGGAGGGCGGCGAGCCGTCCTCGCCCCGGGGCGATGCCATTCGCCTGCTGGCGCGGCGCGAGTACTCGCGCCACGAACTCGAGAGTCGCCTAACGGCCAAGGGTCACACCCCGGCCGAGGTGGCGGCCTGTCTCGACGCCCTGGTCGAGCAGGGTCTGCAGTCGGATGCGCGCTTCGCCGAGCACTTCGTGCGCTCGCGCATCCAGCGCGGCCAGGGGCCTCGCAAGGTGCGCGCCGAGCTCGATCAGCGCGGCGTGGGGCGCGAGACGGTCGATGAGGCCCTCAACGACGCCGAGGTCGACTGGTTCGCGCTCGCCGCCGAGACCCTCGCCCGGCGCTTCAGCGGTCCCGGTGAAGGCTCCCGAGAGCGTGCCAAGCGCGAGCGGTTTCTCGCCGGCCGCGGCTTCGATTTCGACCAGCTACGCCACGCCCAGGCGCATGCCTGGGACGTCCCCGAGTACGACTAGCCCCTGTTCCCCCCCTGAAAGTTTCCCGCCGACTCGTTATACTCCAAGGTTTGCGACGACACCGGCGCGCCGTGTCGGTCCGCTTAGGCGGCCGCTCGCCCGCAGCGTCACCACGCTTATCGCCACGGACTTGATATGAAAAGCGCAGAGATCAGACAGGCCTTTCTGACCTTCTTCGAGGAGCAGGGGCATTCCATCGTGCCGTCCAGCTCGCTGGTGCCGGACAACGACCCGACCCTGCTGTTCACCAACGCCGGCATGGTGCCCTTCAAGGACGTCTTCCTGGGCCGCGACCCGCGTCCCTACGTGCGCGCCACCTCGGCCCAGCGCTGCGTGCGTGCCGGTGGCAAGCACAACGACCTGGACAACGTCGGCTACACCGCGCGGCACCACACCTTCTTCGAGATGCTCGGCAACTTCAGCTTCGGCGACTACTTCAAGCGCGAGGCCATCCAGTTCGCCTGGACCTTCCTGACCGAGCGCCTGGGGCTGCCCAAGGACAAGCTGTGGGTCACCGTCCACGTAAGCGATGACGAGGCCGAGCGCATCTGGAAGGACGAGATCGGCATCGATCCCGAGCGCTTCTCCAAGCTCGACGAGGACAACTTCTGGCAGATGGGCGATACCGGCCCCTGCGGGCCGTCCTCGGAGATCTTCTTCGATCACGGCCCCGAGGTCTGGGGTGGCCCTCCCGGCAGCCCGGAAGAGGACGGCGATCGCTACATCGAGATCTGGAACCTGGTGTTCATGCAGTGCGATCGCGATGCCCAGGGCACCATGAACCCGCTGCCCAAGCCGTCCATCGATACCGGCATGGGCCTCGAGCGCATCGCCGCCGTGCTGCAGGGCGTGCACTCTAACTACGAGATCGATCTATTCCAGCGCCTGCTCAAGGCCGCCGCCGAGGCCACCGGGCACGAAGATACCAGCACCCCGTCGCTTAGGGTGATCGCCGACCATATCCGCTCCTGCGCCTTCCTGATCGTCGACGGCGTGCTGCCCTCCAACGAGGGCCGCGGTTACGTGCTGCGCCGGATCATCCGTCGTGCGGTGCGCCACGGTCACAAGCTCGGCGCCGAGGGCAGCTTCTTCCATACCCTGGTGGCGGCGCTGGACGCCGAGATGGGCGAGGCCTACCCGGAGCTGCGCCGTGCCCGTGCCCAGATCGAGACCGTGCTGGCCAAGGAAGAGGCGCAGTTCGCGCGTACCCTGGATCACGGCATGGGCCTGCTGACGGAAGCGCTGGACGTGCTCGAGGGTGACGTACTGCCCGGCGAGACGGTGTTCAAGCTCTATGACACCTATGGCTTTCCCTATGACCTGACCGCCGATGTCTGCCGTGAGCGTGGCGTGTCGCTGGACGAGGCCGGCTTCCAGGCGGCGCTGGAGGCGCAGCGTGAGCGGGCCCGGGCGGCCAGCCAGTTCGGCGCCGATTACGGCGTCACCCTGGAGCTCGAAGGCGAGACCGCCTTCACCGGCTACGAGCGCCTCGAGGACGAGGCCAGGATCACCGCGTTGGTCGATGCAGAGGGCAACGAGCTGTCGGTCCTGAAGGAAGGCCAGAAGGGCGTGGTGGTGCTCGACCGCACGCCCTTCTATGCCGAGTCCGGTGGCCAGGTCGGCGATACCGGCTACCTCGTGGTAGATGGCAGCCGCTTCCAGGTCACCGACACCCAGAAGCAGGCCGGTCATCACCTGCACCAGGGCGTGATGGTCGAGGGCAGTCTCGAGGTAGGTGCCGATGTGGCGCCGACCGTCGATGCCAGCCTGCGCGCCGCCACGGTGCGCAACCACTCGGCGACTCACCTGCTGCACAAGGCGCTGCGGATGGTGCTCGGCGAGCACGTCCAGCAGAAGGGCTCGCTGGTCAGCGCCGAGCGGCTGCGCTTCGACTTCAGCCACCTCGAGGCGGTGACGCCCGAGGAGCTTGCCGAGGTCGAAGCCATCGTCAACGCCCAGGTGCTGGCCAATGCGCCCACGCAGATCGAGAACATGACCCTCGACGAGGCCAAGGCCAAGGGCGCCGCTGCCCTGTTCGAGGCCAAGTACGCCGACGACGTGCGGGTGCTGACCATCGGCGCCGATGGCTTCTCGGTGGAGCTGTGCGGTGGCACCCACGTAGCGCGCAGCGGCGACATCGGCTGCTTCCACATCGTCGCCGAGACCGGCATCGCCTCCGGCGTGCGCCGGATCGAGGCCATCACCGGCGAGGCGGCACTGGCCTACTTCCAGGGCCAGGAAGCGCAGCTGGCCCGGGTCGGCGAGCGCCTCAAGGCCAAGCCCGACCAGGTCGAAAGCCGCGTCGAGTCGCTGCTCGAGCGCAATCGTGGCCTCGAGAAGGAGCTCGAGCGACTCAAGGCCAAGCTCGCCGCCAGCGCCGGCAATGACATGCTGAGCGAGGCGCAGGACATCGCCGGTGTCCGCCTGCTCGCCAAGCAGCTAGAGGGCGTGTCCGGCAAGGAGCTGCGTACCGTGATGGATCAGCTTAAGCAGAAGTTGGGCTCCGGCGTGGTCGTGCTCGGCGTGGCCGATGCCGACAGCGGCAAGGTCAGCCTGATCGCCGGTGTCACCAATGATCTGACCGGGCGCCTCAAGGCGGGCGACCTGGTCAAGCACGTCGCCGCCCAGGTGGGCGGCAAGGGCGGCGGTCGCGCCGACATGGCGCAGGCCGGGGGTAGTGATCCCGCGGCCCTCCCCGAGGCTCTGGCCAGTGTGCCGGTCTGGGTAGAGGAGCAGCTGGGCTAAGCTACTATCAAGGGGGTCGTGGGCAGTGTTGCCCCGACCCCCTTCTTGTTTCTCGCCCGACAATCGCGTTCTTTCCCTTCATCCTTTCACTTCAAGGCAATCGCATATGGCGCTATACGTACAGAAATTCGGTGGCACCTCGGTGGGCTCGGTCGAGCGCATCAAGGCTGTGGCCGAGAAGGTCAAACGCTTCCGCGACAACGGTCATCAGATCGTGGTGGTGGTCTCGGCGATGAGTGGCGAGACCAACCGTCTGGTCGACCTGGCCAGTCAGATCAACGACGAGCCGACGCCGCGCGAACTGGACATGCTGGTCTCTACCGGCGAGCAGGTCACCATCTCGCTGCTGGCCATGGCCCTGCAGAAGCTGGGCGTGCCGGCGACCTCCTATACCGGTGGTCAGGTCGGCATCCAGACCGATAGCGCCCATACCAAGGCGCGCATCCAGCGCATCGAGACCGACGATATCCAGTCCGACCTGGATGACGGCAAGGTGATCGTGGTGGCCGGTTTCCAGGGCGTCGACGAGGAAGGCAACATCACCACCCTCGGCCGAGGCGGTTCCGACACTACCGGCGTGGCCCTGGCCGCGGCGCTGAAGGCCGACGAGTGCCAGATCTACACCGACGTGGATGGTGTCTACACCACCGACCCGCGGGTCTGCTCCAAGGCGCGCCGGCTCGAGACCATCACCGTCGAGGAGATGCTTGAGCTTGCGAGCCTGGGCTCCAAGGTCCTGCAGATTCGCGCCGTCGAATTTGCCGGCAAGTACAACGTGCCGCTGCGTGTGCTCTCGAGCTTCGAGGACGGCGGCAACGGCACCCTGATCATTGCTGACACAGATGACGAAGAGGATTCCATGGAAGAACCGCTGATTTCCGGTATCGCTTTCACCGCCAACGAAGCCAAGCTGACCCTGCTGAATACCCCGGACGTGCCGGGCGTGGCCTCGCGGATCCTCGGGCCGATCGCCGATGCCAATATCGAGATCGACATGATCGTGCAGAACGTGGCGCCGGCCGGCGACTACACCGACTTCACCTTCACGGTCGGCAAGGGCGACTACAAGCAGACCATGAAGATCCTCAAGGATCAGGTGATTCCGGATCTGGGCGGCGGTGAGCTGCGCGGCGACGACAACATCGCCAAGGTTTCTCTGGTCGGCGTCGGCATGCGCTCCCATGCGGGCATCGCCTCCAAGATGTTCCGCGTGCTGGCCGAGGAGAACATCAACATCCGCATGGTTTCCACCTCCGAGATCAAGATCTCGGTGGTCATCGACGAGAAGCACATGGAGCTGGCGGTGCGCGCCCTGCACAAGGCCTTCGGCCTGGACAAGGACGACATCGAGCAGGAGTGATCTCCGGGTGGTGTCGCCGATCCTTTTCGCTACCCTGTAGAGGAAGTCGCCGCCTCGGCGGCGACTCGTTCCGGGACGGAGCGGCATCGCACAGGAAGGGGCGTTTGGCTTGAGGCCGCGTGTCGCGCATAATCTGGCTTCGCATGGCTTCAAGCGTGCGTATCCCGTTGCAAGAAGTCTGAGAAGGAGATCGGTCATGCTCATCCTGACCCGCCGAGTCGGCGAAACCTTGATGATTGGTGATGAAATCACCGTGACTGTGCTGGGCGTGAAAGGGAATCAGGTGCGCATTGGCGTGAATGCTCCCAAGGACGTCGCGGTGCATCGCGAGGAGATCTACCAGCGCATCCAGCGCGAGAAGACCGAGGAAGACGGCGAGCAGGAAACGTCGCTGTAGCACTTCGGGGCAGGGCTCATGCGGGCATGAAAGAGGGTGCTTGCATGGGAAGCGATCGCCGACAGAGTGTGGTAGGCTATTGCCGCTGGGTTGCAGGAGTCGAGTCATCGACATGCCCAAGGCCCAGCAATCGTGATTTGGAGGCCGCCCTCGCGGGCTTTGTGCATTCGGATCACGAGAGGTGCGAAAAAAGTTGCCAGAAGGGTTGGACAAACACCTTCAGAAACGGTAACATACGCGCCGTGTTGATGAGGGAGAGGTGGCCGAGTGGCTGAAGGCGCTCCCCTGCTAAGGGAGTATGGGGTTTATAGCCTCATCGAGGGTTCGAATCCCTCTCTCTCCGCCATTCACATTGCGAGTCATCGTGATGTCATCAGCACAACGAAGATGTAAGCACGCGCCCTTAGCTCAGCTGGATAGAGTATCTGACTACGAATCAGAGGGTCGGAGGTTCGAATCCTCCAGGGCGCGCCATCTTCCTGACCAGCGAGAATTATGTTTCCGCCGGTTCTTGGCAAAGGCATAGCATATTCTTGCCTGGCCAACACGAGCACTACCCGATACGCGCCCGTAGCTCAGCTGGATAGAGTATCTGACTACGAATCAGAGGGTCGGAGGTTCGAATCCTCCCGGGCGCGCCATATTTTAACCCGTCCTCACGAGGGCGGGTTTCGTGTTTCTGGCGTCGCGATCCCATCCCGCCGTTCGCGCGTCCTGCCCCCGTTTCAGTGCTAGCGATTCCGGAGTGCCAGCCCCTTTGCTGGTGATTCCGGTTTTGGTCGTTTATGGCGCCGTCGCACTCGCGATCGGTGCCATTTTTTTGCCTGCTGGCCCGGTGTCGGCTGGCGCGCCCCTCGTCTACCCTTCTGCTGGCGATCTCCCCGCCCTCGCTACCTGCCCTCGACCGACCACCTGGGACGCGTCCTAGGGTCTTTTTGTTCGTTTGCTGGCAATTTGCCGATAAAGTGTCTATAAATTATTTCCACAACAAGTTAACAAGAGAGGATTCCGATGACTCGCCTGCTGCTCAACGCCGATATGGGAGAAAGCTTTGGCCCCTGGCAGATGGGGCTCGATCACGAGGTCATGCCGGTGGTCGATCTGGCCAACGTGGCCTGCGGCTTTCATGCCTCGGACCCGGATACCATCCGCGCCACGGTCCGCCTGGCGGCCGCCCATGATGTCACGGTTGGGGCACACCCGGCCTATCCCGATCTGGTCGGCTTCGGGCGCCGCTCCCTGGCCTGCTCAAGCGATGAGATCGAGAACCTGGTGCTCTACCAGATCGGCGCCCTGGCCGCCCTGTGTCGCGCCGAGGGCGCGCGACTGGGCTACGTGAAGCCCCATGGCGCGCTCTATCACGACATGATGAATGACCCGGACAAGCTCGCCGCCGTGATGCGCGCCCTCAAGGCCTTCGATGCCGAGCTGCCGCTGATGGTGATGGCGACCCGCGATCCCGCCATGGCCCGCGCCCTGGCCGCCGAACACGAGGTCACCCTGTGGCTCGAGGCCTTCGCCGATCGGGCCTACGATGCCGAGGGGCGGCTGGTCAGTCGTCGCGTGCCCGGGGCGGTCCATCACGACGCTGCGGTGATCGTCGATCAGGCCAGGCGTATCGCCCGTGGCACGCCGCTCACCGCCATCGACGGCAGCGAGTTGGTGCTGGAGGCCGATACCCTCTGCGTCCACGGCGACAACCCGGAGTCGGTCGCTGCCGTGAAGGCGATACGCCAGGCGCTCGATGACCTCGAGGCCGCCTCATGAGCCTGCCGCGTCTCGAGAATGCCGGCGTCGAGGCCTGGCTGGTGCGCCTCTTCGACACCATCGACGAGGCCAACATGCCTTGGTTGATGGCGCTATGCCGTCGCTGCGAAGACGCCTTCGGCGAGGCGCTGGTCGATCTGGTGCCGTCCTACACCACCCTGCTGGTGCACTACGACCCCCTGCGTCTCTCGGCGAGGGAGGCGCGTGCGCGACTGGCGAGCATCCTTGCCGACCTGCGCCCGGACGATGAGGCGGCAGCCGGCGCCATCAAGGAGGTGCCGGTCTGGTACGACGACAGCGTCGGGCCGGAGCTTGCGCGCCTGATGGCCGCCACCGGCCTCGACCGGGAGGCTCTGATCGAGCTGCACGCCGGGCACGACTACAGGGTCTTCGCGCTGGGCTTCGCGCCTGGGTTCGCCTTCATGGGCAGCCTGGATCCTCGCCTCGAGATGCCCAGGCTCGACACGCCGCGCCAGCGGGTGCCGGCCGGCAGCGTGGCGGTGGCCGGACGCCAGACCTCCGCCTACCCGCGCCAGTCCCCCGGTGGCTGGAACCTGATCGGCCGCACGCCGATCACCCTCTTCGATCGTCACCGAGACGAGCAGAGCTACCTGCAGGTCGGCGATCGGGTGCGTTTCAGGCCCGTCGACCGGGTGGAGTTCGAGCGCCTGGGCGGCGATACCCGTCCGGTGACTGAAGGCCAGGAGGCACGCTCATGAGCGAGACATCGTCGATGACCCCCGTCAGCGCCCTGCGCGTGGAGAAGGCCGGTCCCCTGGCCACCCTGCAGGACGCCGGGCGCTTCGGAGTTCGCCGCCTGGGGGTGACCCAGGGCGGTCCCGCCGACCTGCATGCCTTCGCCTGGGCCAATCACCTGCTGGGTAATGCCGTTGGCGCCGGCGTGCTCGAGATCACGCTTGGCGGGCTGACCCTGGTCGCCGAACGAGACTTGCGCCTGGCGCTCTGCGGCGCCGACCTGAGCGCCGCCCGTGACGGCGAGCCCCTCGAGCCCTGGCAGGCGTTCACCCTGCGCAAGGGGCAGCGGCTAGCCTTCGGTGCTCCCGTGGCCGGCGTGCGCGCCTATCTGGCCGCACCCGGTGGCTTTAGGGGCGAGCCTACGCTGGGCAGCCTCGCCTGCGTGACACGCGAGGGGCTCGGCGGGCACACCGGGGCGGGCACGCCGCTGGCCGAGGGCGAATGTCTGATGGTGGAGGGGGATGCCGTAGCGGCCGCGTCCTCGTCCGCGGAGCGGGCGGTGCCGGCGCAGGAGCGCCTGGACTACTCGGCACCGGCGGTGCTCGGCCTGATTCCCGGGGCGCAGATCGCCGATTTCACCGGGCCTAGTCTGTTTCAGGCCTTTCACGCCGATTGGCGGGTCGATGCCCGGGCGGATCGGATGGGGGTCAGGCTCACCGGTCCCCGGCTCGAGTGCCGGCTCGGCAGCATGATCTCCGAGGGCATCGCTCTGGGGGCCGTGCAGGTGCCGCCGGATGGCCAGCCCATCGCCCTGCTCAATGATCGCCAGACCGTCGGTGGCTACCCCAGGCTCGGCACTCTGACGCCGCTGGCCTGCGCGCGACTCGCCCAGTGCCAGCCGGGGCAGACGGTGCGCCTGGCGCCGGTGGCGCTGAGTGAGGCGCAGGACGCCTATCGCCGCTTCCTCGCAGCCTTCGAGGGCTGATGCGCGAGTCTGACGGTTGGTGCGGGCCTGATGCGCGCCTGGTCGGCGATCAGGTCTCCATGGCCGCCGCCGGTCGCCGGTCTGGCGAGGAGGCGGTCGTTGACGCGTCCTCTGCGGCCAGGCCGGCCAGGAAGGGATTCAGGCGGGTCTCGCGGCGCAGCACCTGAAAGCGGCGGGCGGCTTCCGGGTCCCGGGCGCGCATCTGGTTCAGCCACTGCTTGAGCAACGAGACCACGACCCGCTCGGGAAGTGTGCTACGCTGCAATGCAGCATAGGTGGTGAGGATCTCGGCACGTACCGGCCAATCTGTGGCGGGCAGCCGCTCGTTGGTGCGCTGCCAGTGGCGGATGCGCGGGGCAAGGAAGGGGTCGGCGAGGGCGCCGCGTCCCAGCATGACATCCGGGCAGCCGGACAGGGTGCGCGCCTTCCAGTAGTCCTCCAGCGTCCAGATATCGCCGTTGGCGATCACCGGGATGCGCAGGGCATGGCGGATGCGCCCGATCCACTCCCAGTGGGCCGGCGGGCGATAGCCCTCGTCACGGGTGCGAGCATGCACCACCAGCGAGGCGGCGCCGCCTCGCTCGGCGGCCAGTGCGCAGTCCAAGGCTCGCAACCGGTCCGAGAAGCCCAGGCGCACCTTGGCGGTGACCGGGATCGCGCCGTCCACCGCCTCGTGTACCGCGGCCACGGCCTGCTCCAGGCGGCGCGGGTCACGCAGCAGCGAGGCGCCGCCGTCGTGGCGATTGACCGTCTTGGCCGGGCAGCCGAAGTTCAGATCCAGGCTCATCGCCCCGAGGCTCACCGCCTGGCGCGCATTGGCGGCCAGGGCCGCCGGGTCCGAGCCCAAGAGCTGCAGGTGCACCGGGATGCCGTGGGGGGTCATGACCCGCGCCTGACCCTCTGGTGGAGCCAGCTCCGGGCAGTGCTTGTAGAAGACCCGCGGCGGCAGGCGCACGTCGACCACGCGCACGAACTCCGTCACCGTCCAGTCGAAGCCGGGCTGCTCGGTGAGCAGGGCGCGGGTATGGGCATCGATCACGCCCTCCATGGGCGCTAGTCCGATGCGGCCTTGATGTAGTAAATTAACTACGTTCTGCTCAACCATGGTGTCATTGCATTATCGGGAGGTTCAGGCAGGTTAGTGTACCAGTCGAACCGCATGCCCAGGACAGCCGTGGTTGGGCGCGACCAAGCAAGGGGAATTCATTATGCAAGACTCGCTGATGCAGGAAGGCCTGATGCTGATGGCGTTCGGGATGGGCTTCGTCTTTGTCTTCCTGACGGTGCTGGTCTTCGCCACCACCGGCATGTCGAAGCTGGCCGCCCGCTTCACGCCGGCGCCGGCCCAGCCGGAGGCCGCGTCGCGCGCCCCGGCGCCCGCCGGTCAGGATGAGGATCTGATGGTGGTGATCAGCACGGCCGTGCACCGCTATCGCCAGCGCCACCGCCGCTAGGCGGGCGGTCGTCACGTCACGCCGCTCGCGGGCGATCTCGTCGCCCGACAGACAGAATCATCATAAAGATAAGGACAACACGGTTATGAGTGAGACTCGACGCCCATTGGGCATCACCGACGTGGTGCTGCGCGACGCGCACCAGTCCCTGTTCGCCACCCGCATGCGCCTGGACGACATGCTGCCGATCGCCGAGAAGCTGGACCGGGTCGGTTTCTGGTCGCTGGAATCCTGGGGTGGGGCCACCTTCGATGCCTGCATCCGCTACCTGGGCGAAGACCCCTGGGCGCGCATCCGTGCCCTCAAGGAGGCGATGCCCAACACCCCGCAGCAGATGCTGCTGCGCGCCCAGAACCTGCTGGGCTATCGCCACTATGCCGATGATGTGGTCGACAAGTTCGTCGAGCGCGCCCGCACCAATGGCGTCGATGTCTTCCGTGTCTTCGATGCCATGAACGACCCGCGCAACCTCGAGCGGGCGATCCAGGCGGTGCGCGCCAACGAAGGTCACGCCCAGGGCACCATCTCCTACACCGTCAGCCCGGTGCACACCATCGATGGCTGGGTCGAACTCGCCAAGCAGATCGCCGACATGGGGGCCGACTCCCTGGCGATCAAGGACATGGCCGGCCTGCTGGCGCCCTATACCGCCTATGAACTGGTCTCGAAGCTCAAGCAGGAGCTGTCGATTCCCATCCACATGCAGTGCCATGCCACCACCGGCCTATCCACGGCCACGGCTCTGAAGGCCATCGAGGCCGGTATCGACAACGTCGATACCGCCATCTCCTCGATGTCGATGACCTACGGGCACAGCCCCACCGAATCCGTGGTGGCGATGCTCAAGGACACCGACCGGGACACCGGCCTGGATCTCGAGTTGCTCGAGGACATCGCCGCCTACTTCCGCGAGGTGCGCAAGAAGTACGCCGCCTTCGAGGGCTCGCTGAAGGGCATCGACTCGCGCATCCTGGTCGCCCAGGTACCCGGTGGCATGTTGACCAACATGGAAAGCCAGCTCAAGGAGCAGGGCGCCGGTGACAAGCTCGACGACGTACTCAGCGAGATCCCCAAGGTCCGCGAGGACCTGGGCTTCATACCGCTGGTGACCCCGACCTCGCAGATCGTCGGCACCCAGGCGGTGATGAACGTGATGATGGGCGAGCGCTACAAGTCGATCTCCAAGGAGGTCCAGGCGCTGCTCAAGGGCGAGTATGGCGCCGCGCCCTCGGCCTATAACGCGGAGCTGCAGGCGCGGGTGCTGGAGGGCGGCGAACCGATCACCTGCCGGCCGGCCGACCGGTTGGAGCCGGAGGTCGAGCGCCTGACCCAGGAGCTCGAGGCCAAGGCCAAGGAAGAGGGCATTCGCCTGGAAGAGGGCGAACGGCGCATCGACGACGTGCTGACCTATGCGCTTTTCCCGCAGATCGGGCTCAAGTTCCTCAAGAACCGCGACAACCCGGAGGCCTTCGAGCCGGTGCCCGAGGCCGGCGTGCCGGCCAAGGCGGGCGCCGCGGCGGGGCCCGAGACCTATACCATCACCGTCAACGGCAAGCAGTACGTGGTCGAGGTCGCCGAGGGTGGCGAGATCGAGCAGGTGCAGGTCAAGGGCGAGGGCGGCCAGGTCGCGGCACCGGCGTCTGCGCCGGCCCCCTCCAGCGGCGAGACCGTCAGTGCGCCGCTGGCCGGCAACATCTTCAAGGTCAACGTCAAGCCGGGCGATCAGGTCGCCGAGGGCGACGTGGTGATCATTCTCGAGGCCATGAAGATGGAGACCGAGGTCCGCGCGGCCAGCGCCGGTACCGTCTCCGCGGTCAATGTCAAAGAAGGCGACAGCGTATCCGTGGGTGATGCGCTGGTCGTCCTGTAAGGGCGCCGATTCATGGATAAGCTACTGACACTCTGGTACGGCTCGGGCCTCTATAACCTGAGCCTCGGGCAGGCGGTGATGATCGTCATCGGCCTGCTGCTGCTCTACCTGGCGATTCACAAGAAGTTCGAGCCGCTGTTGCTGGTGCCGATCGGCTTCGGCGGGATCCTGGCCAATATCCCCGAGGCCGGGCTCGCCCTGTCCGCCGCCGAACAGGCGGCGCACCTGGCCAGCCCCGAGGTGCTTGGGCGCATGGTGGAGGCGCTGGGCCTGAGCCAGGAACCCGCGGCCACGGTCGAGGCCACCCGCCATGCCATCGCCGAGGCGGTGCATGGCGACCTGGCGCCGAACCTGATCCGCGCCGCCGAGGACGTGGCCGGTGACGCCGGCTTCACCAACGGTATGCTGTATAACTTCTACAGCGTGGCCATCGCCTCGGGCATCGCGCCGCTGGTGATCTTCATGGGCGTGGGCGCGATGACCGACTTCGGCCCCCTGCTGGCCAATCCGCGCACCCTGTTCCTGGGCGCCGCAGCCCAGTTCGGCATCTTCGCCACCCTGATCGGGGCGGTGGGGCTGACCTCGCTGGGCTGGATGGACTTCTCCCTCAAGCAGGCCGCCGCCATCGGCATCATCGGCGGCGCCGACGGCCCCACCTCGATCTATGTGTCGAGCCTGCTGGCCCCAGAGTTGCTGGGGGCCATCGCCGTGGCGTCGTATTCCTACATGGCGCTGGTGCCGCTGATCCAGCCGCCGATCATGCGGGCGCTGACCAGCGAGAAGGAACGCCAGATCGTGATGACCCAGCTGCGGCCGGTGTCGAAGCTCGAGAAGATCTGCTTCCCGCTGGTGCTGCTGATCCTGGTGGTGCTGTTCCTGCCGGACGCCGCCCCCCTGCTGGGCATGTTCTGCTTCGGCAACCTGATGCGCGAGTGCGGTGTGGTCGAGCGCCTCTCGGACACGGCCCAGAACGCCCTGATCAACATCGTGACCATCTTCCTCGGCCTGTCGGTGGGTTCGAAGCTGGTGGCCGATCGCTTCCTGGCGGTCGAGACCCTGGGCATCCTGAGCCTCGGCATCGTCGCCTTCGCGATCGGCACCGCCTGTGGCGTGCTGATGGCCAAGCTGCTCAATGGCGTCAGCAAGATGGAGATCAACCCGTTGATCGGCTCGGCCGGCGTCTCGGCGGTACCGATGGCGGCGCGGGTGTCGAACAAGATGGGCCTGGAGTACAACCCCCACAACTTCCTGCTCATGCATGCCATGGGCCCGAACGTGGCCGGGGTGATCGGCTCGGCGGTGGCCGCCGGCGTGATGATCAAGTACCTGGGCTGAGCCCGCCATGCCCACGCCATCGGTGTGAACAAGAACGGCGCCCCTCGGGGCGCCGTTTTTTTTGTGGCTATCCTCCCCCTGACAGCGGCGGGGGCGCATGATCACGGCGATGGTCGTCGCATGAGGGGCGTCAGTCCGTCAGGTGCTCGAGCCGGCCCTTGAGGCGGCTGTCCAGGGCGCCGAGATCCGCCTCGCGGCCCGAGGGCCAGCCCACGGTCAGGATCACGCCGTCGGCGCCGTAGTCGGCCTGCTCGACGGGGATATCCTCCCCGGCGAGCCAGGCTCGGGCCTCGGCCTCGCCGGCGAAGCCGACCTTCAGGCGCAGCGGGGTACGCGGCGTGAAATCCCGGGTCGGCAGCGACTCGAGCGCCTGCGCCACGGCCTTGGCATAGGCACGGGCCAGCCCGCCGGTGCCCAGCTTGGTGCCGCCGAAGTAGCGGATCACCACGCAGCCGACCTGGCCCATGCCGGCCCCCTCGAGCACCTGGAACATGGGGCGCCCGGCGGTGCCGCCTGGCTCGCCGTCGTCCGAGAAGCCGATGGCCTGCTGCTCGCCGGGCGGGCCGGCGATGAAGGCGCTGCAATGGTGGCTGGCGTTGGGGTGGCGGGCGCGGGCTTTGGCTAGCAGGTCCTCGAAGCGCGCCGTGTCAGGCACATGACAGGTCCAGGTCAGAAAGCGGCTTTTCTCCACCTCGAACTCGGTTTCACGCCACTCGCCCGGGGGCAGGTCGGGAATCGGGTAGCGCATCAGGCCGCCTGGACCGGCTGGCGCACCACGCCCATCACCAGGCCCAGCACCTGGATGTCGTCGTTCTTGAGATAGATCGGCGCCATGGTCTCATTGGCGGGCTGCAGGCGGACGCCGGACTTCTCGATGTAGAGCTTCTTCAGGGTGACCTCCTGGTCGTTGATCAGTACCACCGCGGTCTCGCCGTTCTCGGCGCTTTCCTGGCGCTCGATGATGATCACATCGCCGTCGAAGATATTGCAGTCGATCATCGAGTCGCCACAGACCTTGAGCGCATAGGTATTGCGACGCACCATGCGGGACGGGATCAGCACGCTGGCCTGGTCGGGGCAGGCCTCGATGGGCAGGCCGGCGGCGACCTTGCCGAGCAGCGCCACCTCGACCATGTCGCTGGCCGTGATCTCCTCCCAGGCATCGCCGAGGGGCAGATTGGGCAGGCGGTGCAGATAATGCGGAGCGGTGTGCGGCATGATCCTTCTCCCTTGGCGCGGCGTCGAGGCGAGTGCTGAACTCAATAACTGTTGATATTTACAGTATCCTTGGCGGTGCTCCTGCATCATAGCAAGGGCTGCGAGGCTGGCAAGGGAATCCCCGTCAACGCGGCGCGATCCCTTGCCTGGCAGGGCCGGTGCGACCCGCCGACGCAAGGCCTTGCGCTGGCGAGAGATGGCCGTACCCTGTACAGTGCCGAGCGGATTATTGACCCCGGGAGCCCCCCTCGTGAGCCTTCGCCTGGACGCGCGAAACCTTAGCTGTGAACGCGACGGCCGCCTGCTGTTTCGTGACCTCGCGCTGGCCATCGGGCCGGGCGAGCTGGTGCGCGTCGAGGGGCCCAACGGCAGCGGCAAGACCACGCTTCTGAAGATTCTCTCGGGACAGCTTGGCGACTTCGAGGGCGAGCTCTGCTGGAACGGGGCGCCGCTGTCCCGGGTTCGGGAGGCCTTCCTGTCGCAATTGCTCTACCTGGGCCATGCGCCGGGGATCAAGGGCGCGCTGACGGCGCTCGAGAACCTCGCCTGGTATCAGGCGCTGGGAGGCGAGACGGGTAGCGAGGCGGCGCGCCTCGCGGCGCTTCGCTCGGTGGGCCTTATCGGCTTCGAGGACCTGCCGGTGGCGCAACTCTCGGCGGGGCAGCAGCGCCGGGTGGCGTTGGCGCGTCTGGAACTCACGCCGCGGCCGCTGTGGATCCTCGACGAGCCCTTCACCGCCATCGACAAGGCGGGGGTGGCGGCCCTGGAGCAGCGCCTGCACGCCCATGTCGCCGACGGCGGCAGCGTGGTGCTGACGACCCACCACGAGCTGGCGGCTCGCGGGCGAGTGAGGCGCGTCCGACTCGGGGAAGGAGGCGCCCATGTCATCGAGTGACGGCCAGGCGCCTTCGGCCGGGGAACCCCGCGGCGGCCTGGGCGTCGCAGTGGTAGCGACCCTCAGGCGCGACATGATGCTCGCCGCGCGGCGACGCAGCGATATCCTGAATCCGCTGGCCTTCTTCGCCCTGGCGATCACCCTGTTTCCGCTGGGCATCTCGCCGGAGTCGGCGCTGCTGGCGACCATTGCCCCGGGGCTCCTGTGGGTGGCGGCGCTGCTGGCGACGCTGCTGTCGCTGGATGCGCTGTTCCGGGCCGATTTCGAGGATGGCAGCCTCGAGCAGCTGCTGCTCGCGCCTCAGCCGCTGTCGGTGCTGGTGCTCGGCAAGGTGGGCGTGCACTGGCTGATGACCGGGTTGCCGCTGTCGCTGATGGCGCCGCTGCTGGGGCTCCTGCTGGCGCTGCCGGCCGAGAGCTATCTGGTATTGTCGTTGTCGCTGGCGTTGGGCAGTGTCAGCCTTAGCCTGATCGGTGCGATCGGTGCCGCCCTGACGGTGGGGTTGTCTCGGGGCGGGGT
This sequence comes from Halomonas sp. YLGW01, assembly GCF_014840935.1. Classification (NCBI taxonomy): domain Bacteria; kingdom Pseudomonadati; phylum Pseudomonadota; class Gammaproteobacteria; order Oceanospirillales; family Halomonadaceae; genus Halomonas; species Halomonas sp. YLGW01. The sequence goes on along the minus strand of NZ_CP062005.1, from coordinate 3,006,221 downwards.
GCTGCTTTCGCTGCTGGTGCTGCCGCTGAACATTCCGGTGCTGATCTTCGGTACCGGCGCCGTGCAGGCGGCGCTCCTCGGCGATCCGGTGGGCCCGCACCTGGCGATCCTCGGCGCGCTGTGCTGTGCGGCGCTGATGCTGGCGCCCTTCGCCATCGCCGCCTCGCTGCGGATCAGTATCAACGGTTAAGGAATCTCGGCGTATGTGGGCGTTCATTCACAAGTTTGGCTCCCCCAGGTGGTGCTACGGCCTCAGCGCCCGGCTGTTGCCCTGGTGCTGGGCGCTGGCGGCAGGGCTGCTCCTGGTGGGCAGCGTCTGGGGGCTTGGGTTCGCACCGGCCGACTATCAGCAGGGCGACAGCTTCCGCATCATCTACGTCCATGTGCCCGCGGCCTTCCTCGCGCAGTCGATCTTCGTCTCGATGGCGGCGGCGGCGCTGGTGTTCATGGTCTGGAAGATCAAGGTCGCCGACATGGCGGCCGCGGTGATGGCGCCACTCGGCGCGGCGATGACCGCCGTGGTGCTCTTCACCGGGTCGGTGTGGGGCATGCCCACCTGGGGCACCTGGTGGATCTGGGATGCCCGCCTGACCTCGATGCTGATCCTCTTGTTCCTGTACCTGGGCGTGATCGCCCTGCGGGGCGCCTTCGCCAGCCATGACAGCGGCGCCCGGGCCGCTTCGGTGCTTGCCATGGTCGGGGTGATCAACATTCCGGTGATCAAGTACTCCGTCGACTGGTGGTACACCCTGCACCAGCCGGCCTCCTTCTCGCTCACCTCGCGCCCGGCGATGCCGGTCGAGATGTGGTGGCCGTTGCTGCTGATGGTGCTGGGCTTCTATGCCTTCTTCATCGCCATGACCCTGATGCGCACCCGCAACGAGATCCTGCGTCGCGAGGCGGGCAAGCACTGGGTGCGTGAACTCGCCGCGGGAGACCCCTGATGGCCTTCGACTCCCTCGATGCCTTCTTCGCCATGGGCGGCCATGGCGCCTATGTCTGGGCCGCCTGGGCGGTCACGGCCCTGGCGATGGCGGGCAGCGTCATGCATGCCCGCGCCGAGCGCCGCCGGCTGCTGCGTGACCTCAGGCGCCGCGTGCGCCGCGATACCGCCACCGGGAGGACCGACCGCCATGCATCCTAAGCGCAAGCAGAAACTCTTCATCATCCTGGGGCTGGTGTCGCTGGCCGCGGTGGCGATCGGCCTGACCCTCTATGCCCTGCGCAGCAACATCAACCTGTTCTTCAGCCCGGTGCAGGTCGCCGCCGGCGAGGCGCCGCTGGATCGCACCCTGCGGGCCGGGGGCATGGTCAAGGAGGGCAGCGTGGCCCGGGATGCCGAGAGCCTGGATGTCGTCTTCGTGATTACCGATTACGTCGAGGACCTCGAGGTGCGCTACAGCGGCATCCTGCCCGACCTGTTTCGCGAGGGGCAGGGCGTGGTAGTGGTCGGCCGGCTCGATGGCGAGGGTCACCTGATGGCAAGCGAGGTGCTCGCAAAGCACGACGAGAACTACATGCCAAGCGAGGTCGCCGAGGCCCTGGAAGCCGCCGGCTACTCGCCCGCCGACTATTCCGCCGTCGGCGAGGATGCCCCCGCGGCGGCCCAGGGCGAGGCCTACTGACCCGGAGTTGCCATGCTGATTGAGATGATCCCCGAACTCGGCCACTTCGCGCTGGTGTTGGCGCTGCTGATGGCCGGGGTACAGGCGCTGGTGCCGCTGGCCGGGGCGGCGACCCGCCGCCCGCTGTGGATGGCCTATGCCCGGCCGATGGCCGCAGGCCAGCTGTGCTTCCTGCTCATCGCCTATGCCTGCCTGACCGCCAGTTACCTGCTGGACGACTTCAGCGTCGCCAACGTGGCCAATAACTCCAACTCGCTGCTGCCCTGGTACTACAAGGCGAGCGCCGTCTGGGGCAACCACGAGGGCTCGGTGTTGCTGTGGAGCCTGATGCTGGCCGGTTGGGGCTTCGCCGCCAGCTGCTTCTCCCGTGAGCTGCCAAGGGACATGCTGGCGCGGGTGCTGGGGGTGATGGGGCTCGTGAGCGTGGGCTTTCTGACCTTCGTGCTGGTCACCTCCAATCCCTTCACGCGATTGCTGCCGATGCCGCCTCAGGATGGCGCCGACCTCAACCCGCTGCTGCAGGACATCGGCCTGATCATCCACCCGCCGATGCTCTACATGGGCTACGTGGGCTTCTCGGTGGTCTTCGCCTTCGCCATCGCCGCCCTGCTGGGCGGCCGGCTGGATGCCGCCTGGACCCGCTGGGCGCGACCCTGGACCAATATCGCCTGGGCCTTCCTGACCGTCGGCATCGCACTCGGCAGCTGGTGGGCCTACTACGAGCTGGGCTGGGGCGGCTGGTGGTTCTGGGATCCGGTCGAGAACGCCTCCCTGCTGCCCTGGCTCGCCGGCACCGCACTGATCCATTCGCTGGCCGTCACCGAGAAGCGTGGCTCCTTCAAGAGCTGGACGGTGCTCCTGGCCATAACCACCTTCTCGCTGTCGCTGCTCGGCACCTTCCTGGTGCGCTCGGGGGTGCTGACCTCGGTGCATGCCTTCGCCAACGACCCCTCCCGGGGGCTCTTCATCCTGGTGCTGCTGGGCATCACCGTGGGGGCGTCACTTGCGGTGTTTGCCCTGCGGGCGCCGCGCGTCAGCCATGCGGTGAGCTTCGGCTGGCTGTCGCGGGATGCGCTGCTGTTGGTCAACAACATCCTGCTGGTGATCATGACCGTCACCGTGCTGCTCGGCACCCTCTACCCGCTGGTGCTGGATGCACTGGGCCTTGGCAAGATCAGCGTCGGCCCGCCGTACTTCAATGCGCTCTTCGTACCGCTGACCGCGATCCTCTGCGTGTTCATGGGCCTGGGTCCGCTTGCGCGCTGGAAGGCCATGCCGGGCCGCGAGCTGGCCCGGCGTCTGGCGCTCGCCGCTACCACGGCGCTCACGATCGGCCTCGCCGCCCCGCTGGTCTACGGCGGCGAGTGGAACCTCAAGGTGTCGCTCGGGCTGGTGGCGGCGCTGTGGGTGGTGCTGCCCCTGGTGCGTGACCTCGCCGACAAGCTGGGCCGACGGGGCACGCCGCTCGCCGCCTTGAGGCGCCTGTCGCCGGCTTACTGGGGCATGGTGCTTGGCCACCTGGGGCTCGCCGTGACCATCGTCGGCGTCACCGTGGTCTCGAACTACGCGGTGGAGCGTAACGTGCGCCTCGCCGTGGGGGAGGACGTCTCGGTGGCAGGCTACACCTTCACCCTGGCCGAACTCGGCCAGCAGCGCGGCCCCAACTACGTCGCCGATACGGCGACCATCGCCGTCAGCCGCGGCGGCGAGGCGCGCGGCTTCACCATGCACCCGGAGAAGCGGCTCTATATCGCCCGCGGCATGCCGATGACTCAGGTCGCCCTGCGGCCGGGGCTCCTGCGCGACCTCTACGTGGCGATGGGCGAGGAACTGGACGACGGTTCCTGGGCGCTGCGCATCCAGTACAAGCCCTTCGTGCGCTGGCTGTGGCTCGGTGCCCTGCTGATGGCCGGCGGCGGCCTGGTGGCGGTGATCGACCGCCGCTATCGCCGTCGGGTGCAGGCCAGGGCGGCACAGGAAGCGAACGCACAGGAGGCCGCCGCATGACCCGACGCCTGCTGCTGCTGATTCCGCTGCTGCTCTTCATCGCCCTGGCCGGGCTTCTGTATCGCGGCCTGGCGCTGGATCCCGCCTCCCGGGACTCGGCGCTGCTGGCCCGGGACTTCCCGGCCTTCACCCTTTCAAGCCTCGAGGATCCCGAGGCGCACTACGATGCCTCGCTACTCACCGGTGAGGTGACCCTGGTCAACGTCTGGGGCGAGTGGTGCCCGACCTGCAAGCAGGAGATGCCGCAGCTTCTTGATCTCGCGGAGCGCGGCGTGCGGCTGGTCGGCGTCGACTACAAGGATACCCGCGAGAAGGGGCGCGCCTTCCTCGCGGAGTTCGGCAACCCCTTCGAGGTCAACCTCTTCGACCCCGAAGGCACGCTGGGCTTCGAGCTCGGGGTCTATGGCGCACCGGAGACCTTCCTGGTCGATGCCGACGGGGTGATCCGCTATCACCACACCGGCTATATCACCCCCGAAGACGTCACCGAGATCATTTTGCCGGAGGTGCGCAAATGGCAATGACGCTCCAGTCGTCGTCTCGTGCGGGTATTGCTCTCCCGGGGCGCGGCCTCGCCGTGGCCCTGCTGGCAGTGCTGACGCTTTCGCTTTACATGGCGCTGAGCCCCGCGCGGGCGGCGGTCGAGGTGCGCGACTTCGATTCCCCGGTGACCGAAGAGCGCTTCCGCTCCCTGACCGACGCCCTGCGCTGCCCCAAATGCGAGAACCAGGCGATCGGCGACTCCGATTCGCCGGTGGCCAAGGACATGCGCGAGCGGGTTGCCATCCTGCTGCGCGAGGGCCGCAGCGATCGCGAGATCCAGGACTTCATGGTCGCTCGCTTCGGCGACTATGTGCTCTACAATCCGCGCCTCGAGAATCGCACCCTGCTGCTGTGGGGCCTGCCCGCCGCCCTGGTGCTGCTCGGTGGCGTGCTGGTGGCGCTGATCGTGAGGCGCCGTCGCCGCGCGTCGGCCCGCGAGCTCTCGGCCGAGGAACGTGCGCGCCTGGACGCCCTGATCCATCGACCCCCTGATCCATCAGGAGATCACTGAATGCCCCTACTCTGGCTCGCCCTGGCCGTGCTGCTGCTGCCGGCGCTGTGGCTACTGGTCCTGCCCCTGCGCCGTGCCAGTGCCCTTGCCAAGGCCCAGCGCGGCTATGAAGAGGCCGATCGCAGCGTCGAGCAGAACCTGGCCATCTATCGTCGTCGCCTGGCCTCCCTGGAGGCGGCCCGGGCACGCGGCGAGATCGATGAGACCCGCTTCGCCGAGGATCGGCTGGAACTCGAGCGCAGCCTGCTCGAGGACACCGAAACCCTTGCCAAGCGCCCGCTCAAGGCGGCCGGTGCAGGACGGCTGATGGTGCCGATTACCATGGTGGCGGTCGCCGTGGCGGCCTTCGTCTGGTACGGCCAGCAGGGCGCTTCCGGTGATCTGGCCCTCTATGCCCTGCAGCAGGAGGTGCGACAGGACCCGCAGGGCTCGCCGGCGATGATGATCGAGCGCCTCGAAGATGAGGCTTTCCGCCAGCCCGATAACCCCAACCTCTGGGCCTCGCTCTTCCCGCTTTATCGCGATAATGGCCAGGCCGCCGAGGCCATCGACGCCCTGGAGCGACTGATCGCCCTGGAGGGCCGAGAGCCGGCGTTGCTCGCCCAGCTGGCGCAGATCCAGTTCTTTGCTGCCAACCGCACCCTGACCGGCGAGGTGCAGGCGCTGGTCGACGAGACCCTCGGCAAGGACCCGCGTGAACCGACCATTCTCGGCATGCTGGGCATCGAGGCCTTCGACCATGGCCGCTATGAGACCGCCATCGACTACTGGCGCCGCGCCGTGGCGGGCTTCAACAATCCTGCCGCTGCCGAGTCCCTGCGTCAGGGCATCGCCGTGGCCCAGGCGCGGCTGGGGCGGGAGGCCGAGCGCGACCCCGCCGTCGACGAGCCGGGCATCAGTGTGCGGGTGCGCCTGGACGAGCGCTTCGCCGAGCGGGTCGGTCGCGAGGCCAGCGTCTTCGTGGTGGCGCGGGATGTCGCCGGCGAGCGCCCGCCGCTGGCTATCGTGCGCGCCACCGTCGGCGAGCTGCCGCTGACGGTGCGCCTCGATGACGGCGATGCCATGAGCCCCATGGCCAGGCTCTCCCAGGTAGAGGAGGCCCGCCTGGTGGTGCGGGTCTCACCGAGCGGACAGGCCGAGCCCCGCCCCGGCGACCTGGTCGGCGAGCACCCGGCCGTGCCGGTCGCCGCCGAGAGCGAGCCGGTCGAGGTGATCATCGACCGGGTGATCGAAATCCGCAACGAGATCGACGAATAACCATGCAGCTCAAGTCCATCAAGCTGGTCGGCTTCAAGTCCTTCGTCGACCCGGTCACCGTGCCCTTCGACAGCAATATGACCGCCATCGTCGGGCCCAATGGCTGCGGCAAGTCCAACGTCATCGATGCCGTGCGCTGGGTGATGGGGGAGTCCTCGGCCAAGACCCTGCGCGGCGAGTCGATGACCGACGTCATCTTCAACGGCTCCACCGGCCGCAAGCCGGTGGGTCAGGCTTCCATCGAGCTGCTATTCGACAACCGCGACGGCAGCATGGGCGGGGTCTATGCCCAGTACGCAGAGATCGCCGTCAAGCGCGTGGTCACCCGCGACAGCCAGTCCAGCTACTTCTTCAACGGCCAGAAGTGCCGGCGCCGCGACATCGCCGATCTGTTTATGGGCACCGGCCTGGGGCCGCGCTCCTACGCCATCATCGGCCAGGGCATGATCTCGCGGCTGGTCGAGGCGCGCCCCGAGGAGCTGCGCTCGACCCTCGAGGAGGCCGCCGGCATCTCCAAGTACAAGGAGCGCCGCCGCGAGACCGAGAATCGCATGCGGCGCACCCAGGAGAACCTGGAGCGCCTCGACGATATTCGCGAGGAGCTCGACAAGCAGCTCGAGCGGCTGAAGCGCCAGGCCGATGCCGCCAAGCGCTACCAGACCCTCAAGCAGGAGGAGTACCGGCTCAAGGGCGAGCTGGCGCTGCTGCGCGGCCGCGCCCTGCGCGCCGAGCAGACCGAGCAGGAGGCCCGCGTCCGCGAGCTCGAGACCGGCGTCGAGCGCGAGGTGCTGGGTGCCCGCCAGTGCGAGACTCGCCTCGAGCAGGCGAGAAGTGAGCATGATCGCCTCGCCGAGGAGCTCGAGGGCCACCAGGCCCGCTTCTACGAGACCACTACCGCCATCGCTCGCCTCGAACAGAGCCTCGAGCATGCCCGCAGCCGCGAGCAGCAGCTGGCCCGCGACCTGGAAAGCGCCCGCGCCGAGCTCGCCGAGCTCGACCGCCTGAACGAGAGCGACGGCGAGCGCCTCGCCGCACTGGATGAGCGCCTCGAGACCCTGGGCCCCGAGCAGGAAGAGGTCGCCGAGGAGCTTGAGCAGCTCGAGGAGGCCCTCGAGGAGGCCGAGGCCGCCAACACCGAACACGCCGAGCGCTGGGACGCCTTCAACGAGCGTCACCAGCAGGCGAGCCATGAAGCCGAGCGCGCCCAGGATCGGGTGCGCAACCTCGAGCAGGGCGTGGAGACGCTGGCCGCCGAGGTGCAGCGTCGCCGCCAGCAGCACGCGGAGCTGCCGGATGCGGCTGAGCTGCGCGAGCAGCGCGCCGAGTTTGCCGAGCGCCTGGCCGAGGCCGAGCTGGAGCGCGAGGCCTTGGAGGATCGCCGCCAGCAGGCCCTGGAGCGCCGCCAGCAGACCCGCGACGAGCGCCGCGACGCCGAGGCGAGCCGTGAGGCCGAACGCCAGCGGCGCAACGGCCTGCAGGGCGAGCTCGCCTCCCTGGATGCACTGATCGAGGCGGCGCTTGCCGATCACGACGAGGCCCTGGAGGCGCACCTGGCCGAGCATGGGCTCGGTGATGCCCCGCGCCTCGGGGAACGGCTGTCGGTCGCGGCCGAGTGGGAAGAGGTGGTGGGCTGGATCCTCGCGCCCTGGCTCAACACCCGGCTGGTCGATCTGGCGAGCGCCCGTCAGGCCCTGGGCGCCGGCGCGGATACTGCCGCGTTCGGCGACCTGGCGCTGCTGGATGGGGGCCTCGAGGCCTCGGGCGCCGCAGAGCGCCTGGCCACCGATGGCCTGGCCGCCAAGGTAGAAGGGGCCGGAGCCGCGGCGCTGCTGCTCGCCGGTATCCACTGTGCCGCCGACGAGGAAGAGGCCTGGGCGCGGGTCGCGAGCCTCAAGCCGGGCGAGAGTCTGGTCACACCGGCCGGGCTGTGGCTTGGCCCAGGCTTCGTGCGCCGGCGCGGCGAGGCTCAGGGCAGCGACAGCCTGCTGGCCAGCCGCCGACGCCGGGACGAGGTGGTCGCGGAACTGGAGGCGGTCGGCGCTGCCCTGGCGACGCTGGACGAGCAGCTGGCGACCCTCGAGGCTCGCGATCAGGAGATCGAGACGACCCTCGAGCAGTGTCGGCGCGACGAGACCGAACAGCAGGGGCGTCACCAGCAATGGACCCTCGCCGAGGCCAACCTCGCCACCCGCCTCGAGCACCTGGAGGCGCGGGCTCGGGAGATCGACGAGGAGCTCGAGCGTCTCGAGGAGCAGCGCGAGGAGCGCGCCCTGGCGCTGGAGGAAGCCCGCGAGCAGTGGCAGGCGGCGATGGCGCGGCTGGAAGACGACAGCACCGAGCGCGAGCGCCTCGAGCGCGCCCGCCGCGAGGCGCAGGAGCGACTCGCTTCATTGCGCACCCGGCAGCGGCCGCTGGCCCAGCGGGCTCAGCAGCTGGCGCTGGATCATCAGCGGCTGACCACCGAGCGCGCCGGCCTCGGCCAGCAGCAGGGGCGGGCCGAGGAGTCCCGCGCCCGGCTCGAGGAGAAGTGCGCCGAGCTCGAGGAGAGCCTCGAGATGCTGCGCGAGCCCGATGAGGAGAATCGCGAGCGCCTCGAGGAGCTGCTGCACCAGCGCGATCGCGACGAGCGGGCCCTGACCGCCTGTCGTGACAAGACCGCCGAATTCACCGAGCAGCTGCGCGAGGACGAACTGGCTCGCCAGCAGCACGAGCGCAACCTGGAAGGGATCCGTGAGCGGTTGCAGGAAGCGCGCATGCAGGTCCAGGCCCTGGCGCTGAAGGCCGACGCCCAGGACGAGCAGCTCGCCGAGCTCAACCACGACGCCGACGCCCTGGCCGAGCACCTCGACCCCAACGCCACCGAATCCGCCTGGCGCGAGCGTCTCGACGGCCTCGGTGACAAGATCCGACGGCTCGGTGCCATCAACCTCGCCGCCATCGAGGAATACGACCAGCAGGCCGAACGGCGCGACTACCTCGAGGCCCAGCATGCCGAGCTGACCGAGGCCCTGGAGACACTCGACCGGGCGATCCGCAAGATCGATCAGGAGACCCGCACGCGCTTCAAGGAGACCTTCGATCAGGTCGATGCCGGTCTGCAGACCCTTTTCCCCAAAGTCTTCGGTGGGGGAACCGCATGGTTGACGCTCACGGGCGAGGATTTGCTCGAGACCGGGGTGGCCATCATGGCCAGGCCGCCGGGCAAGAAGAACAGCACCATTCATCTGCTCTCGGGGGGCGAAAAGGCCCTGACGGCGCTGTCGCTGGTGTTCGCCATCTTCCAGCTCAATCCGGCGCCTTTCTGCATGCTGGATGAGGTCGATGCGCCGCTGGATGATGCCAACGTGGGGCGCTATGCCAAGCTGGTGAAGGAAATGTCCGAGACCGTGCAGTTCATCTATATCACCCACAACAAGATCGCCATGGAAGCCGGCGAACGCCTGATGGGGGTGACCATGCAGGAGCCCGGGGTCTCGCGCCTGGTCTCGGTGGGCGTCGAGGAAGCGGCCGTGCTCGCCGAGGCTTGAGACCGGGGCGGGGGCGATGGGGTCGGCGAATGGCGACGCTTGCACCCGCTCACGAAAGCGGGTAACAAGTCGGGGGATAAGAACGATGTCGTTGAGCGTACACGTAGGGTGTTTACGCGGGCCATTCGGCGTCCTGTCCGGCAAGGAATACCACTTGACAATCAAAAAAGACATGGCCCTTTTTTTGATAATCGCGCTATGCTGATGGCTATTATTCGATCCGGCATGGTGCCCCTAGCAGACAGGCAAGACGACTCATGGAACTTAGAGAGTGGCTGATCATTCTGGGGTTGGCGCTGGTGACCATCATCGTGATCGATGGTGTGCGTCGCCTGCAGCGTCAGCGTCGCGTCCCTCGACTGGATCGGGTCGATGCCTCGTCGCCCGACGCCATGTCGGGTACAGATACCGACCCTGAGCAGGAAGCTCGGGATGCCGAAGTGCGCAGCGAGCTGCCGAACGGCGGCGCGCGAGTCGTCAGGCCCGCCGCCTACGGCGAGCCGCGACCCAAGCCCAAGCTCGAGCGTCAGGAACACCCTGGCCCGTCCCGGGTGCTCTCGAGCTGGCGCCAGGAACACCCGCGTGATGGCGAGCCTGTGGCCTCACGCCAGCAAGAGGCGGCGCCCCGCCAGGCCCGGGAACCCTCCGCGTCTGGGGCCGACGTCTCGGCGCCGTCGGCCGAGCCGCGTCATGACAAGCCTCATGATGACGCGCTGCGTGCCGTTGCCGATGCTGCCGGTGAAGCGCCGACAGCGGCCCGGCAGGCCGCTCCCGTGCACCAGGACAACACCCGTGAGGACGCCGAGGCACGAGGCGATCGGGAGGACGAGGTCTTCTCCGGCCTCGCCGCCGATCCGGCGGATCATGAAGGTTATCAGGATGATGAGCGCTATCGGCTCGTCGACTTCGACGAGATGTCCGATTCGCTGCGCACGCGCTCGGCCAGGGTCGGCGATTCCATGCATCGCTTCGGCTCCTCGATCCAGCAGAAGATGGCCAGTCGCAAGGAACAGCGCAAAAAGGACAAGCTGGAGCGGGAGCGCCAGAAGGCCGAACGCCAGGCTCGCGAGGCCAGCCGACGCCAGCAGGCGCAGGCGGAGCGGGAGGCCGAGGCTCGCCGTGCGGCGGATGTCGCCGCCCAGGGCGCCCAAGGCGACAGCGACGACCCGCTGTTTGCACCGCGCGCGTCGGCCGAGGCCACAACGCGCGGGCCAGAGCCTGGCCCGAATGAGCCCCGCTTGAATGAGTCCCAGAGGGAGGCGTGGGACTTGAGTGAAGCGCCCGGCCACGAGCGGCAGGCCGACGAGATGGGCGACCCGTGGGGCGACGGGGCGGCACCGCACCCCACGATTCAGCGCGCCCTGCGTAATGGTGTCCGGGTCGAGCACCCCCGCGAGACGCTGTCCCACGCCGAGGAGATCATCGTCATCAGCGTGATGTCCCGGGACGAGGACGGCTTCTCCGGCGCGGCGCTGCTGGAGCTGATGCTGGCCTGCGGCCTGCGCTACTGCCGCGACATGCAGATTTTCCACCGCTTCGAGACCGAGGACCCGGAAAGCGCGTTGCAGTTCTCGATGGTCAATATCGTCAAGCCGGGCACCTTCCCGCTTGCCGCGGGAGAGGACTTCGCCACCCCGGGCATCAGCCTGCTGATGCCGCTGCCGGGGGCGCACGACAGCTCCGCGGCCTTCGAGGCCATGGTCGAGACCGCGATGGTGGTGGTGCGCCACCTGGGTGGCGAGCTGAAGGACGAGAACCAGAGCGTGATGACCGCCCAGACCGTGGGCTTTGCCCGCGAACGGGTGCAGGAGTTCGAGCGTCGCCACCGGCTGCACCGCACCCAGGTCAACTGACGCTCACGATCTGACAGCACGACCCGCTCACATGGGCTCCCTCGGGAGCCCTTGTGTCGTGTGGGCCCCGCCCTCAATCCGCTATAATGCCCGTTTTCCTTCAGGTGGGATGCCGCCCCTTCATGAGCCAGCCAGACACCAAGACCCTCGATGAGGTGGCCCAGCTGCGCGCCGCCCTCGATGACGCCAACTACCGCTACTATGTGCTCGACGAGCCGCGCCTGACCGATGCGGACTACGATCTCAAGCTGCGTCGCCTGCAGGAGATCGAGGCCGAGCACCCCGACCTGGTGACGCCGGACTCGCCGACCCAGCGGGTCGGCGCCGCCCCCGCCCAAGGCTTCGCCGAACTGGCTCATGCGGTGCCCATGCTGTCGCTGGGTAACGCCTTCGACGAGGAGGAGCTGGCGGCCTTCGTGCGCCGCGCAGGCGAGCGCCTCGAGCGCGATGGAGGCGCCGTGCGTTTCTGCTGCGAACCCAAGCTCGACGGTGCCGCTGTGTCGCTGGTCTACGAGCATGGCGAACTGGTCAGCGGGGCGACCCGGGGCGATGGCCGCACCGGCGAGGACATCACCACCAATCTGCGTACCCTGCGCTCGGTTCCGCTCAGGTTGCGTGGCGAGGATATCCCCTCGCTGCTCGAGGTGCGCGGCGAGGTGATCATCGCCCATGACAACTTCGAGGCCTTGAACGCCAAAGCTCGGGAAGAGGACACCAAGGTCTTCGCCAACCCCCGCAACGCCGCCGCCGGCAGCCTGCGCCAGCTCGACCCGCGTATCACCGCCACCCGGCCGCTGGAGTTCAGCGCCTATCAGGTGGCGCGCATCGAGGGCCTCGAGGACGCGCCGACCACTCACAGCGCGCAGATGCAGCGCGTACGTGACTGGGGCTTCCAGATCAGCCGGGAGCTGGAGATCGTCGAAGGCGCGCCGGGGCTGGTCGACTACTGCCGCCGCCTCGGCGAGAAACGCGATAGGTTGGGCTATGACATCGACGGCGCGGTGATCAAGGTCGATGACCTGCGCCTGCAGCGGGAGCTGGGGTTCGTGGCCCGGGCGCCGCGCTGGGCGATCGCCTTCAAGTTTCCGGCTCAGGAACAGGTCACCACCCTCGAGGACGTCGAGTTCCAGGTCGGGCGCACCGGCGCCATCACCCCGGTGGCGCGGCTGGCGCCGGTCTCGGTGGCCGGCGTCGTCGTCTCCAATGCCACCCTGCACAACCGGGACGAGATCGCGCGGCTGGGCGTCATGATCGGCGACCGGGTCAGCATCCGCCGCGCCGGCGACGTCATTCCCCAGGTGGTGAGGGTGATCGAGGAAGAAAGGCCCGCGGATGCCCGCGAGATCGTCTTCCCCAGCCGCTGCCCGGTCTGTGAGTCGCAGATCGAGCGGCTGGAGGGCGAGGCCGTGGCACGCTGTTCCGGCGGGCTCTACTGCCCGGCCCAGCGCAAGGAGGCCCTGAAGCACTTCGCCAGCCGCCGCGCCCTGGATATCGAGGGCCTGGGTGTGAAGTTGATCGATGCCTTGGTCGAGCGTGACTGGGTGAAGACGCCGGCGGATCTCTTCACCCTGGCCGCCGAGGACCTGGCCGGTCTGCCGCGCATGGGCGAGAAGTCGGCGGCCAACCTGGTCGCGGCGCTTGAGAAGGCCAAGGAGACCACCCTTGCGCGCTTCATCTATGCACTGGGCATTCGCGAGGTGGGCGAGGCCACTGCCAACAACCTGGCGCGCCACTTCGGCACCCTCGAGGCGCTGATGGTTGCCGAGCTGGCCGACCTGGAGGCCGTGGACGACGTGGGGCCGATCGTCGCCGCCCACCTGCACACCTTCTTCCGCCAGCCCCACAACCGCGAGACGATAGAGGCGCTGATCGCACGGGGCCTCACCTGGCAGGAAGAAACGGTGAGCGAACGCCCGCAGCCGCTGACCGGCGAGACCTGGGTGCTGACCGGTACCCTCGAACACCTGACCCGCGACGAGGGCAAGGCCCGCCTCACGGCACTCGGCGCCAAGGTCGCCGGCAGCGTCTCGAAGAAGACCGCCTGCCTGGTGGCTGGCGAGGCCGCCGGCAGCAAGCTCGCCAAGGCCAATGATCTCGGCGTGCCGGTGATCGACGAGGCCGAGTTCCTGTCGCGTCTGACGGCCTGGGAGCGCGGCGAATCCCTCGGCGCTGAAAGTGACGCTGACAATGGAGAGGAGGCGCAATGAGCCGTTTCGTGGAAGTGCCCTATCGCATGCTGCCCGGCGAGACCCTGGATGCCCTGCTCGAGGCCTTCGTCACCCGTCAGGGCTATGACACCACCGATACCGGCGAGGGCATGCGCGGCTGGACCGCACAGCTCAAGGGTCAGCTCGAGCGTGGCGAGCTGCTGATCGCCCATGATCTGCAGACCGAGCTCACCGAGGTGATGACGCTTGCTCAGTGGCGCGCCTTCGGGCGGGATATCGCCGACGACGAAGAGGATTGATCACAAGGGTCGATCACAAGGGTCGATCACAAGGGGCGATCAAGAGGGCTTTAAAAGAGGCTTCTCAAGCGCACTGAGACCCTGCACACGACAACGGCCCCGCTTGGCGGGGCCGTTGTCGTTCAGCTATCGCTGCCTCGATCATCAGGCGCTGCATGCCTTGGCAGCACCTGGATGAGTCCTGGATACGGCCCCAGAGAAAGCCTCAGGCCGACGGCTGGGTGACGCCCGATAGGAAGATCGCCACGCAGCGCCTGGCTCGGGCGTCGCGCTGCGCCTCGTCCAGGCGCAGGTCACGGCCGAGCAGGGCATCGATGTGCCATTCACCGAGCAGCATGCCCATGAACATGCCGGCCGCTTCACGCGGATCGTCGAGATCGAGGCGGCCGCTGTCGACCTGATCGCCCAGGTAGGTGGCGAGCGCCTGGCGGGTCTGATCGGGGCCGCGGGTGAGGAACAGCTCGCCCAGCTCGGGCGCCCGTTCGGCCTCGAAGGCCAGGCCGCGCACCAGGCGGATCACGCCCGGATCGAACACCAGCGCCAGCATGCGGCGGCCGAGCTCATAAAGCACCTGTTCGGGGGCCTGACGGTCCCGGCGCCCCTCTTCCAGTACCGCCCAGGCGGTGCCGATATGGCGCTCCATGGCCGCCGTGAACAGCCCCTCCTTGTTGCCGAACTGCTTGTACAGCGTCGCCAGTGAGCCGCCGGCGCGAGCCACTACCTCGTTGACGCTGGCGCCGGCATAGCCCTGCTCGAGGAAGACGTCGCGAGCGGCGTCCAGCAGCCGTTCGCGACGTGCCATGCCGCGTGGGGTAAGGGAGGCATCGGTCTTGTCAGGGAAGTCGCGGGCATCGGTTGGGGTCGAGCGGGGCATTCACACTCCTGTCGGGGCCATGCGAGTGGCTCCTCAAGCATAAGATAGGGCGCGCCAAGGGCGACGATCGGTTCATGGTAGTCATGTAGTGTAGCATTCATTACACTACGGGGCTTCACTCCCGGGGGGCTCACTTTCCAGAGAAGCCCATCGGGACGACATGCGTTGAGGAGTGGCCATGACATCGGATGCCAAGCGGGGCGGGACCCCGGACGAGCGCCAGCGCGAGGGGGCGGTCGCGAACCAAAGCGAGGGTTCGTCCGCGCACCGTGCCTCCCGGTCCCGCGGGAAATCGAGCGGCAGGATGCTGGTCGCGCTGGCGGGGCTCATCGCCCTGGCGGCGTTTGTCTGGTGGGGCCTGGGCTGGTGGCAGACCGGGCGCTTCATCGAGGAGACCGACAACGCCTATGTGCGTACCGACAGCGTGGCCGTGCGCGCCGAGCTGTCGGCGCGGGTCGCCGAGGTGGCGGTGGACGACAACCAGGCGGTCAAGCGGGGCGACCTGCTGGTGCGCCTGGATGCCGAGAGCTATCGCGACCGGGTTACCCAGGCCGAGGCCCAGCAGGCGGTGGCGGCAGCCTCGATCGCCCAGTCCCGTCGCCAGGTGGACCTGCAGGAGGCGGCCATCGATCAGGCCAGGGCTCAGCAGCAGGCGGCTCAGGCGGAGGTCGATCAGGCCCGCCAGCACCTCGAGCGCTCCTCCTCGCTTGCCGTCAACAACTATGGCTCGCGCCAGCAGCGCGAGGACGACCAGGCCGCGCTGCGGGTCGCCGAGGCCAACCTGGCCAAGAGCCGTGCCGCGGTGGTCTCGGCCGAGCGCCAGCTGGCGGTGGCCGAGAGCGACGTGACCCGCGCCGAGGCCACCCTGGAGGCCGCCAGCGCCGATCTCGACTATGCCCGCCATCAGCTCGACAAGACCCGCATCGTCGCCCCCCGCAACGGCGTCGTCGGCAACCTCAGCGTCGAGGCCGGCACCCTGGCCCAGCCGTCGCTGACGCTCTTGCAGCTGGTGCCCATCGAGTCGGCCTATGTGGCGGCCAACTTCAAGGAGACCCAGCTTGCGCGGATTCGCGTCGGCCAGCCGGTCGAGGTGCATCTGGATGCCTACCCGGACATCACCTTTGATGGCGTGGTCGACAGCCTGTCGCCGGCCACCGGCACCGAGTTCAGTCTGCTGCCTCAGGACAACGCCACCGGCAACTTCAACAAGATCGTGCAGCGGGTGCCGGTCAAGATCCGCGTCACCGGCCCTATCGAGGCGTTGAGTCAGTTGCGCGCCGGGCTGTCGGCGGTGCCTGAAGTGGACACGCGCGAGCTGGCCCCCGACCAAGGCTCCCCTGAGGCCGGTGGTCCCGCTGACGGCGTGGCTCAGGCGCGGGTCGAGACGTCAGGCGCCTCCTCCGACGCTCAGGCCGATTCGTGAGCGAGCGGTCCGGCGCCCCGGCCGTCTCAGCCTCTGCAGCACCGGTCAGCGACATGCCGCCCTGGCGGCAGCGGGTCGGCTTCATCGCCGCGGTGTTCGGCATGTTCATGGCGATCCTGGACATCCAGATCGTCGCCAGCTCGCTCAACGAGATCCAGTCGGGGCTGTCGGCCAGCGAGGACGAGATCTCCTGGGTGCAGACGTCCTACCTGATCGCCGAGATCGTGATGATCCCGCTGTCGGGCATGCTGATGCGCATCCTCTCGACCCGGGTGGCCTTCACCCTGTCCTGTGCCGGTTTCACCCTGGCGAGCCTGGGCTGCGCACTTGCCACCTCGATCGAGCAGCTCATCGTGCTGCGCGCCATCCAGGGCTTCATGGGTGGGGCGATGATCCCGATTACTCAGGCGGTGAGCTTCTCGATCTTTCCCCGGCGGGTGATGGGCAGCGTGCAGGCGGTGATCGGTATGGTGGTGACCATGGCGCCCTCGATCGGCCCCACGGTGGGCGGCTATGTCACCGAGGCGCTGAGCTGGCACTGGCTGTTCCTGGCCAACTTGATCCCCGGCGTGCTGGTATGCTGGGCCGCCTGGACCTTCCTCGATATCGACAAGCCCAACCATGCGCTGGCGCGCCATCTCGACCTGATCGGCCTGGTGCTGATCGCGGTGTTCCTCGGCTCGCTGGAGTTCGTGCTCGAGGAGGGGCCCGGCGATGACTGGTTTGAAAGCGACCGCATCATCCTCTTCAGCCTGGCCTGCCTGGTGGCCGGGGTGTGGTTCTTCACCCGCACCCTGCGAAGCGATCATCCGATCGTCGATCTGCGCGCCTTCGCCAACCGCAACTTCGCGATCGGCGCCGGGATGGGCTTCATCATCGGCATCGCGCTCTACGGGCTGGTCTACATCATGCCGCTGTTCTTCGGCTATGTGCGCGGCTATTCGAGCCTGCAGATCGGCCAGGTGATGTTCGTCACCGGGCTTACGATGTTCCTGTGTGCGCCGGTGGTGGGGCAGGTCTCCAATCGCCTCGACCTGCGGATCTTGCTGTTCCTGGGCCTTGCGCTGGTCGGGGTGGGCACCATGATGAACGCCAACCTCACCGTGGAGTCCGGGTTCTGGCAGTTCTGCGTGCCGCAGATCGTGCGCGGCATGGGGCTGATCATGTGCATCATCCCGGCCTCGCGGATCGCGCTGGGCACCCTGCCGCCGGACGAGGTGGGCAACGCCAGCGGGCTCTTCAACGTGATGCGCAACCTCGGTGGCGCCATGGGGCTGGCGCTGCTCGACACGGTGCGCGACATCCGCGAGGACTTTCACTGGAATCAGCTGGTCCCGGCCATCGATACCGGCCGCGAGGTGGTGGTGGCGGAGATCGCCAAGTACCAGGCGATGCTCGCAGGCTCGGTGCCGGATGCCTATCACGCCGCCGTCGGCATGCTGGTGCAGCGGGTCTCCCAGCAGGCCCAGGTGCTGGCCTTCAACGACATCTTCACCTGGATGGGGCTGATCTATCTTTTGAGCGTGCCGCTGGTGTTCCTGCTGCGGCGGCTGTCGGCCTGAACCCGGGCGACTCCTGAAACACGGCGGCGCGCCGACCTGTCGGATGACGCCACACATGCGAACGCGGCCCCTGCACAAGCAGGGGCCGCGTCGTTTAGGACCCGCCGTCAGGCGCCAGGGCGCCCGGTCGGTGCCTCAGAGGTGGTGACGGGCGCTCTCGTCGCCGACGTAGGCCGGGTCGAAGGCCGGGCGGCTGAAGATGCGCCGCACCATGGGCGCGAAGTGCTCGAGCGACCGGGTCGGGTAGTCCGGGTCGAAGGAGGCCTGATCCCAGCGCTCGCAGAAGTCGACGCAGCGCTGATACCAGGGGTGATCCTGGTAGCGGTCCCGTGCCAGCGGATCGCCGCCGAAGTGGTGGATGTAGTAGTAGTTCTGGAACAGCCCATGGTGCTCGATGATCCAGGTCACCTCGGCCCGCACATAGGGGCGGATGATGGACGCGGCGTACTGGGAGTGATTGTGGGGCGCCAGGTCGTCGCCGAGGTCGTGGATCAGCGCCGCCACGATCATCTCCTCGTCCTCGCCGTCATCCTCGGCGCGGGTGGCGGACTGCAGCACATGCTCGAGCCGCGAGACCTGGTAGCCGGAGAGGGTGTTCTCCAGCGCCTTGAGGGCCTCGAGGATGCGCTCGGGAAGCGCCTCGACGAAGCGCTCCTCGAGTTCGCCGAGCATCATGTACTCGTCCTTGGTGCCATCCTTCATCTGGGTGAACGATACGGTATTCATGCGGCAGTCACGCTCTCGGTGGTGGCGGTGGCTTGATAGGCGCGCTCTTGCTTGACGATCGCCCGGTAATGGCCGGTGGGGCCGTCACGGTCGATGTAGCAGCCCTGCAGGTGGCGGAAGCCCTCGTTCTGGTCGTAGGAGGTGCGGCCATGCAGCACCCGGTTGTTGTCGAACATCATCAGCTCACCATCGCCCAGGGCGAACTGGATTTCGTAGTCCGGGTGGGAGAACAGCTCACCGAGGCGGCGGCGGGCGCGATGAAACGCCTTGGTGCTTTCCTCGTCCATCAGCGGCAGATAGTCCAGACGCGGGCTGTAGTGCACGCCGTCCATCTGGCCCATGGCGTCGAGGTGGATCATCGGCCGACGTTCGATCAGCTCGACTCCGTCGTCGATGAAGCGGAAGCGCACCGGTACGGTGGCCAGCAGGCGATAGCCCTCCGGGTCCTCGGCGCGCAGCTGCTCGGCGGCGGCCAGGCTGTCGACCAGCGTCGACAGGCCGCCGGTGGTCTCATTGGTCAGGCAGTGCAGCAGCTGGATGCCGGGCACCGGGTCGCGATAGGGGTTGTCGGTGTGCGGCGCCAGGGGCACGCTGCGATAGGCCAGGTCGTTGGACTCGGGGCGCGAGCAGACCTCGAAGTACTTGCCGAAGTTGGTCGAGCGCACGTGGCCGAAGGTCTCGCCTACCTCGACCAGGCGCGCGCCGTCGGTGGGCACGTTCCTGAGGATGATCACCCCGTGGCGCAGGTAGGTCTCGAGAGCTTCGCGGAAGGCGTCGTGATCCGAGAGCGTCTCCCAGTCCCGGGTGATGCAGGCGAAATCGATGTCGCTGGTCCAGGGACGCGGGGCGGGCAGGCCATCGTCATGGTCGAAGTCATCGGCGAAGTGGCGCAGGTCATAGCGCCCGGTGTGGCCGTCGCTGAAGGTCAGCCGGGCCCAATGGCCACCGAGGTGTTCGGCCGCCACCAGGGCCAGGTCCGCGTCGAGCTGGTGCGGGTTGAACAGGCGCTGCTGGGTGGGGCCGTCGAGGCTCTCCGGCTCCTGGCAGCGCTCGCGAAGCCACAGGGCCGGCAGCTCGGTGCGGGTACCAGAGGCATCTGTGGCGAAGACCTTGGCGGGGGATTCTTGGACGTGAAACATGGGGTCTGACATCATCTTGGCCCTGACGAAACGTGTGGGCCGGCATTCTACGCATCGGCCAGGCGCCAGGAAGGCGCGCCCATCTTATGCATCCCATAGAGTTGCCTTATGGCCGACACCGACGACGTACTGCCTAGCCTCAAGGCGCTTAGCGCGTTTGAAACCACTCTGCGCCTCGGCTCGCTGACCGCCGCGGCCAAGGCGCTGGGGGCCACCCAGCCGGCGATCTCCCAGCGCATCCGCGGCCTCGAGGGCCAGGTGGGGCTGGTGCTCTTCGAACGCAGCGGCGGGGGCCTTGAACCCACCCGGGAGGCGTTGCGCTTCTACGATGAGATCGCGCCTGCGCTTAATCGCATCGACAGCGCCACCCGGGCGCTCAGGGCCCGGGCGCGCTCGACCCGGCCTCGGGTGCTGATCGCCGCCAACTTCGGTTTCGCCCATCTCTGGCTGCTGCCGAGGCTCTCCCGGCTCGAGGCGGCCTTCCCCCAGGTGGATATCGAGGTGCTGGCGGTGGACCGGGACGATCAGGACCATCGCGCCGATATTGCCATCCACTGCGACCGCGAGAGCGAACCGGGCGATCTCTTCACGCCCGAGGAGGTGTTTCCGGTCTGTAGCCCCGCCTTCGCCGCCGAGCATGGGCTCGAGGCGGGGGACGCCCCGGCCCGCTGGATGGAGCTTTCGCTTTTGCACATGGACGAGCGCAACTCGCGCTGGATCGACTGGCGGGAATGGTGTGCCCTGGCGGGCGTACCCTTCGAGGAGCAGGGGGCCGTGTTCCGCTACAACAACTATCCGCTGCTGATCAATGCGGCTCAGGCCGGCAAGGGTATCGCCCTGGGCTGGGACCTGCTGGTCGAGGAGGCGCTCAAGGACGGCAGCCTGATCCCCCTGGCGCCGCCGATCCGCCGCGAGAGCCATGGCTATATTCTGCGCACCCGCTATGCCCACAGCGCCCTGATCGGCGAGATCATCCGCTGGGTGACCGCGGAGATCGAGCGCCGCGAGCCCGCATAAGCCGCGAGCCCACTTAATCCACAAGCCCGCCTCAGACCCGTGAGGGGGTGAGTCAGGCCCTCTGGCCCTTGATCAGCTCGCTGATCAGTCGACGCCCCGGATGCAGGTGATCGGCCAGTGCCCGTTCCACCGGCAGCGGCTCGTCGCAGATCCGTGAGGCGATCACCTCGGCGCAGAGCGGCGCGCTGGCGAGCCCGCGGGAGCCATGAGCGGCACTGATCCACAGGCCGTCGTGATGGGCGCCAGGCGTCGAAGGGATGCGCCGGGCATCCTTGGCAAGCGTCGCGTAGGCCTCGCGCCATTGGGCGGCGTCCGGCACCGGGCCTGCGTAGGGCGTCTTGTCGGGACTCGCCGCGCGAATCGCCACCCGGCCTTCGAGGTGGGCGGGATCCAGATCGACCCCGGCCTCGCGCAGGGCCTCGACCAGACTCGGCAGGCTCGCCTCCAGTTCGGCGAGGTTCGCCGCATGTTCGGCGTCGCGCAGCGCCGTGTCGGTGTCATGAGGCACGAAGGTGGCACCGAAGCTCAGCACCCCGTCCGCCGCCGGGGGCACATAGCCGCCGGCGCAGACCACCCGGGACAGCGCCGGCAGGTCAACGCCCTGAGGGAGCCTGACGGCGCTGACCTGGCCTCGAATTGGCTGCAGCGGCAGTGCCTCGGTCTGGCTGAAGCGGTTGGCCAGCGCCGCCGTGGCTACCACCACCTGATCGGCGGCGAGGGGCTCGCCGCCTGCAAGCGTCAGCGTCCAGCCGTCTTCATTTGAGGCGAGATCGGTGACCTCGCCGTGGCGCAGGGTGATGCCCGGCGTCGCGGCGAGGCGTGCGCACAAGAGGTCCGGCCGCACCCAGCCGGCGCCTGAATAGTCGAGCCCCGGTGATTCGATGGCCACGCCTGCACGCGCGGAGGCCGCCGCGGCATCCACGCCCGTTACCACTTCCTTCGGCAGCGCATGGTTGGCCAGGAATCGTGCCTGGCGTTTGGCTTCCCGCTCGGTGGTCGCCAGCTGCAGCACGCCGCAGTCATCCCACAGGGTGCGCTCGGGGTCCAGCATCGACAGCCAGCGCCGGCTGTACAGGAGCCCGCCGAGATACACGCGGCTCTGCGGGTTGGTCTCGGCGGCGAGCTTCACGTAGAGCGCGCCCTGGCGGTTGCCCGAGCCGCCGGCGCCGGGAGCCTCGCGCTCGATCAGGGTCACCGCCACGCCGCGCCGCGCCAGCGCCGCCGCCACCGTGGTGCCGGCGAGCCCTGCGCCGATCACCGCGACATGGCGAGCGGGCCCTGCCGCGGGCGGGGCGAACCAGGGCGTGGTGGGGCGCGGGTCATGGACGGGCGGCGTTTCCATCTCGCCGGCGAGCATCTCGCGCTTGCGCCCGTGCCCGGGCACCTTGCGCCAGGCGAAGCCCGCCGCCTTGAGGCCGCGCTTGACCACGCCTGCGCAGGTGAAGGTGGCGAAGGTGGCACCGGGGCGGCTGGCGCGGGCCATGGCGGTGAAGAGTGCGGGCTGCCACATCTCGGGGTTCTTGGACGGCGCGAAGCCATCCAGGAACCAGGCATCGACCCGGCCATCGAGCTGGCCGAATCGCTCGGCGCTGTCGCCGAAGTGCAGGTCCAGGATCACCCGCGCGCCCAGGTGCAGTCGATGCACCCCGGCCACCGGCGCCGGCCACTGGGCGACGAGACAGGCGGCCTTGTCCTGAAACTCCGGCCAGGCGGCCAGCGCCCGGGCGAGATCCTCGCGCCGCATCGGGAAGCGCTCGGTGGAGACCAGGTGCAGCCGCGCCGGGGCCGACGCATGGCGCTCGAAGGCGGCCCAGGCGCACAGCATGTTGAGGCCGGTGCCGAAGCCGGTCTCGCCGATCACGAAGGGCCGCGGCCCCTGCCAGGCCTGGAAGCGCTCGGGCAGGTGATTGGCATCGATGAAGACGTGCTCGGTCTCGGCGCGGCCGTCCTGGCGGGAGAAGTAGACATCATCGAAGGCGCTGGAGTGGGGCGCCTCGCTGTCGGTGTCGTCCTTTGGCCAATCGAGGTGCGCCGTCTCGAGGGCGGTCAGGGGCGGCAGGGGCACGGGGCGGTCGTCGGCGGCACGCAAGTCAGGAGCTCCGGAGGACGGTGGGGTTGATCAGAAATTGACCAGTATGGCCGAGGTGGCGGCTTGGCTGGCTCATGGCAAGGCGTCCGCGGGCTTTCAACAAGCTTTTCCACAGCCACTGTGCAAAACCGGGCTGTGGAAAACCTGACGGGGAAAAGCCGGCGGCGGGCAGGGTCAGGCGGTGCTTAGACTCAAATCCGGCGCGTCGCAGGCGCAGCTTATGTGCAGCTCAGGGCAGCACCTTCTTGAACGGCTTGACGGTCACCTTGGCGTAGACGCCGGCGATCACGTAGGGGTCGGCATCGGCCCAGGCCTGGGCGGCGGCCAGGTCCTCGAATTCGGCGACTACCAGGCTACCGCTGAAGCCGGCGTCGCCCGGGGTTTCGGCGTCCACGGCGGGGTGCGGGCCGGCCAGCACCAGGCGGCCTTCGTCGCGCAGCTTCTCGAGGCGGGCCAGGTGGTCGGGGCGGGCGGCCATGCGCCATTCGAGGCTGTTCTTCACATCTTCACTGATGATGGCGTAGAGCATCGCAGTTTCCTTCGATGAGTGAGGCAGGAAGGCGCCGTCGCACCTGAAATTGACCGCAACCGGCGCGGCGCGCACCATGGTGGTCCTATTCTGACAAAGTCGCCTGCCGGCGTCATGCCGATGAACGAGACTCATATTTCCTCCGCTACGCCCGCGTCACCCGCGCCTCTCGCTTCTCTGGGGGAGACCGCCTTCGCCGATGCCCAGGGCATCGATCTGCACATGCACTCCACCGCCTCGGATGGCGCGCTCTCGCCCGCCGCGCTGATGGCGCTGTGCCGCGAGCGCGGCCTGACCCGGGTGGCGCTCACCGACCATGACACCCTGGACGGAGTGGCCGAGGCGCGGGAGGCCGCCGAGACGCTGGGCATGACGCTGCTGCCGGCCCTGGAGCTGTCGTCCCAATGGCAGGGCATGAACATCCATGTGGTGGGTCTGCTGCCCCAGGGGGCGCAGGGCTCTCTGGTGGCCGGCCTCGAGGCCCAGGCACGGGCGCGGGAAACTCGCGGCGAGGAGATCGCCCGGCGCCTCGAGAAGCTCGGGCTCACCGATGCCCTGACCAAGGCCCGGGCTCAGGCCGGCAGCGAGCGCCCGCTGGGGCGCCCGGACTTCGCCCGGGCGATGGTCGCCGATGGCCTGGTCAAGGACATGGGCACCGCCTTCAAGAAATACCTGGGCAGCGGCAAGCGGGGCGACGTCAAGGCCGGCTGGCCGTATCTGTCCGAGGTGGTCGAGTGGATCACTGATGCCGGTGGCGTGGCGGTGCTGGCGCATCCGCTGCGCTATGGCCTGACCCGGCGCAAGCGGGGCCTGCTGCTGGACGCCTTCACCGCCGCCGGGGGCGAGGCCGCCGAGCTGGTCAGCGGCTTCCAGAACGCCGACGTGACCCGCGACCTGGCCCGCCAGCTCGACGAGCGGGACCTGTATGGCTCGCTGGGCAGCGACTTCCACTTCCCCGGCGGGCCGGTGGCGCCGGGCAGCATGAGCCCGGTGCCGCGCACCGCACTCAGGCCCGTCTGGCAGCATCCCCGCCTGGCCGCGCTCCTCGATGAGGCGGCCTGACCCGCGGTTATTCGTATGGCGGTTATTCGTATGATGGATCACGCAACGCAGGAGCGAGCATGACTCAGTTCTTCCAGCTGCACCCCGAGAATCCCCAGAAGCGCCTGATCGATCAGGCCACCGAGATCATCCGCAAGGGCGGCGTGGTGGCCTATCCCACCGATTCCGGCTATGCCCTGGGCTGCCACCTGGGCGACAAGAAGGCCATCGAGAAGATCAAGTGGCTGCGCTCGCTGGATGACAAGCACAACTTCACCCTGGTGTGTTCGGACCTGTCCGAGATCGGCACCTTCGCCAAGGTGAACAATGCGGTGTTCCGGCTGCTCAAGACTCACACGCCGGGGGCCTATACCTTCATTCTGGATGCCACCACCGAGGTGCCGCGCCTGCTGCTGCATCCCAAGCGCCGCTCGATCGGCGTGCGGGTGCCGGACCATCGCATCACCCATGCGCTGCTCGAGGCGCTGGGCGAGCCGATGATGAGCGTGACCCTGATCCCGGTCGGCGAAGAGCTGCCGATGACCGATGCCGAGGAGATTCGCGAGCGCTTCGGGGCCCATCTGGACCTGGTCATCGACGGCGGCGCCTGCCACCTGGAGCCGACCAGCGTCATCGATCTGCGCGACCTGCCGCCAGTGATCCTGCGCGAGGGCCGCGGCGACGTGGCACCGTTCCAGGTCTGAGCCATCCCGCCGGGGCGGTGCCCGGGCCCTAGAGGCTCAGGCGTCGTCCCGGTCGTCGTCAGCATCTTTGTTTTTCTTTTCCTTCCCTTTTTCCTGTTCCTCTCCGTTCTGTTCTTCTCCGTTCGGGGCCGCGGACGCTTGTTCTTCGGCTGCCGCCCGCTCTGCCTCTTCCCGACGCTCAGCCTCGCGCGGGTCTTCCGTGTTCTCGTCGAGCCAGGTGCCGCACTTCAGACAGTATTGTGCCTTCTCTTCGTGGCGGTCGTGGCCACAGCCCGGGCAGGCCTCGTCGGAGTAGCGGTCGGCCCGGATCGAGCGGATCACCTCGGCGGAGAAGACCCCGGTGGGAATGGCGATGATCGAGTAGCCCATCAGCATCACCGTCATCGAGATGAACTGACCCAGCGGGGTGGTGGGGGTGATATCGCCATAGCCGACCGTGGT
Organism: Halomonas sp. YLGW01; assembly: GCF_014840935.1. Taxonomy (NCBI): domain Bacteria; kingdom Pseudomonadati; phylum Pseudomonadota; class Gammaproteobacteria; order Oceanospirillales; family Halomonadaceae; genus Halomonas; species Halomonas sp. YLGW01. Next base: position 2,980,886 of record NZ_CP062005.1, on the reverse strand, counting down.
CAGGGTGACGATGCCCCAGTAGATGGATACGGGAATGCTGGTGAAGCCGGCCTCCGGCGGCTCGATCATGTAGATCAGCGAGCCGAAGATAGTCACCAGCATGAACACCGTGAACAGGAACAGGAGGATCTGGTGGCCGCTGCGCCTCAGAGCCTCGACCAGCAGCCGGCCTTCGCCGACGAATTGCATCAGCCTGAGCACCCGGAAGATGCGCAGCACCCTCAGCAAACGGATCACCACCAACGACTGGGCGCCGGGCACCACCAGCACCAGCCAGGTGGGAAGGATCGAGACAAGGTCGATGATGCCGTAGAAGCTTCTCAGGTAGCGGGCCGGTCGCTCCAGGCAGTAGAGGCGCACCGCGAGTTCCAGGGTGAAGAGCCCGGTGAAGCTCCACTCCAGTATGTTGAAGACCCCGCCATAGGCGGCATCATAGGCCGGCACGCTGTCGAGCAGCACCACCGTGACGCTGGCGAGTATCAGGCCGATCAGGACGATGTCGAAGCCCTTGGCCAGGCGGGTGTCCGATTCGAAGATGACCTGGAAGATCCAGGTTCGCAGGCCTTCGCCGGCCGGTTTCAGAGTAGGTAACAAGGGACCTCCCGATCCTGGGGTGTCAAACGGGCCTCCCGTGTCCGGGCGCGGCTTATACCTGAACGTATGAACCTGAACGTATGAGGCCTGTGCGCATTAGGCTCATACGTATCAGGCTCAGGCGTATCAGGCTCAGGCGTAGAGGGCGTGGGCCAGCGCCAGGGCCGCCTGGCCGAAGGCCACATCGAGCCAGGTCTCGCCATCCGGTGCCGGGCGGTCCAGTGCCTCGCGCAGGGTCCGGGCCGGCCTCGTCAGGCGATCATCGCCCAGGGCGATCAGTCGGTCCAGCGACTGACGGGCTTCGTCCTTGAAACGGCCGTCCTGGCTGTCGGCCAGGGCGTCCAGCGAGAGGATGGCGCGCTCGTACAGCGCAGCCGGATCATTGCCGGCCGCGGGGAGTGGCCAGTGACCCTCACCCAGTGACGCGCCACGGGCGGCCTTGCTGGCCGAGGCGGGGCGCAGCGGCACCGTGGTGGCGAGCTCCTCGGCCAGTGCCCAGAGGGCCGTGGGGTCGCCGTCCTTGAGCTCCAGCTCCAGTTCGCGGATCGTCGCCCGGCGTCCGCCGGCGCGCACCTCGCCATCATCCAGCGCCACCTCGATGCGGCCCTGCTCGCCGTCGACGAGCCAGGTGCGGCGGGCGAAGTCGGTGGCGAAGCGCGGGACCAGGGCGGCGAGCACCTCGTCGCCGAGCGCCTGCATGGGCGGCAGCGGCCGGAGGCCGTCCAGATCCAGCCGATCGGCGTCGATCGGCCACTCCCACTCGCCGCGCACCGAGAGCCCCCCCTGGCCGCTGCCGGTGGTCTTCAGGGTCTGTACCCGGCCATTGCCGGTATCGCGGATACGCAGCGCTACCCGGGCGGCCTCCAGGGCGCCGTCCGGGGTGTCATAGTAGGTGTTGGCAAGCGTGCGGTCTTCGGCCGGGAGCGCCATCAGGCGGGGATGGCGGCGCAGCCGCTCGGGGCCCTCCGGTGGCAGCGCGAGCTTGAGTTCGATTTCCTGGCTCATGGCCGATGCTTCCTTTATGGCGAATCGGTGAATTCTTTATGACGTCGGGCGGTACCACCACTATAATGTCGGCGCCATTTCCAACGCGAATCGCTTACCTATCATGGTGACATCCAATCCGTTTTCGGCGATCTTCGGTCGCTCGCCCTTTCAGCCGCTGCTGGCGCATATCGTCAAGGTCAGCGAGTGTGCTGACGAGCTGCTGCCCTTCTTCGAGGCCACCCTGGGTGGTGACTGGGAGTCAGCAGAGCGCCATCGGGAGGCCATTACGCGCCTCGAGCATGAAGCCGATGAGCTCAAGACCGAGCTGCGCCTGAACCTGCCCAATACCATGTTCCTGCCGGTCTCCCGCTCCGACCTGCTGGACCTGATCAGCGTGCAGGACAAGATCGCCAACAAGGCCCGGGACATCACCGGCATCATGCTCGGCCGCCAGATGCGAGTGCCCGAGACGCTGGCGCCGATGATGCGCGACTACCTGCGCACCTCGGTGGCCGCCGTGGCGCAGGCCCGCAAGGCGCTCGAGGAACTCAAGGACCTGCTCGAATCAGGGTTCGGCAGCAACGTCGCCGATGTCATGCAGAACCTGATCCGTGAGCTCCACGCCCTCGAACACCAGGCCGATGATCAGCAGGTGGCCATCCGTCGCCAGCTGTTCCAGCTCGAGAGCGAGTTGCCGCCGGTCGACGTGATCTTCCTCTACAAGATCATCGACTGGGTCGGCGAGCTGTCCGATCGTGCCGAGCGTGTGGGCAGTCGTCTGCAGGTGCTGACCGCCCGCTGAGTCGTTTCCTCGAACCCTCCGCCCCACGCCCACGGTGAGTGCGCCGTGACGCACTCGCCAGGGATAGGCGCATCGAGGCGTGTCTCGGCGGACCTCAAGCCATCCATAAGGATGTATCTCTTATGTCGATCATTGCGCAATACGGCGACATCTTCATCATTCTGGCCTGTCTCTTCGGCTTCTTCATGGCCTGGGGCGTCGGTGCCAACGACGTGGCCAACGCCATGGGCACCTCGGTGGGCTCCCGAGCCATCACCATCAAGCAGGCGATCTTCATCGCCGTGATCTTCGAGTTTCTGGGCGCCTGGCTGGCCGGGGGGCAGGTCACCGAGACCATCCGCAAGGGCATCATCGATCCGGCGCTGCTCGAGAGTGACCCGCAGCTGCTGGTCTACGGCATGCTGGCCTCCCTGCTGGCCGCCGGCACCTGGTTGCTGATCGCCTCGATGCGCGGCTGGCCGGTGTCGACCACCCATTCCATCGTCGGCGCCATCGTCGGCTTCGCGATGGCCGGTCTCGGCCTCGAGGCCGTCGGCTGGGCCAAGGTCGGCCAGATCGCCGCCAGCTGGGTGGTCTCACCGCTGATGTCGGGCTCCATCGCCTTCATGCTGTTCAAGTCTGTGCAGCATTTGATCTTCGAGAATCGCGACCCCTTCGCCGCCGCCAAGCGCTACGTGCCGATGTATGTGTTCCTGGTCGGCTTCATCGTCGCCATGGTGACCCTGACCAAGGGCCTCAAGCATGTCGGCCTCGACCTTGGCTTCGGCACCAGCCTGTTCTACGCGGTGCTGATCGGCGTGGCCGTGATGGCGCTGGGGGGCTTCCTGGAGCGTCGCGTCAGCCGCAATCGCAGCGCCGATGACGCCTTCGGCTTCGGCGGCGTCGAGCGGGTGTTCGCGGTGCTGATGCTGTTCACCGCCTGCGCCATGGCCTTCGCCCACGGCTCCAACGACGTCGCCAACGCCGTCGGCCCGCTGGCCGCGGTGATCAGCGTGGTCTACAGCCACGGCGACATCGACGGTGCCTCCCTGGTGCCCTGGTGGGTGCTGGTGCTGGGCGGCGGCGGCATCGTGGTCGGCCTGGTCACCTATGGTCACAAGGTCATCGCCACCGTCGGCACCGGCATCACCGAGCTGACGCCGAGCCGTGGCTTCGCTGCGACCCTGGCCGCCGCCACCACCGTGGTGCTGGCCTCGGGCACCGGTCTGCCGATCTCCACCACCCATACCCTGGTCGGCGCCGTGCTCGGCGTGGGTCTGGCCCGCGGCATGGCGGCGCTCAACCTGCGCGTGATCGGCACCATCGTCATGTCCTGGCTGATCACCCTGCCGGCCGGCGCCTTCCTGGCGATCATGTTCTTCTTCATGTTCAAGGGCATGTTCGGCGGCTAGTCCGGGCTGACTGATCCGCCTCGCGGCCGAAGGTGGCCGAGGCGCATCCCGAAGAGGCGGCACCGCGCAGGCGGTGCCGCCTTTTTTCGCCCTCTGATATAGTCAATCCAGGTGGGCCACGGCCCTTTTCACCCTCCAGCTGCCGGAGTGCGGCCCTTGAACACGCGTTTTCCCTTCGTCGAGTGGTTTCGTCAGTCATCGCCCTACATCAACGCCCACCGCGGGCGAACCTTCGTGGTGCTGATCGAGGGCGAGGCGATGGCGGCGGGGCACCGCGAGTCGCTGATTCAGGACCTGGCACTGCTGCATACCCTGGGGGTGCGGCTGGTGCTGGTGTTCGGCATACGTCCCCAGGTCAACGCGGCGCTGGCCGAGGAGGGCATCACGCCGCGCCGCGAGGCGGGTCGCTGGGTGGCGGATGACGCCATCATGGCCCGGGTCGAGCGTGTCGCCGCCGAGCAGCGGCTGTGGTTCGAGGCGCGCTTGTCGCTGGGGCTGCCCAATACGCCACTGCACGGCATCGAGCTGACGGCGGTCTCCGGCAACCTGGTGATGGCCAAGCCGCTGGGGGTGCGCAACGGGCTGGACTTCGCGCGCAGCGGCGAGGTGCGCCGGGTGCGCGCCGAGGCGATCGATGCCCTGCTCGACCAGGGCTCTCTGGTGGTGCTGCCGCCGCTCGGGTTCTCGAGTACCGGTGAGGTGTTCGATCTGGACGCCGCCGAGGTCGCCCAGCAGGCCGCGGTGGCGCTCGGGGCCGACAAGCTGGTGCTGCTCGGCGAGGCCGAGGGCCTGCATGATGCGAGCGGCGCCCTGCAGCGCCAGCTGACGCCGGCCGAGGCCGAGCCGCTGCTGCAGGCGGCGAGCCCGGGTAGCGAACTTTCCCGCCACCTGGCGGCGGCCTGCGCCGCGGCGCGCCACGGCGTGGCCCGTACCCACCTGCTGTCTTGGCATGACGACGACGCCCTGCTCGGTGAGCTGTTCACCCGCGACGGGGTCGGCACCATGATCACCGAGCATCGCTACGAACAGCTGCGCGACGCCGAGCTCGGCGACGTCGGCGGCCTGCTCGAGCTGCTCGAGCCCCTGGAGCGGCGCGGCATGCTGGTGCCGCGTTCCCGGGAGCGCCTCGAGCACGAGATCGAGGACTATCTGGTCACCGAGCGCGACGGCATGATCATCGGCTGCGCCGCCCTGCACGAGTTCCCGGACGCCCGCATGGGGGAGCTGGCCTGCGTGGCGGTGCATGGCGACTACCGGGGCGGCCATCGCGGCGAGCGGCTGCTGGCCGAGGTGGAGCGCCGGGCCCGGCGCCGGGGACTCGTCGCCATGTTCGCGCTCACCACCCACACCGCCCACTGGTTCATCGAGCATGGCTTCGGGCTCGCCGAGATCGACGCCCTGCCACCGCTCAAGCGGGACGCCTACAATCACGCCCGCAAGTCGAAGATCCTGCTCAAGACCCTGAGCTAAGGCCGGCCGGCTGGGTCATCGCCCGGCCGGTGCGCCCCTGTGGCGCCGCCCCGGTCGCCTGTGTCGCCGTTGGCGACACTGGGCGGTTCTTCTGTCGCCAAATCGATACATTGCAAGATCATGATATTTAAGGAATTTTTGGTTATCCCCGTCAGAGTGTCTCTTAGTGGAGACGAAATCCGCGTTATCTGTTCGCCGTTGTCCCGGTTGTGACACGAACAGGCTCGGTTGGCATGGCAGAGTGTTTTTTAAGCTACTGAAAAACAAGAATTTTGGTATTTATTGGCACGCGTCTCGCTATATGTTTGGCGAGCAAGCAAGGGAGGCGGTTCTTCACGGCTCGAACCGCTTCCTGGCCGATCCGGCAGGGCGCATCTACTACCCTGTGCATGTCACCCGATCGGGTCGGTCCGCGTCTGCTCCACGCGATGTGTGACTGATGTAGCGATGAGACGGGTACCGCCGACAGGCAAGGAAGGGTACCGCTACGGGCAAGGATGCTCCCGGCAAGGATGCCTCGCCCCCTCGGGGGCTGAATCCGGCAGCGACGCGCAAGCGGCGCCGCCACCTGAACGAAGTGGGGATGCGTCCCCGGCACGATGGCCAGCTTCTGGCGAGTGACGACACCGTCGTGTGACTTCGGGGCTTCGGCCCGGAAAGAATGTCGATCAGTGCGGCCAGACGCGACTGCCCCCGACATTGTTTCACCCTTAAGTTCCCTGCGTATTGGGCCGGCTCTGCCGGCCCTCTTTTTTTGCCTATCGTGTGGCACCGCCCAGGGGCTTCTCCCTCGCGGTCCTTCGCTATGGCTCGGGCCACGAAAGGTCGCGGCCGTCGCAGGCATCTCTGGTATCCTGCAGTGGTAAGCCAATGACAACGTCCCAATTTCTTCTGCAAAGAACCCTTGTCATGACCACTCAGGTCTCGCGCCGCTGGCGTCCCCGCTCCCTGCTGCAGCTCGTGCTGCTGGCCTTCCTGGTCGTGATGCTGCCGCTGGGCGTCCTGATGTACCAGGCCGGCCAGGCGCTGTCCGAGCTCACCCGCCTGGCCGATGTCAGTGCGCGTCAGGCGGTCGAGGAGACCCGCCGGGCGCGGGCGCTGTCGTCGCTGGCCGTGGAGATGGAGCGCAGCGCCCGCCAGTATGCGGTGCTCGAGGAACCCGGCCTGCGCGAGATCTACACCCAGCGGGCCAGCGAATTCCAGGCGCTGCTGGCCCAGCAGCGCCTGCTGTTACCCGACAACCCCGACGCCCGGGCGCTGGCCGAGCGCATCGAGGGCCTCAAGACCCTGCTCGAGGCTCCCGTGCCTCAGATCCAGGCGCGGCTCGATGACTTCGTGCCCTTTGCCGAGCGCACCGAGGCCGTTCGCCAGGCCACCAACCGGCACATCGACGAGCGCATCGAGCGCATCCGCGATCAGGCCGGCGGCGTGCAGACCCGCCTCTGGGTGCAGACCACGGCGCTGGTCTCGGCGAGCCTTTTGCTGATGCTGTTGTTCACCTGGCTGATCATCCGCCCGATTCGCCAGCTCGAGCGGCGTATCCTCAGCCTGGGCAGCAGCGGCGCGCCGGCCCCGGCTCAGACCCTGCAGGGACCGGCCGAGCTGGTGCAGCTCGATGAGCGGCTCGACTGGCTGTCGGCGCGGCTCGATGAGCTGGAGGCGCAGAAACGCCAGTTCCTGCGCCACATGTCCCACGAACTGAAGACGCCGCTGGCAAGCGTGCGCGAGGGCACGGCTCTGCTGTCCGACGGCGTGGCCGGCGAGCTGACGCCCCGTCAGCATGAGATTCTCGAGCTGATCGAGGCCAGCGGCGAGGAGCTTCAGCGCCTCATCGAACAGCTGCTCGACTACAACCTGCTCCAGCATCATGCCGAAGTCAGCGTCAGTCGTTTCGATGTGACGACGCTGATCAAGGAGCTGCTGGCCAAGCATCGGCTGGCCCTCGATGCCAAGGGCATGCAGCTTAGATGGCGCGACCGGCCCCTCGATTGGCAGGCCGATCGCACCGCCACCGGGCGCATTCTCGACAACCTGTTGTCCAATGCCATCGCCTACGGCGAGGATGGTGGCCGGCTGGAGCTGCGTGCCCAGCAGCGGGGCGATGTATTGCGCCTGGAGGTCGCCAACAGCGGCGAGGCGATCGGCGCCGAGGACCGGGAACGGCTCTTCGATCCCTTCTATCAGGGGCGCGCCCGACGCAAGGGGCCGCTCAAGGGCTCCGGGATCGGCCTGTCGGTGGCTGCCGACTGTGCCAAGGCCCAGCAGGGCCACCTGGAGCTGGTCGACGATGCGCGCCTGGCGGTGTGCTTCCGCCTGACCCTGCCCTGGCATGGCCTGAATCAACAGGACACGAATACGATAACGACGCCGTCACCGCAGCGCCGGGCGGTGGGCGCAGACGCAAGGAACTCATGACTCATGTTGTACCGCACCCTGACGGGGCTGGTGGCGGCCTCGCTGCTGGCGGGCTGCCAGTGGCTGCCGGCTCAGTCGTCCTCACCGCCGCCGACGCTCAGCGAGCTGCCCGCCGACTGCCAGGGCGAGGGGCCTAGTCTCACCGTGAGCGCTTGCCAGACCGAGGCCTGGCTGGCTCTGGGGCTCGCCTCCCAGCGCGGCGACCGCGCCTGGCGCGACCGCCAGCTGGCCCGCCTCGCGACCACCGACACCCGCGACCGGCTGGCCCGCGCCGTGGTGCTCTCCTGGGGTGCCGAGAGCGAATGGCACCAGGCCTCGGAGCTCTACAAGGCCGACCTGGCCAAGGCCCCTGCCGAGCTGCAGCCCCTGCTGCGCTACTGGCTCAACGAGCTCGAGGGGCGCCGGGCCCAGGCCGGACGGCTGGCGGAGCAGAGCCGGGCGCGTCAGGCGCTGGCCGACGAGAACGCCGCCCAGGCCGAAAAGCTCGAGGAGTTGACCGACAAGCTCGAGGCCCTGAGCGACATCGAGCAAAGCATCAACCTGCGACAGCAGGTGCCCTGAGCGCGCCGCGCCGGGGCCTGACCCGTCCGAACGACAAGTGGGGAAATCACCGTGAAAGACGCCGTGCAACTGACCGGTGCCCGGAAGGGGAGCAAGCCGGGCGTGCATATCCTGCTGGTCGACGACGACGCCAGCCTGTTGCGGCTGCTGGGCATGCGCCTGGAGAGCCGCGGCTTTCGCGTCACCACCGCCGACAGCGGCCGCATGGCACTGGATCGCCTGGCCATCGAGCGCCCCGACCTGGTGCTCTCGGACCTGCGCATGGACGAGATGGACGGCCTGGCGCTGTTCCAGGAGATCCAGCGCCAGGCCCCGGGGCTGCCGGTGATCATTCTCACCGCCCATGGCTCGATCCCCGATGCGGTGAGCGCCACCCGTCAGGGGGTGTTCAGCTTCCTGACCAAGCCCATCGACCGGGAGGAGCTGTTCACCGCGATCGACGAGGCGCTGGCCCAGGCGCCGACGGTGACCGACGGCGACGATGCCTGGCGCTCGGCGATCATTACCCGCAGCCCGCAGATGGAGCGGATCCTCGATCAGGCGCGGATGGTCGCCGGCGCCGATGTCAGCGTGCTGGTCAGCGGCCCCTCGGGCTCGGGCAAGGAGCTGCTGGCTCGCGCCCTGCACGATGCCAGCCCCCGCGCCGACAAGCCCTTCGTGGCCATCAACTGCGGCGCCCTGCCCGAGCAGTTGCTGGAGAGCGAGCTGTTCGGCCACGCCAAGGGCGCCTTCACCGGCGCCTTCAGCCAGCACGAGGGCCTGTTCCAGGCCGCCGACGGCGGCAGCCTTTTCCTCGACGAGATCGGCGACATGCCGCTCTCGCTGCAGGTCAAGCTGCTGCGGGTGCTGCAGGAGCGCCAGGTCCGCCCGCTGGGCTCGACCGCCTCGATCCCCATCGACGTGCGCATCATCTCGGCTACCCATCGCGACCTGGATCGGGCCATGCGCGAGGGCGACTTTCGAGAAGATCTCTACTATCGCCTCAACGTGGTCAACCTGCGCCTGCCGCCCCTCAAGGAGCGCGCCGAGGACGTGCCGCTTCTGGCCAAGCATCTGGTCGCCAAGGCGGCGGCGCGCCACAAGCCCTTCGTCAAGGGGTTCTCCACCGAGGCCTTGAACCTGCTGGCCGCAAGCGCCTGGCCCGGCAACGTGCGCCAGCTGGTCAACGTGGTCGAGCAGTGCGTGGCCCTGACCAGTGCACCGATCATCCCCGAGGCCCTGGTCGCTCAGGCGCTGGCGGCGGAGGAGAACGCCCTGCCGTCGTTCAACGACGCCCGGGCGAGCTTCGAGCGGGGGTATCTGATCAAGGTGCTGAAGATCACCGAGGGCAACGTCACCCAGGCCGCCCGCATCGCCGGGCGCAACCGCACCGACTTCTACAAGCTGCTGGGGCGTCACGACCTCGAGCCGAGCAGCTTCAAGGCCGTGGCCAAGAAGGACGACTGAGTCGGCGGGCAGGCCAACCGGCTAGTCGCCCTCGCGTCCGGTCGCCGGGGGCGCCGCCTTGAAGCGCCGCTTCACCTCCACCTTGAGCCTGCCTTCACCGAGTCGCGCGGTCAGCTGCTGACCCGGCTGTGTATCCTGACTGCGCCGGATCACCCGGCCTTCCTCATCCGCGAGAATGGCATAGCCGCGCCCCAGCACCGCAAGCGGGCTGACCGCCTGCAGCTCTCGGGCCAGTGACGACAGCCGTTGACGCTGTTCCGCGAGCCGGCGGGGCAGGGTAGCCTTGAGTCGCTGGTCGGCCTGCGCGAGCCGGGCTCGGGCGCCGTCAAGCTGCTGGCGCGGGTCGAAGGCGTTGAGTCGGGCGCCGGCGTGGCGCTCCCGGGTGCGAGCCTCGGCAAGCCTCGCCTGCATGGCGCGATGGAGGCGCCCCCTGAGCTGACCAAGATGCTGGCGCTGTTGCGCGAGCCGCTCGCCGGGATGACGCAGCCGGGCACGCAGGTGATCCAGGCGCTGGGCCTCGGCGTTCAGCCGACCGCGCTGGGCGCGGGCGAGGCGGGAAAGGGCGCTGTCGAGTCGCTGGCGCAGGGCCGCCTGGTCCGGGACCAGCCGCTCCGCCGCCGCCGAGGGCGTCGGTGCCCGGCCATCGGCGGCGAAGTCGGCAAGGGTCACATCGGTCTCGTGGCCCACCGCCGAGAGCACCGGCAGCCGGGAGTGGAAGATCGCCCGGGCCAGGTGCTCGTCGTTGAAGGCCCACAGGTCTTCGAGGCTGCCGCCGCCGCGGGTCACCAGGATGGCGTCCCGGTCCGGGGCGAAGCGGATATCCCGGTTGGCCAGCGCCAGGGCCCGGATCATGGCCGGCGCGGCCTCCTGGCCCTGCACCGGCACCGGCAGCACGCTGACGCGGGACAACGGCCAGCGCGCGGCAAGCACCGCCAGCACGTCGCGGATCGCCGCGCCGGAGGGCGAGGTCAGCACCAGCAGGTGGCGGGGCGGGCAGGGCAGCGGACGGGCGTTGGCGAACACGCCCTCGGCGCCGAGCCGGTGCTTCAGACGCTCGAAGGCCGCCAGCAGCTCGCCCTGGCCCGCCGGCTGCACCGCTTCCACGATCATCTGATAGTCGCCGCGGGGCTCGAAGATCGACACCTTGCCACGCAGCCGCACCCGGTCGCCATCGTTGAGCGGGGTCGCCACGAAGCGCCCGCGGTTACGAAACAGCGCGCACTTCAGCTGGGCGCGCTCGTCTTTCAGGGTGAAGTAGAGGTGCCCCGAGGCCGGTCGCGCCACATTGGAGAGCTCGCCCTCGACCCAGCAGTCGCCGAAGTCGCGCTCGAGGGTCAGTCGGGCGCGGCGGTTGAGTTCGCTGACGGAGAAGGTCGGGGCATCGGCCTGAGACATGACGGCGGCATCCTTGATCGAGACGCCGCCCAGCCTAACATGCCGCTGGGCCTGGACTCCGTTGGCCTTGGAGGCGGCTGGCTTGGGGCTTCGCTGGACTGGGGCTTGGCTGGCTTGGGGCTCGCTGTCTCAGGCGCCGAGCCGGCGCCCAACGCGCAGCAGCAGCGGCAGGCACAGGATCAGCAGGGTGATGCGCAGCAGATGATGGGCGGTGACGAAGGCCGGATCGATGCCCAGCGACAGCGCCACCAGGCTCAGCTCGGGGGCGCCGCCCGGCATGTAGGCCAGCAGTGCCGCGGCCATCGAGGTGTCGGTCAGTCGAAAGGCGACCCAGGCCGCCAGCCCGGCGATCAGCAGCAGGGCCAGCGCCTGCAGCGTGCCCATCACCAGCAGGTGACCGACCCGGGCAAGCGAGGTGCCGCTGAAGCGTACCCCCACCGAGACGCCGATGATGACCTGAGCCAAGGCGATCAGGCTCGGTGGCAGCGCGGCCTCGGTCAGTCCCGTCAGGTGCAGGGCCGTGGAGGCCAGCGCCGGGCCGAACAGCAGCGCATTGGGCAGTCGCAGCCGCTTGCCTAGCCAGGCGCCCGCGAGTCCCGCGGCGGCCAGCCATGCGGCATCCACGGGGGCTGGCAGCCACAGCCAGTGGCTAAGGTCGGTGCTGCTGGGGGGCAGGTCGACATGGCCCAGCAGCGGCAGCGCCAGCGGGATGGCCAGCAGTAGGATCAGGATGCGCACGGCATGCGTCATGCCGACCACTCGCAGGTCGGCGCCGGACTTCAGCGCCATCACGGTCACCGTCGACACCCCGCCGGGCACCCCAGCATAGAGCGCGGTCTCAAGCGAGTGGCCGGCCACTCGCCGCGAGAACCACACCGAGAAGGCCATCATTACCGCCGTGGCCAGCAGCATGATGGCGATGCTTGCCCCCCAGGCGACGACATCGATCTTGAGGCCCGGGTGGAAGGCCGAGCCGAGCATCACCCCGATTACCACCAGTACCCCCTTGCGGCCGCGCCCCGGCGAGCGCAGCCGCACCCCGCCTAGGCTTGCCAAAGTGGTGGCGATCATCGCTCCCAGCAGCCAGGGCAGCGGCAGCTGGAGCCAGAAGGCGAGGGCGCCGCCGGCCAGTCCCAGCGCGAGGGTCGGCAGGAAGCGGCCGAGGGCCGTCAGGCGGGTGGTGAGGGTGTCGTTCAAGTGGCTATGACCTCCTGTCAATCGGGCCTCGCGGTGATCCACGAGGCCCGTTGCGGTGACGAGTCCTGCCCGTCATTGTCGCGTGACTGCCCTTGGCATCACAACGTCGTGATGCCTTCCTGGCGCGCTGGCGCCGCGAGTTCGAGCGCCCGTGACCGGCGCTTGACTGTCGATGAGCGCGGCCGCGCGGGACACCTGCTACCAACCCGAGTGACTGGTTTTCATCCACCGGTTGCATTGAAGGGAGGTCGGGCTCGGCGTTATAATGGTCGATTAACTTCCCCTCACCACATCCTCCATCTGCCTCAACATTGGGTGTTGCCGATATGTTACGTATGGCGCAAGAAGCTCTTACGTTCGATGACGTATTACTCGTTCCCGGCTACTCGGATGTCCTCCCCAAGGACGTCAGCCTCAAGTCCCGCCTGACCCGCAACCTCGAACTGAACATCCCGCTCTGCTCGTCCGCCATGGATACCGTGACCGAGGCCCGTCTGGCGATCGCCATGGCTCAGGAAGGCGGCATCGGCATCATCCACAAGAGCATGACCATCGCCGGCCAGGCCGCGGAAGTGCGCAAGGTCAAGAAGCACGAGAGCGTGATCGTCAAGGACCCGGTGACCGTCGGCCCCAAGGCCAAGCTCACCGACCTGCTGGCGATGGCCGACGAGTACGGCTACTCCGGCTTCCCGGTGGTCGAGGGTGAGACACTGGTCGGCATCGTCACCGGTCGCGACATGCGCTTCCAGCCGGATCACAGCGACAGCGTCGAGGCGATCATGACGCCTCGCGAGAAGCTGGTCACCGTGCCGGTCGGCACCCCGCTCGAGCAGATCAAGACCAAGCTGCAGGAAAACCGCATCGAGAAGATTCTGGTCGTCGATGATGAGTTCCACCTGCGCGGCCTGGTCACCGTGCGTGACATCGAGAAGGCACGCACCTACCCGAACGCCGCCAAGGACGCCGATGGCCGCCTGCTGGTCGGCGCCGCCGTCGGCACCGGCCCGGAGACTCCGGACCGCATCGCCGCCCTGGCCGAGGCCGGCGTGGATGCCATCGTCGTCGATACCGCCCACGGCCACTCCAAGGGCGTGATCGATCGCGTCGCCTGGGTCAAGGAGCACTTCCCCGAGGTGCAGGTGATCGGCGGCAACATCGCCACCGCCGAGGCGGCCAAGGCGCTGGCCGAGGCCGGCGCGGACGCGGTCAAGGTCGGCATCGGCCCCGGCTCGATCTGCACCACCCGCATCGTCGCCGGTGTCGGCGTGCCGCAGATCAGCGCGGTCGCCAACGTCGCCGAGGCGCTCAAGCCCTACGACATCCCGCTGATCGCCGATGGCGGCGTGCGCTACTCCGGCGACCTGGCCAAGGCCATCGCCGCCGGCGCCAGCTGCGTGATGATCGGTGGCCTCCTGGCCGGCACCGAGGAAGCGCCGGGCGAGGTCGAGCTCTACCAGGGTCGGACCTACAAGGCCTATCGCGGCATGGGTTCCATGGGCGCCATGTCCCAGACTCAGGGCTCGTCTGACCGCTACTTCCAGGACAAGTCCGAGGGCGTCGAGAAGCTGGTGCCGGAAGGCATCGAAGGCCGCGTGCCCTACAAGGGCATGATGAGCGCCATCGTTCACCAGCTGATGGGCGGCCTGCGCGCCTCCATGGGCTACACCGGCTGCCGCACCGTGCTCGAGATGCGCACCAAGCCGGAATTCGTGCAGATCACTGGCGCTGGCTTCAACGAGTCGCACGTCCACGACGTGCAGATCACCAAGGAAGCCCCGAACTATCGGGCCAGCTGATCACAGCATGCGCTAGACGGCGGCGGGGCTCATCCCCGCCGCTTGCTTTTGGACTGGCTTGCGGCCTCACAGAGATGTTTTCTTCATGACCGATATTCACGCCCACAAGATCCTGATCCTCGACTTCGGCTCCCAGTACACCCAGCTGATCGCCCGCCGCGTGCGCGAGATCGGCGTGTACTCCGAGGTACGCGCCTTCGACATCAGCGAAGACGAGATTCGCGAGTACAACCCCAACGGCATCATCCTTGCCGGCGGGCCGGAGTCCGTCACCGAGCTCGACTCGCCCCGCGCGCCCCAGTGCGTGTTCGAGATGGGCCTGCCGGTGCTCGGCATTTGCTACGGCATGCAGACCATGGCCGAGCAGCTCGGCGGCAAGGTGGCCGGCTCCAACAAGCGCGAGTTCGGCTACGCCCAGATTCGCCTGGACGCCGAGACCGCGCTGTTCAAGAACATCTCGGATCACATCGACCACGATAGCGGCAAGCCGCTGCTCGACGTGTGGATGAGCCACGGTGACAAGGTCGCCGAGGTGCCGGACACCTTCACCGTGACCGCCTCCACCCCGAGCTGCCCGATCGCCGCCATGAGCTGGGAAGAGAAGCGCTTCTTCGGCGTGCAGTTCCACCCCGAGGTGACCCACACCCTGCAGGGCCAGCGCATCCTCGAGCACTTCGTGCTGGATATCTGCCAGTCCGAGCGGCTGTGGACCCCGGCCCAGATCATCGAAGACCAGGTCGAGCGCGTGCGTGAGCAGGTCGGCGACCGTCACGTGCTGCTTGGCCTGTCCGGTGGCGTCGATTCCTCCGTGGTCGCGGCCCTGCTGCACAAGGCTATCGGCGACCAGCTGACCTGCGTGTTCGTCGACAACGGCCTGCTGCGCAAGGCGGAAGGCGATCAGGTGATGGAAACCTTCGGCCAGCACATGGGCGTCAAGGTGATCCGCGTCGATGCCGAAGACCTGTTCCTCGGCAAGCTCGAAGGCGTCAACGACCCGGAAGCCAAGCGCAAGATCATCGGCAACACCTTCATCGATGTCTTCGATGCCGAGGCCGCCAAGATCGAGGGCGTCGACTTCCTGGCCCAGGGCACCATCTACCCGGATGTGATCGAGTCCGCCGCTAGCAAGACCGGCAAGGCGCACGTCATCAAGTCGCACCACAACGTCGGTGGCCTGCCCGAGACCATGAAGCTCAAGCTCGTGGAGCCGCTGCGCGAGCTGTTCAAGGACGAAGTGCGCAAGCTCGGCGTCGAGCTCGGCCTGCCCTACGACATGGTCTACCGTCACCCCTTCCCGGGGCCGGGCCTCGGGGTGCGCATCCTCGGCGAAGTGAAGAAGGAGTACGCCGACATCCTGCGCGAGGCGGATGCCATCTTCATCGAAGAGCTGCACAACGCCGGCTGGTACCACAAGACCAGCCAGGCCTTCGCCGTCTTCCTGCCGGTCAAGTCCGTCGGCGTGGTCGGCGACGGTCGCCGCTACGAGTGGGTGATCGCACTGCGCGCCGTGGAGACCATCGACTTCATGACTGCCCGCTGGGCCCACCTGCCCTACGAGCTTCTGGAGAAGGTCTCCAACCGCATCATCAACGAGCTGGAAGGCGTCTCCCGCGTCACCTACGACGTGAGCAGCAAGCCGCCTGCGACCATCGAATGGGAGTGAGGTTCAGCATTTAGCTGCATTCAAAAACCCGCCGGCAGGCGGGTTTTTTTGTAGTGGTTTTTAAAGATTTCTTGAGGTTTTCAGTAGTTGCTTTAACTATCATGGTGATAGGGTGCTTGATTTGCTTTGTTTTTTTTGATATTGATGGCAATATTTTTTAATTTTTTATTCTGGTGATAAATGAAATCGTTGGTGTTTTTTAATAATAAAGGTGGTGTTGGAAAAACAACGCTTTTATGTAACGTTGCTGCATATTTTTCTCAGGAGATGGGGAAAAAAGTATGCATCATTGACTGTGATCCGCAATGCAATGCTTCTCAGTATATATTTAGCGATGAATTTTTAGAAGGTGCTTTGGAGGACCAAAATAAAAATATTGATGGTTTGTTTTTCGACCTTATGGAGGGAGAAGGGCATGCGCAGAGAATGCCTATAACAAGGTCCGCAGCGTTTGGCGTGGATGTAATATGTGGAAGTCCTGCTCTATCGATGGCTGAGGATTTTCTTGCTAAAGAATGGGCTAGCCTAAATACTCCTCGTGGTTTGTCAAGTACGCTGGTTTTTGATAACGCTTTAAAGAAGTTGTCAGATTATGATTTTGTTTTTTTCGATGTTAGTCCTTCTTTAGGCGCTATTAATAGAGCTGTGATTTTGTCTTCAGACTTTTTTATAAGCCCAATGTCGATTGATATATTTTCCCTCAAAGCATTTGAGAACATTAGTCGATGGATGTCTAGTTGGAGAAACGATTGGGAATACGCTGTCAATAGTCCACAGCTGAAATCGAGTAGCGTCTCTGTTTCTAGGGCGAGAACCATTAAAGGTGCTGGTTTTGTAGGGTATGTTTCCCAACAGTATATAGCTAAAAGAGACTCAAGTGGAGAAAGAAGGCCTGTTAAGTCTTATGATGAGATAATAAGACAAATTGATCAGCAGATTGAAGAGCATTTTACAGGGGGGTTAAGGCCACCAGAGCCATTTGAAATTGGCAAGATTCCAAACTTGCATAGTCTTGCCCCAATGTCGCAATCTAGGAGGAAGCCAATATTTTCTCTGACCGGCAGAGATGGAGTTGTCGGTGCTCATTTTGCAAAAGTGAGAGAGGCTAAAGAGATATTTTCTGAGGTTTCTTCAAGCATACTGGAAAGGGTTTCTTGATACCATGCTTTTAGAGGAGTGGCCGCCAAACTTAATTAAAGATATTGCAAGAAGAAGGGCCATATTTGTAATTGGTTCTGGTGTTTCACGACATGCCGTTTCTGCAGACGGAGCAACCAAGCCGCCTGTATGGTCGACATTTCTTCGCAATGCAGTAAAAGACCTCCCTTACAGAGGTGATGTTGATCATATTTACAAAGCTATTGATGCTGGGGACTTGCTGCATGCTTGTGAGTGGCTAAAAGATAGGTTTGATGATGAATGGACTCCTTATCTTAGGTCAAAGTTTATTGATCCTAGATATAAGCCAGGAAGGCTCCATGATCTTATAGCAAGGTTGGATACTCGCATAGTCTTTTCTTTGAATTTCGATGAGATATATGAAAACAAATCCAGGGAAATAAATGAGACGTCACAGTTTGTGAAGAACTATTACGATCCTGATGTTTGTGAGTTCTTACGAGGAGATGCAAGATATATCGTCAAGGTTCATGGCAACCTTTCGTCACCAGCGACCCTTATATTCACGCAAAAGGATTATTCTGAGGCTAGAGTTAGGAATAGCTTGTTCTACACAGCCTTTGATGCTTCTCTGATGACTCATAGTTTTCTTTTTATTGGCTGTGGCTATGGTGATCCAGATGTTAATCTGCTCTTAGAGAATCAGGCTTTTAGCGCTACTTCGGGAGCCATTAGTCCCCACTACTTTCTTACTTCTTCAGAAATTTCTGAGGACTTGAAGAAGTCTTTGAGAAGAAATAGGAACTTGAAGACATTGGCTTATGATAAAGTGGATGCAGATCATAGTGGGCTAGCTAAAGCTTTCGAGGATCTTTTGGTTCAGGTTGAAGAGGCTAGGAATAATTTGGTGGAGAATAATAATTGGTAAGGAGGTTGTTTTAATAGCCAAGTTTTTGGTATCTGCAATGAGGGGCAGACTCTTATTCCTTAGCCGTAATGCTAAAAAACGACAAGCTTCTCCGGCGACCTGACCATGTCGCTGCGCTTCCAGCGCAGCGGCTACACCGAAAGACATGGTGGCAGGAAATTAATCGGGACAGATCCCAATTAATGCACTTCACCGTCGACATAGATGTTGGAGAGTCGCTTGCGAAACCTCGGCTGGCTGCGGGCCACCGGCGGCAAGCGGGTCGCCAGCTCCCATTGGTGACGGCCAGCATGCAATAGCCGAGATGAACATGGTGGTCCGGCTCGAGACGCGCTGCGGAGAGCAAAGGAAAAGGGAGTGAGGGCGCTGCGCTAGTGAAGCTCCAGGTCGCCACCATATTCGAAGCGCCTCGGTTCGCCCGTCATCGGGTCGATGAATTCGAAGCCCTTGGAGAGCAGTTGCAGGGGCCGGGAATAGTCGTCTGGCGAGAGCGGCTGCAGCACCGGGTAGTAGCGGTCATTCAGGATCTGCCAGCCGAGTGACTGCATGTGCACGCGCAGCTGGTGGCGGCGCCCGCTGACGGGGTGTAATTTGAACAGCGCCTGCGTGTCGGTTTGCTGCACGCAGCGAATCACCGAATGGCTGTTGGCGTCGCCCTCGCTGACCCGCATGCGAAAGCGCTGTTCGCTTGGCTCGATGCGATTCTTTACGTCCCACTGCTGACCCACTAATGACTTATCGCCGTCTATCTCGGCGATGGCCTGATAGGTCTTGTGGATATGTCGCGACTTGAACAGCTGATGATACAGCGCGCGGGTCTCGGGGTTGAGGGAGCACAGCACCAGTCCCGCCGTGACTCTATCCAGGCGATGCACCGCCTGCAGCTCCTCGATGCCCGTGCTTTTGCGCAGGCGCTGCTGCAGACACTCGTTCACGTAGCGCCCGCCGGGCGTGACGGGCAGAAAGTGCGGTTTGTAGGCCACCAGAATGTGCTCATCTCGATAGACAGTCTGCTCTGCGAAGGGAATGCTCGGCTCGCTTGCCACTTCGCGGTAATAGAACACGCGTAGATGTGGCTTGAAGGGCGACTGTGGCGTAATCCATGAGCCGTCATCGCGATGCACCTTGCCGGTGGCCATGCGCTCGCGCCATGTCGCCTCACCGATGGCCGGAAACTTGAGCAGCAGGTACTCCAGCACCGTCGACACACCGGGGTTGACCTGAGGCAGGCTCAGCTTCGAAGGGCGTTCGGAAATGGACATGGAATGCATCGCAGGTCGGGAAGGGGCTGGGTGAAAAAGAGGTGAGAAAACCTCACCCTCTAGGCGGTCGCGCTAGTGTAACCGAGAGAGGTATTCGTGTCGGGCTAGGCATGATAGAGCTGAGTGATGCGGCCACTCTGCTGGCAGCGGGGTTCGAGACGATCCTGTTCGAGTCCGGCGAGCAGGCCGGTGCCCGAGGGCAGGTGCTCATATATTCGCCGTGGTACTGGGACGGCGGTCTCAAGTTCCAAGCGCAACGCTATTGAAGGGTACTCGGGCCGGCGACGAACTTCTTGGGCACCTCGGCGTAGACTTCCAGTGGCGTGCGCCATTCCAGTGCCGACGAGGTTACTATCAGGGGCCCTTGCTGCTGCTGGCGGGCACGCTCGCCCTGACACTAGCGCCTACCCTTGCCGTGGCCCATGACCAGGATCATGGGGTCGATCATCTGGCGGGGCTGGATCCGTCATTGTTCATGGATGGCGCCGTTGTCGACGCCAGTATCGTGGACTGCACCCTCTCGGACGCTACCGAGACCCGCTGCCATTCGTTGACGATCGCCGGCCATCCGGTGAATCACGACACAGGCTTTTTTATGTTTCTCTGCTATCGAATGACGCTCATGTGCCATCATTCGCCACTGGCCAACGAGACGCCGCTCGCGCGGCGGCTTGTTTGGACACGGCATTCATCATCAGGCGACGACACATGAGCAACACCCCCTTTCAGGCACTGGCCTGCCCGCTGGACGGCGACGTGCTGCACAGGAGCGGCAACACCTGGCGCTGCGGCGCCGGCCACAGCTTCGACATCGCACGCCAGGGCTATGTGCACCTGCTGCCGGTGCAGAACAAGCGCTCCCAGGATCCGGGCGACAGCAAGGAGATGGTGGCGGCGCGCCAGCGCTTCCTGAATGCTGGCCACTACCGGCCGATCGCCGAGGCCGTGAGCCAGGCCGCGCTGAGTCACGTGGCAAGAGATGTGCCAGGCGATGCGCGTGCCGACACCACACTCAGCTGCCTGGATGCCGGCTGCGGGGAAGGCTACTACCTGCGCGAGCTGGCCAAGGCCTGGGGTGAGACGGCAGGCGAGGAGCAAGCGCTTTCGCTACTGGGTGTGGATATCTCCAAGTGGGCGGTGCTCGCCGCCGCCAGGCAGGGCAAGCAGGCAGGGCAGCCGGCCAGCTGGGTGGTGGGCAGCAACGCCAACCTGCCCGTGCAGCCGAGCACGCTGGACTTAGTGCTGTGTATGTTCGGTTTTCCCGTCTACCCCGAGTTCGCCAGGGTGCTGAAGCCCGGCGGCGTGCTGCTGATGGTCGAGGCGGGGCAGGATCATCTGCGGGAACTGCGCGAGATCATCTATCCCAGCCTCAAGCCCGAGCGCACGGCGGAGCCCCAAGCGCCCGAGGGGTTCAAGCCCCTGAGCACCGACACCCTTCGCTACTCGCTGGAGCTTGAGGGCGCCGAGCCCATCGCCGACCTCCTGGCCATGACTCCACACTTGTACCGCGCCAGCGCCGAGGGCCGGGAGAAGGCGGCGGCGCTGGAATCGCTGACCGTTACCGTGGACGTGCGGCTGACGCGCCTTGCATGCGATGGGGCGGGGTGGCTAGAAGCGATGAGCGGGAAGACCGCTCCCGCTTGAACGGCGAGGCCTTCCTCCAACTGGTGAGACCCGCACGTGGCAGGAAGCCTCACACGCAATGGTCTCCAGGTCATGGCTCGCCAGGCCATGGGCAGGTTCATGCCGACCTGACTAAGCTTCAGCAACGTCCTCGGTGAACAAGGCCGGCCGAGTGACTGGCGCCGGTTGGCAAGGTGCGTCGGGGCCTGTGGCTGCTGGCCCCTGCGATCGCGGCGCCCCGCTGCTCGACATGAGAACCTCCCATGATACGACCCTGTGTGGCGGTATCGATGCTGGTGATGACCCTGAGCCCCGCGTCTGGCGCCGAGAATGGCTGCCCCGATCTTTCGGGAGACTATGGCTTCTTCGGTACCTGGGAACAGCAGAGCTTCGAGGGAGGCCAGTCCGAATCCATAGCCGCCTATATCGCCGCCCATCCTGAGCCGCGGCTGGACAGGTCTGCGTTCGCCATTTTTGCACGGGATGTCGTGAATCCTCGTATTGCCGTGTTGCGGCACGACCTCGCAACCGGTGACGTGGAGCTCGATGTCATCGGTGATGCGGTGCGACCGCGCGGAGAGATCTCTGGGCCTTTACTGCCCGTGAGCCTGCCGATGATCTGCAACGGCGCCGAATGGGTCAGGGAGCGCGTCGCGTCGGGCGGAGGGGAGAACACGCTATCCGAGCAACGCGAGTGGATCCTGCTGTGGGTCGAGTCGAATGGGGATCTCCTGGCGCAGGGGCATTCGGAAACCACCATGGGCTGGATCTTCAAGAGAAGGATCCTGTCGGACTGGCTCGCCAGGTTTCGACGCACTGACCAAGACGCGAGGGAATGAGCGTCAGTCAAGGCAACGCTGGCGCGCTTATCGAAGGGGCTAGCGGCCTGACCGGCTTCCGCTGCGCTTTGAGCTTGAGACCGCCGTGCCCCGGCGGGGGCAGGGCGCCCCTGGGGCCCCTCTACGCCATGGCGGGATGTGAGGTCGCGGGGGCGGCGCTGACCTCGCTCGCCCTCACCGTGGACGTGCGGCTGACACGGCTGGTGCGCATTGGCGAGGGCATGGGCGAGGGCGTTGGCGAGAGCTGAGGTAACCCCCGACATGCAACTTTTGCACGCGATCCTGTGTCACAGCTTGATAGCAGGCTAAGTGCCCCCACATAGGGTGGCAGCATAATCTGTCACCCGCGATCAGGAGAGCGTGATGAGCCAAGGCAACGCGTACGTCCCCCCGAAGGTCTGGACCTGGGAAAAGGCCAGCGGCGGCAAGTTCGCCAGCGTCAACCGCCCGATTGCCGGGCCGACCCATGACAAGGCGCTGCCGGTCGGCAAGCACCCCTTCCAGCTCTATTCGATGGGCACACCCAACGGCGTGAAGGTCACGGTGATGTTCGAGGAGCTGCTTGAGCTTGGCTACAAGGATGCCGAGTACGATGCCTGGCTGATCCGTATCGGCGAGGGCGATCAGTTCGGCAGCGGCTTCGTGGAGGCGAACCCGAACTCCAAGATCCCGGCGCTGCTGGATCACAGCACCACCCCCGCGACCCGGGTCTTCGAGTCCGGCGCCATTCTTTTGTATCTCGCCGAGCGCTTCGGCGAATTCCTGCCGGGCAGCCTGGCTGGTCGCACCGAGACCCTGAACTGGCTGTTCTGGCAGATGGGCAGCGCGCCCTTCCTGGGCGGCGGCTTCGGTCACTTCTATGCCTATGCGCCGGAGAAGCTCGAGTACCCGATCGACCGCTACGCCATGGAAACCAAGCGCCAGCTCGACGTGCTGGACCGTCGTCTGGCGGAGTCCGAGTATCTGGCGGGAGATACCTACACCATCGCCGATATCGCCAACTGGGCCTGGTACGGCCAGCTGGTGCTGGGCCGGCTGTATGACGCCGCCGACTTCCTGCAGGTGCAGGAGTACACCCATGTGCTGCGCTGGGCGAAGCAGATCGACGCGCGCCCGGCGGTCACTCGCGGGCGGATGGTCAACCGCACCTTCGGTGAGCCCGAGATGCAGCTGCTCGAGCGCCACGACGCCAGCGACTTCGAGCTGAAGACGCAGGACAAGCTCGAACCCCAGGGCTGACGATCCCGTTGTCGTCGGCGGCGATGAGCACGCCGGCGTCACGATCGTGTTGTCACTACCCAGCGCCCATGAGGACTCTCTCGTGGGCGCTGTCGTGTGGGGGGCCTGGCTTCCCGTCGCGCTTTCGTAGCTCTCCGTCGTCTGGGCAGGGGAGCCGACCACCGCGACCATCTCTGTCAATCACCACCCGTGATCGGGTGGCATGGCCGCCCGGCGGCCATGCGCATCATGCACGTCGCGCCATGAAGAAGAACACCATCAAGGGAGAAACATCATGAAGGGAGCAACACCATGAAATCGCTACTGCGCCGCTACCTGGAAGCGCCGCTGATTCTGCGCGTCAGCATCGCGCTGGTGCTGGGCGTGGTCGTGGGCCTGCTGGGCGGACAGCAGGCCGCGAACTGGCTGGCCCCCATTGGTGAGCTACTGCTGCGGCTGCTGAAGTTCCTGATCGTGCCGATCGTGCTATTTACCCTGATGGTCGGCATCAATCAGGCACCGCTGGGCCGCACCGGGCGCATGGGGGGCAAGCTGCTGGGCTACTATGCGCTGACCTCGGCGCTGGCGATCGTGGTCGGCCTCGCGGTGGCGACCGTCTTCGCGCCGGGCAGCGGCATGACGCTGGATAACAACGCCGAGATCAGTGTGCCCGACAACCCGGGCATCGCCAGCGTGCTCCTGAATATCGTGCCGGACAATATCGTCGCGGCGTTCGTCGAGGGTAACCTGCTGGGGATCATCTTCACGGCGGTGGTGTTCGGGATCGCGCTGCTGAAGCTCAGGGGCTCCGACAGCCATGGCGAGCTCGGCGAGCGGTTATACGGCGTGATCGAGGCGCTTAACGAGGTGACGCTCAAGGTCATGGCCGGTGTGCTGCACTATGTGCCGATCGGCGTGTTCGCGATCGTCGCCAAGACGGTGGGCGAGCAGGGAATGGCGACCCTGCTGTCGCTGGGGGACATGGTCGCGGTGCTCTATATCGCGCTGGCCGCCCAGGTGATCGTCTATGCGCTGCTGATGAAACTGTTCGGCGTGCGGTTGGGGGCCTTCTTCCGCGAGGCGCGGACCCCGATGGCGACGGCCTTCGCGACCCAGAGCAGCTCGGGCACGCTGCCGCTGACGCTGAATGCGGCGCGCCGCCTGGGGCTCTCGCGCAGCCTGTACGGCTTCAGCCTGCCGCTGGGGGCGACCATCAACATGGATGGCGCGGCGATCCGCATCGCCATCTCCGCGGTCTTCGCGGCCAACGTGATCGGGGCGCCGCTGGACCTGGCCAGCATGATCGAGATCGTGCTGATCGGCACCCTGATCTCGATCGGCACAGCCGGGGGGCCCGGCGCTGGCATCGTGATGATCGCGACGGTCTTCGCTCAGGTGGGGCTGCCGATCGAGACGGTGGCGCTGCTGGCCTCCATCGACGCGCTGGTCGGCATGGGCTGTACCGCGCTCAACGTCACCGGCGACCTGGTCGGCACCTCGATCATCTCCCGCACGGAAGGAAAGGAGGCCGCCCGGCCCGAGACGGTCACCGCCCCGGCGGCCTGAACGATTCCTGCCCAGCGCGGGCGGACGGTCACGCGTACCGTCGACGCGCCGGAGGCGCCTCTTGCGCGATCCTGTCGTCGATGCACGGCCCCGCCCTGGCGGGGCCGTTTTTTTTGCGGTGAGGAACGGGCGGCTTCCACTACGCTGTGAAGGGACCCTGGCGGCAGGGGCAGGCGCACGGCAGGGAGAGAATCGGCCGGTCGTGCATCGCCGAGGCGATGGAGCGCTGAGGTGCTGGGGTGATGGAAAGAGAAGAGAGGAGCGTGCGGGTGAATGACATTCTGATCGGCAAGGGAGAGCGTCCCGTGCGCCTGCTGGGGCGATACGGCAACCGGCACGGCATGATTGCCGGCGCGACCGGCACCGGCAAGACCGTCTCGTTGCTGGTGCTGGCCGAGGGCTTCTCGCGCATGGGCGTGCCGGTCGTCATGGCCGATGTGAAGGGCGATGTGGCGGGGCTCGCCGAGGCCGGCGTGGCGAGTGACCGGCTCCGTGAGCGGGCCGCCGAGATCGGCCTCGAGGGCTATGACAATGAGGCCAACCCGGTGGTGTTCTGGGATCTCTTCGGCAAGCTGGGTCACCCGGTGCGCACCACGGTGAGCGAGATGGGGCCGAGTCTGCTGGTGCATGTGCTGGAGCTCAACGACACCCAGGCCGGGGTGCTGGAGATCGCCTTCACCCTGGCCGATGATGAGGGGCTGTTGCTGCTCGATCTGGATGACCTGCGTGCGGTGCTGGGGTTCGTGGCCGAGAACCGCACGGAGATCTCGGCACGCTACGGGCTGGTGAGCACGGCGTCGATCGCCGCCATCCAGCGCGCCCTGCTGCGCTTCGAGCGCGAGGGCGGGGCGCAGCTATTCGGCGAGCCGGCGCTGGAGCTTGCTGATTTCATGCGTACCGACATGACCGGTCGGGGCATCATCAATATCCTGGCCGCCGACCGGTTGATCCTCGCCCCGCGGCTCTATTCGGGCTTTCTGCTGTGGCTGTTGTCCGAGCTATTCGAGACCCTGCCCGAGGTGGGCGACGCCGATACGCCGCGGCTGGTGTTCTTCTTCGACGAGGCTCATCTGCTGTTCGACGATGCGCCGCCGGCGCTACGTCAGCGGGTGGAGCAGGTGGTGCGACTGATCCGCTCCAAGGGTGTGGGCGTGTACTTCTGCTCGCAGTTCCCCGATGACGTGCCCGGCGAAATACTGGGCCAGCTTGCCAACCGGGTGCAGCATGCGCTACGGGCCTTTACCCCCCGCGACCAGAAGGCGGTGAAGGCTGCGGCGGAGACCTTCGCGATCAACCCGAGACTCGATGTGGAACAGGCGATCTCGACGCTGGGCGTAGGGGAGGCGCTGGTCTCCACGCTGCAGGACAGGGGCGTGCCCATGCCGGTGGAACGCACCCTCGTCTGCCCACCGCGCTGTCGCATGGGGACGCTCAGCGATGAGGAACGCGCCAGGGTGCGGGCCAGGAGCCCGATCGGTGAGCGTTACGATACCCCCATCAACCGGGAGTCGGCCCACGAGATACTCGCCCGGCGGGCCGCCGAGAAGCTGGCCGCGGCCCCTCCAGACGAGGCGCCGACCCCGACCGAGGCCTCGACCCGGGCAGCGGACGCCCCCGCCAGCAAGGGACGGCTCGGCGAGCTGTTGTGGGGAAGCGGCCGTCGCCAGGGCATGGCCGAGGCCATGGTCAAGTCGGCGGCGCGCTCGGTGGGCAGTCAGCTGGGGCGGCAGATCCTGCGCGGGCTGCTGGGGGGCATCCTCGGCGGCTCACGCCGTCGCTGAGAAGCCCGGTATGGGGGCGTTGTACGGCAGGGCTACTGCCAGCCCATCCGCCAGCTGGTGTCATCCCTGAGTGCCTGCCAGGGCAGGGTGAACTGTCGGCGGGTGAGCACGGCCTCCAGCACCACCTGCACGACCTTCTCTTCCTCGTCGCGCACAAGCTTGATCGCCAGGAAATGCTTCTCCTTGTGCTTGGGCGCCACGGCGGTCCACTTGCTGTGATGAAGCTTCTCGGGATTGATGGCATGCATCGGGGGCTCCTCGGCCGGGCGCGGCCTCATGCTGGCTGTTCGCTGGCCCCCGCCGCGGGGGCCAGCGATGCGGCGGGCAGGTGCGGGGTCAGGCGGCCGATCTGGTGGAGGTCGTGCAGGTAGAGATCGAGTTTCGCGATCAGGTGCGTGATCAGGATCAGGCCGTAGATCGCGAGCATCAGGATCGATTCATCCTGCATCCAGACGGCGGGAACGTCGTAGCCGATGGAGTAGACGCTCAGGCCGCCCAGGAAGAGGGCCAGCAGGCAGTTGATGATGATGAGCGACAGCAGGGCGCCTCGAATATCCCTGGTGGGCGGGGCGGTGGTCACCCCCAACGGGTGACGGATGCGGATCCCGGCGTTGCAGTGAATGCGGTGCTTACGGCGCAGCAGCGGCTCGACGTTGGGCAGGGCCTGATCCTTGGCAGTGTCGGTTCGGGAGTTATCGCTTAGGGAGTCGCTGCTCCGGGAGAAGGCCGCCAGGGCCACCCGAGGATCGAAGGCATCGCCGAAGAAGGCCTTCACGCCCCGCAGGAAATCCGTCGCGTCGCCGGTGGCCTCATAGGCCCTCGCCTGGTGTGCCAGGTCCTCGATCGCGTCTTTCCCGGCGCGGCTGCGCCGTTCCTCGTCGCCGAAGTTCTGATGATGGTAGATGTCATACAGCTGATAGACCGCCATGGAAACGCCGGCATAGATCAGGAAATAGACCAGGATGCTAAGCACGTCATTGGGCTCCTTGTGCGTTGTCTCTCTGTGATGTCGAGAAGAGGCCTTGAGGCGGGAATGTTGCGTCTCGGGTTGCGCTGAATCAACTGCCAGGGCCCTGCATGCGCGCATTTACCGCACCTTCACCGAACCTTCTGGAGGAGCGGGATCTGTCGCCTATGGTGATGGCGCCGAGGCGCGGGTTGACCATCTGGCTGGCTGGACGTCCTACCCGTGACTGATTTTGCTCAGCCTCCGGTCCTGTATCGGTGTCTGGCGGTGGAGCCCGATCACGTGCTCGGCTTGACTGGAAGGGTAGGGCACGGCTCGCCACGGCATGTCAGGTGGCGTTGGCTTGGCCCTCGTGAGTCGTCTCTCCCGGCAAGCCATGCCGGATGTGAGCACAATCAGAGAGGGCAGCGCGATGAGAGCATCGAGAATCGGACGCCTTGCCAAGGAGCGGTGCGTCGTCAGCCAGTGGAACAAGCGGGAGCGCGATGGCGGCCAGTGGATGCCGGGCGGGGGCCTGCTGCTTCTGGCGTTGGCCGCCGCGGGCCCGGTCCAGGCGGAGTCGGCCCCGTTGGAGGACGCCTTGAGCGCGACCTGGCCGGGCATGGTCGAGGGCGCCACGGTGGTGGATTGGGAAGGCAAGGTCCTCAAGGAGGGCAGCAACGGCTTCACCTGCATGCCGACGCCACCGATGCTGACGGGCAACGCGCCGATGTGCCTGGACGAGACCTGGCTTGACTGGGCCAAGGCCTGGCAGGCCAAGGAACCCTACAACGCCGAGACGCTGGGCATCGCCTACATGCTGGCGGGAGACGAAGGGGCCAGCAACATCGACCCCTATGCCGAGGGGCCCAGCGAGGACAATGAGTGGATCAAGGAGGGACCGCACCTGATGCTGATCGGGCCGCCGGCGCTGCTCGAGAGTTTCCCCACCGACCCCGATAACGGCGGGCCTTACCTGATGTGGAAGGGCACCGACTATCAGCACCTGATGATTCCGGTCGGGGCGCGATAGCGGGCACGGGCGAGAAGGATCGAGCGAGGAGGGGTGCGATGAATCCCAGGAGCATGGCGGCACTGATGGTGCTGCAACTGTTGCTGGCCGGGGGCAGCGAGTCGGTTCCCGCGGCTACCAGTGTGCAGTCCCAGGGCAGCAGCGCGGTGGTGTCGAGCCTGCGGTCGGGCGCGGGCAGCGTGGTGGAGGCGGCGGTGTCGGGGCGCAACGCGGTGATCGAGGTCAACGGTGACCATGTCGAGCTCGCGGACGGGCGACTGACCCTGAACGGTACGCCCTATGGCCGCGTGGATGAGCGTTCGACGGTGATCTATCGCCTGGAAGATGGCGAGCGGTCTCTGCGGGTCGACGGTCGTATTCGCCAGCCCATGGGAGACCGCTCACCGGCCGCGACGACGGGGCAGTAGCCAGTGGTGCTTGCGCCGCGGGTGTGGCCGTTCCAGCAGCAGCGAGTGCTCGGTCGCTTGATGTGGCACGCTCGGGACTCGTCGCGGGCATTCGGCGGCCATCACGCGGCGGATGCGTTCCTCGGGCGACGGATGGCTGCTCAGCCAGCCCATCCAGGTCGGCGGTTGGCGGCCAAACAGGCTGCTGAGCCAGGCGCCCTGTTGACGCTCGATCACCGTCAGGGCCGAGGCCAGCGCCTCGGGATCGCCGGTGATGGTGACGGCCTCGAGGTCCGCCTGATATTCCCTGTTACGTGACAGGGCCAGCTGCAGCAGGGTGCTGGCAGAGGGAGAGATGGCGACGCCCAGCAGCAGGAGCCAGGGCAGCCTGACCTCGCCGGACAGAATCAGCGGCAGCATCAGCAGCAGGGTGAGTTGTGCGATGGTGGCCAGCCACACGGTGAGCCGGGTCATGGCGGCGGCCATCGACATCACACGGGTGTCGCCGTGCTGCAGGTGAGTGACTTCATGGGCCAGCACTCCGGCCAATTGGCGCAGGCTGAGGGCGTTCAGCAGTCCATCGGTGACGGCGATGGCCCCATCGTGGCGGTCGCCCACGGCGAAGGCGTTGAGAGCCGGCGAGTGGGCATAGTAGAGCTGCGGGGCCATCTGCAGGCCGGCGCGCCGATAGAGCTCGTCCAGCACCCGATAGAGCCTGGGCGCCTGATGGCGATGCAAGAGCCCGGCCCCGGCATTGGCGAGGATCAGTCGTGCCGGCATCCAGCGGCTCAGGTAGGCGGTCAACGCCGCCATCGCCAGGCTGACCAGGATGCCGCCGCTGCCGGCCAGCAGATAGCCGGGCAGCGCCAGCACCAGCGCCAGGCCGGCAAGGATCAGTAGCGTCTGGGTGCTGTTCAACAGCCGGCTCAGCCGGCGCGGCCCGGGGGACGACATGGTCTCACCTCGCAGAAGCACTCTCGATACCCATCTGGTACACGGCCTTTCACTGACGTAACCATATGCGCTGGCACGCGACCTGGCCACGAAATGAAAACACCCCATCCAGCGAGGCCGGATGGGGTGTCGTGGCGATATATCTTGAAGCGTTGCAATCTCTGCTCTCTTACTGCGTTCTTGCCTTGGCGACGGAGCCAAGGGGCAGCGTTTGCTCTCGCCACCTCTTTCCCTCAGTGGGGGGTGTTTTCTTCGAAGAGCTCCGCCTTGGCGTCACGCATAACATCTTCGCAGGCGGCCTGATGCGCCAGCTGGGTGAGCAGGCTCTGCGTCACTTCGAAGCCCTTGCCGAGGCAGACATCAACCTCTTCCTGGCTGACCCGAGGGGTCACGTCGTAGTCAATCTGGATCGTTCTTCCACCGCCATCCAACCGGTCGGCAAGCGCCCTGATGCTCCAGGCGATGCGCTCCTTCAGGCTGGCTGTATCTTCCGCGCCTTCGTTTACGCTAAACGTGCACTGCCATTCAGGTCGATATACCTTCATGCGAACCTCCGTGCTGGCTTGGTAAGAATGATCGATCGTGATGCTTACTCCGCTTTCTAGGACGATGTTGCGCCATCAGCATACAGGGTTTTGGTGGGCGATACAGGGGGATAGCGTGTGCCGATGGAAAAGGGTGCCGAATGGCAAGCGCTCGGCGGTAAGTGAGTGCTCTCTCTTGTGCTCCGCTTCCCAGGCGTTCGGCGAGGCCTCTATCGTGACGAGTGGCGCCGAGCGTTGAATGGATCACGGGTTTCGGCGCCTGGGGCGCGTCGTGCCGCGGGCGGCTCCCGGCAGGTCTGCTATGTTGCGGACAGGGCAGGAGAAAGGCGCCGGTCGCCGAATGTGCCCAAGGTCTGGTCAGGGAAAGCAGAGCAGGGCTTGCAGGCCAGATTCATCAGATCAGAGAGATCAGGAGGTGCTTCATGAAGGCTCCGGTTCGTGTGGCGGTCACGGGGGCGGCGGGACAGGTCGGTTACAGCCTGGTGTTTTCCATTGCCGCCGGGGACATGCTGGGGGGCGATCAGCCCGTCATCCTGCAGTTGCTCGATATCCCCGATGCCCTGCCGGTGCTCGAGGGCGTGGCCATGGAGCTCGAGGACGCGGCCTTTCCGCTGCTCGCCGGCGTCACCCTCCATGACAGCGCCGAGGCGGCCTTCGACAGCGTTCACTACGCGCTGCTGGTCGGCGCCAAGCCCCGAGGCCCCGGCATGGAGCGTGGGGATCTGCTGGAAGACAACGCGGCGATCTTCGTTGCTCAGGGACAGGCCCTCGACGCGGTCGCCGACCGCGACGTGCGGGTGCTGGTGGTCGGCAACCCGGCCAACACCAATGCCCTGATCGCCCAACGCAATGCGCCACACCTGGCGGCCCACCAGTTCTCGGCGATGACGCGGCTCGATCACAACCGTGCGCTGGCGCAGCTGGCGCGCCAGACCGGCGAGGGGGTGGCGAGGATTCGCCGCCTGACCATCTGGGGCAACCACTCCGCGACCCTGTATGCCGATCTCGACCATGCTCAAGTGGGTGACCGGGCGGCAACCGAGCTGGTGACGGCGGACTGGCGCCGGGCCACCTTCGAGCCCGCGGTGCAGCAGCGCGGCGGCGCGGTGATCAAGGCCCGGGGCAAGTCCAGTGCCGGGTCGGCGGCGCGGGCGATCGTCTCCCATATGCATGATTGGGTGCTGGGAACACCGCCCGAGGACTGGGCGAGCATGTCGGTGCTTTCCGATGGCAGTTATGGCATCGCCGAGGGTATCTACTACTCCTTCCCCTGTCGCTGCACGGCGGGGCGCCATGAGATCGTGCAGGGGCTCGAGATCAACGAGGCCTCCCTCAAGCGTCTCAAGGCCACCGAGCAGGAGCTGCTCGACGAGCGAAGCGTGGTGGCACACCTGCTGCCGTAACTTCGTAAGTCATTCTGTCTGGGCTAGGCGTTCTGAGCTAGTCGTTCCGGGCGGGCGGTGGGTCGGCGGCTTCGGTGCCCTCGAGCGGCGCGATGGTGGGGGAGATCACGTCCATGTAGTTGCGGATGTGGCGCACATAATGCACCGGCTCATAGCCTCGGGCATAACCGTAGCGTGTCTGCGGGTAATAGCGTTTGTCGGCCTTGAGCGGCAGCACTTCCTTCATGTCCTCCCAGGAGTCCGGGTCCTTGCCTAGCCGGCGAGCCAGTTGGCGGGCGTCCAGCAGGTGGCCGCGGCCGATGTTGTAGCTGGCCAGCGCCAGGTAGGTGCGGTCCGGTTCGGGAATCTCTTCGGGCAACCGGGCATGGCGGTCGGCCAGATAGCGGGCGCCGCCGTCGATGGCCTGCGCCGGGTCGAGGCGGTTGCTCACGCCAAGCGACGCGGCGGTGTTGCGGGTCAGCATCATGATGCCGCGTACCCCGGTGGGCGAGACGGCGCCGGGGTCCCAGTGGGACTCCTGATAGGACAGGGCAGCCAAGAGGTCGGCCGGCATGCCGGTGTCCCGTTCGGCCTCGAGGAAATAGTCGAGGAAGTTGGGCAGGCGGTTGTCGATGCGTCGGTTTAGGGCGCGCAGGTCGACGAAGTCGAACTCCCCGATATAGGAATAATAGCGCGCCTCCATCGCCTCGATGGAGGCCTGCCCCGCCTCGCTTGCCATCCACTCCCGGGCCTTGGTGGCCAGCGCCTCCTGACCCTCCGGCAGATACCAGCCCAGGCGGCTGCCGGCGGTCAGGTTCATGGCGATCTCCAGGTGAGGGAAATGGCGCCGCACCACCTTGACGATGTTGGAATCGGCCACGGTGCAGTCCAGGCTCCGGTTGGCCACCGCCTCCAGCAGCACCTCGGTGCTTCGCGGGTCCTCTTCGAAGCGAATGCCGGTGTGCTCGTTGACCAGCGAAGTGAGCTGCTGCGAGTAGCTGGAGGCCGCGGTGACCCGGATCTCCACCTCGGTCAGGTCCTCGATCCGGCGGGGCAGGGGGCGTAGCTCCCGGTGGCAGACCAGTTGCTCGACGATCTCGGTATGCGCGGGCCCTTGAGTGAAACGTTGATCCCGAGCGGTCAGGTGGGTCAGCCCGGCCGCGGCCAGGTGTACCTCGCCGGCCTCGAGCGCTTTGATGACCTCGGCGGTGGAATCGAAGAGCGACCACTCGACCGTCCAGTTCTGCGCATCGGCGAAGCGGCGGACCAGGTCATGCTCGGGGCCGGCGGGGGTCTCGTGGCGGTCGTAATAGTAGGTGGTGGCACCGTTGCGGGTGGCCACCTTGAGGGTGCCGGTCTCCGCGGGCGGTGGGGCCGAGGGCTCGCCACAGCCCGCGAGCACGATTGAGGCCACGATGGACAAGGCGGCGAGGGACAGGACGGCGCGAGATGGGGTGGCGAGAGACGGGACGAGTGCGCGTCGACGTCGGGTGCGGCACATCTGGCGGGGCGTCTTGCAAGGCATGGGGCGCAGCTCCTTGACCACAGGCGCGAGGCCGCCAGGCCACGCCGCCAGGAAGGGTGTCATGTCCTCAGCCTAACAGCCTGCGGCGTCGACGCCGTCAACGCCTCCGCAGTCACGCTCCGAGACCATGCGGCTGGCACTGGGCATCAAGGCGCAAAGGGCCCGCGCGGCGCTGCCGCGCGGGCCCTCGTCATGCCTGGCTCGAGCACGGCGGCTCGGGGCGGGCTCAGAGGTCGATTTCGAGCCCCAGGTAGGCGCCGTCGCTTTCCCAGTCGGTGCCATTGAGCTCCATTTCTTCGCTCTGGTAGCCGATGGCCACGGTCGCGGATACCGCGATCAGGTCGACCAGATCGTATGTCAGGCCGGCGCGGCGACGGTCGTGCTCGACGCTGTCGTTATCCAGGCCCCGCTTGAGTTCCGCCTCGATGCCCAGCGAGCTGATCGGCAGGCCGATGCTGGCGCGACCGATGGCGTAGACGTTATCGGACTCGTCGATGCCGTCGTTATCGAGTGTCCAGCGCTCGGCGCCGAGGCCGGCATCGAACTGAACGTCGAGCAAGTCGACGAGCTCGTAGTAGAGCTCGGCATTGACGCTCTCGCCGTCTCCCGGGAAGTCCTGGTTCTTGCGCTCGGCGCCCACGGCGATGTTGGGAATCAGCGGCACCGGATGCTCCAGACGCAGGGCCAGGTCGCCCTGGAAACCGCTGGAACTGCCCTGGTGGTTGTCCTCCCAGCTCTGCTGTGAGGCGTTGACGCGGGCGGTCAGGCCCAGTACGTCGGCCTGGGCGGTGATGGCGGTGACGGTGGTGGCGACCAGTGTGGCCCCCAGGAGGCCGGCTCGGGCAAGTTGGCTCACGATAGTTCCCTGCGTGATGGATGAAACGGTGTGCCTCGAAGGAGGCGCCGGGGCGCGGCATGCGGTGTCGGCCCCTCGGGGCGGCCATGATAGCGGAGCCGTCCGGGCGGGAGTCGTCGAGTAAGGCCGCTCATGTGCCGCCATTTCGGCTCTTTTCCGCTTCCGGGGCGATGGGTGGGGAGTGCTGCCCTCTGCCGTCGCCGTCGGTCATCGTGTAATATGCTTCTTTACGCAATTGCCCGGCATCTTGACGCTATCTTGTGGGTTTTTATGCTAATTGTTCATATTAGTAGTCGAGTTGTCGGCGGCGAGACAGATGGGCGTCAGGGCTCAAGGAGGCATGACATGGCGAGGAAGCGCCGCTGGCGGGGGAGAGTGCCGGCCCTGCTGGTGCTGACGGGGCTGCAGCCTTTCATGGTCGAGGCTCATGAAGCGTCCCACGATGGCCCCGCTCATGGCGAGGCCTCCTCCTACTACCTGCAGGTCGATGACTACCTGCGCCATCACCCCGGGCAGCGTGAGCTGATGGCGCAGCTCGCCGAGCGGGTGCAGGCCGCGCCGGTGCCGATCCCGAATCCGCCCGAGCGAGCGGTGCGCATCGCCACGGTCTACCCCGGGCATCAGGCCTCGGGCTACTGGCGGCGCAGCGGCCTGGCCCTGGCGCGTCGCCTGGAACAGCTCGAGATTCCCTTCGAGCTCAAGACGTTCTTCTCGCGTCCCGGCGTGGAGGTCGGCCTGCAGGGGCAGCAGCTCGCCGAGGCCCTGGCCTGGGCGCCGGACTACCTGGCCTTCACCCTGGACGTGGCGCCTCATGGCCGGATGATCGAGCGTATCCTGGCGCAGCATCGAACGCGCCTGATCCTGCAGAACATCACCACCCCGCTCAAGCACTGGCAGAACGCGCCGCCCTTCCTGTATGTCGGCTTCGATCACGTCCAGGGGACTCGACTGCTCGCCGAACGCATGTTCGAAATGATCGACTATCATGGCAAGTATCTGATGCTCTACTTCGCGCGGGGCTACGTCAGCGAGATGCGTGGCGGTACCTTCGAAGCGGCCGCCGCCCAGTATCCGGGGATCGAGCAGGTCGGCGCCTTCTTCACCGATGGCGATGCCCTCAAGGCCTACCGGGCCACGCGCCACACCCTCGCGGATCACCCCGATCTCGAGATGATCTTCGCCAGTTCCACCGATATCGCCCTAGGGGCCCTGCGCGCGCTGCGCGAGGCGGGGCGCCTGGATGTGCTCATCAATGGCTGGGGCGGCGGCAAGGCCGAACTGGCGGCGTATCGACAGGGAGAGCTCGACCTGACCGTCATGCGCATGAACGACGACAACGGCATCGCCATGGCCGAGGCGATCAAGCTGGATCTGATGCAGAAAGCCAATCGTGTGCCGCAGATCTTCGCCGGCCAGATCGTGCTGGTCGATGATCGGGTCTCGCCCGATGCCTTGGCACGCCTCCAGCATCGAGCGTTCCGGCTTAGCGACCCCGGTGGCGATGCCGCTCCAGGAGACACCGAATGACGACCTGGCGCTTCTCGCGGCTCCTTCTGTTGCTGGTGCTGGTGATGCTGGCGGGGGTGTCGCTGACCCTGCTCACCACCGCCTACCTGGGGGCGGAAAAGGCGCTGCAGCAGGAAATCGAGCTGGCCCATGAGCGCGACCAGCGCATGCTCGACAGCATCGTCGACAGCCACTTTCGCAATATTCGTCAGTACAGCGAGGAAATCAGCCAGTCCCTGCCCGTGCAACGGGCCCTTAGCCGCGGGGACGGCGCCCGGCTCGATGACGCCATGCAGGGGGTGATGCGGGACAGCTATTCCCAGTACATCGATGCCATGGTGATCGAACACGATGGCCGGTTTCATGTGGCGCCCAATGTCAGCCTGCTGAACCTGGAGCTGCCCCTCGAAGCCCTCAGCGGCTCGCGGTCGCGGCTGGGCGACTGGGTCACGGTCGATACCGAGGTGCGGGGCAAGCGCTACAGCCTGCTGCGCCTGACGCTGCCGGTGGTCGAGCCCGGTCTCGGCGAAGTGGTCGGCCGGCTGCACACCTTCGTGCTGCTCAACGACAACTTCTGGATCCTGAACGAGTTGCAGTCACTGTTCGGGGCGCGGGCGATCGCGCTGAGCCACGAAGGTAGCGTCCTCGATTCGCTGCAAAGCGGCGCCCATCCCTGGGAAGGCCTCGAGGCGTTGAAGGCCTCGGAGGCGCCGGTGCGCGTCGGGCCCCAGGGGGTGCTGCGCTCGCATGTCCTCAAGGTGGGAGACAGCGCGCCCTATCGGGTCTATACGGCGCTGCCCAGCGACAGCCACTTTGCCCTGCGCGATACCTATATCGCCAACCTGGGGTTTGCCACCCTGATGGTGGCGATGGTCGCCGCACTGTTGATGCTGGTGATCAATCGCATCACCGCCAGTGCACTGGGGAACCTGACCCGCTATGCGGAGCAGGCGCCGGATGGCGGCATGCCCAGGCCCTTTCAGGGCAGCCAGTTCGAGGAGTTCACCCGGGTCGGGCGGGCCTTCGAGCAGGTGCTGCATCGCATTCACGAGCGGGACAAGTACCTGGCCGGCATCATCGACCACTCGCCGGACCTGATCTTTCTCAAGGATCTGGATCACAGCTACCGTTTGGTCAATCGGCGTTATGCCGAGGTCCTGAACACGACAGCGGAGCAGCTGGATGGGCGCCCCATGTGGGACGTGCTCGATCAGGACGTCATGGAGAAGGCGCTGGCGATGGACCGTGAGGTGCTACGCACCGGTAAGCCGGTCAGGTACAAGCTGGCGCTCGACACCCTCTCGGGAAAGCGGCGCTTCCTGTTCAGCAAGTTCCCGATCATCGACGATGACGGCGTGCCCTACCTGATCGGTGGTATCGCCACCGATGTCACCGACATGGAGCAGGCGGAGGAAGAGCTGGAGCTGGCCAGGGAAGTGCTCGCGGCGACCCCTGATGCGGCCATCGTGCTCGACGAGCAGCAGCGGGTGCTGATCGCCAATCGCGCCTTCGTCGAGATGAGCGGCTTCCCTCACGAGCAGGCGAGCTCGGCCATGCGACTGTTCCTGATGGCACATCCGGGCCTGCTCGAGAGCCTGACCCGAGAAGAACACTGGGAGCAGGCCTGCGAGTTCGAGCGGCGTGATGGCGGGCTGGAGCGGGTGGCGGTCACCGTCCATGCCCTCAGGCGTGATGGTCGGCAGCGCCATGTGATCCTGTTCCGCGAGATCGACCAACCCACGAGGCCAGCACCGGGAAGGGAAGGTGGAGAAGGGCGGGAGAGGGGCGAGTGAGAAAAGCGAGCGCCGGGCCTCGGCCCGGCGCTCGTCGGCTCAGAGCTCGGCGTTATGGTAGACGTTCTGTACGTCGTCCAGTTCGTTGAGCATGTCGAGGAGCTTCTCGAAGGAGGCCACGTCGTCGCCTTCGACCGGCGTATGGGTCTGGGGCAGGAACTGGATCTCGTCGACCTCGAAGTCCAGCTCGCCGAAGGCGTCGATCAGCGCCTGCTTGGCCTTGGCGTACTCGGTGTGCGGGGCGAAGACGGTGATCTGGCCGTCTTCGTTCTCGATGTCGGTGACATCGACATCGGCCTCCATCAGCGACTCCAGCACCCCTTCCTCGTCCTCGCCGGCGAAGCGCAGGATCGCGCAGTGATCGAACATGTGGCTGACGCTGCCCGGCGTGCCGATCTTGCCCTTGCCCTTGTTGAAGGCGTTGCGCACGTCGCCGAAGGTGCGGTTGGGGTTATCGGTCAGGCACTCGACGATGATCATGCAGCTGGCCGGCCCGAAGCCCTCGTAGCGGGCCGGCGAGAAGTCCTCGCCGCCGGCGCCGGCGGCCTTGTCCAGCGCCTTGTCGATCACGTGCGAGGGCACCTGATCCTTCTTGGCGCGCTCGATCAGGCCGCGCAGCGTCAGGTTGCTGCTGGGGTCGGTCCCCCCCTGCTTGGCGACCACGTACAGCTCGCGGCCGTACTTGCTGTAGACCTTGGTTTTCGCGGCGGCCGTCTTGGCCATGGATTCCTTGCGGTTCTGGAAGGCCCTGCCCATCGTGTCATCCTGTTGCGTCGTGATCGAAGGAGAAATCTTACTGAACAACCGAAAGTGGTAACAGGGGTATTTGTGGCCGCAAGATGCCGCGCGGTTTCCAGACGATCACGGCAAGGGTCTGGTATCCTTGCCGGCCTCGTTTCTCCCGCTGCCAAGGATCGTCCCCCGTGTCCGATGCCACCTCCTTCGCGCGCCTGCCGCTGGCCGACGCGCTGCTGACCAATCTCGACGCGCTGGGCTATCACGCCATGACGCCGATTCAGGCGCGCAGCCTGCCGCCGATCCTCGACGGCCATGATGTGATCGGGCGCGGCAAGACCGGCTCGGGCAAGACCGCGGCCTTCGGGCTGGGCCTGCTGTCGCGGCTGGAGATCGCGCGCCTGGACGTCCAGGGGCTGGTGCTGTGTCCGACCCGGGAACTGGCCGATCAGGTGGCCGGCGAGCTGCGCCGCCTGGCGCGCGGCTTGCCCAACGTCAAGGTGCTGACCCTGTGTGGCGGCGCTCCCTTCGGCCCGCAGCGCGGCTCGCTGGAGCACGGCGCTCACCTGATCGTCGGCACGCCTGGGCGCGTCGAGGAGCATCTGCGCAAGGGCACGCTGTCGCTTGAGGCGCTCTCGACCCTGGTGCTCGACGAGGCCGATCGCATGCTCGACATGGGCTTCAAGGACGCCCTGGAGGCGATCATCGGCGCCGCGCCCAGGGATCGTCAGACCCTGCTGTTCAGCGCCACCTACACCGATGCCATTCGCCCGATCGCCGAGTCGCTGATGCGCGAGCCGGTCACCGTGGAAGTGGAATCGACCCACGACAGCGCGAGCATTCGCCAGCACTTCTACCGGGTGGCCGACGAAGACGAGCGCTTCGAGGCGCTGCGCCTGCTGCTGCTGACGCATCGGCCCGGCACCAGCGTGGTGTTCTGCAACACCAAGCGCGAGACCCGGGAAGTCGCCGAGGCGCTGTGCGAGCACGGCTTCAGTGCCCTGGCATTGCACGGCGATCTGGAGCAGCGTGACCGGGATCGTACCCTGGTGCTGTTCGCCAACCGGAGCGCCTCGATCCTGGTCGCCACCGACGTGGCCGCTCGCGGCCTGGATATCGACGCCCTGGATGCGGTCTTCAACTACGGCATCGCCCGCGAGCTCGAGGTGCACGTGCATCGCATCGGTCGCACCGGCCGGGCCGGGGAGAGCGGCATCGCCTGCACCCTCGTGGGCTCGAAGGAAGCCTTTCGGCTGGAGAAGCTCGGCGAGCGCCTGGGCGAGACCTTCGCCCCCGAGCCGCTGCCGTCTGGCCGCGGGCTCGATGAAACGCCCTTCGCGCCGCCGATGGCGACGCTGCAGATCGATGGCGGGCGCAAGCAGAAGGTGCGCCCCGGCGATATCCTCGGCGCCCTGACCGGCGAGGGCGGGCTCGCCGGCGAGGCGGTGGGCAAGATCAAGGTGCTGGATCGCAGCACCTTCGTCGCGGTGCGTCGGGAGCATGCCGAGGCGGCCCTCGACCAGCTCGCCCACGGCAAGCTCAAGGGCCGCTCCTTCCGCGCCCGTCGGGTGCGCCGCTGACGCGCCGGGGGAGATGAGGGGCCGGGCACGAATCTCGAGACAGGAGCACAGATGGCATCGCAAGGTACCGACAACACCCTCATCCTGCGCCTGGGGCATGAAGAGCTGATCATCCGCCGGCGCTATGAGGCGCTGAGCATCTTCAACGACGTGCTGATCGCGTTGTGGTTCCTGGCCGGCAGCATCCTGTTCCTGTATCCCAGCCAGGAGCATCTGGCCGTGTGGCTGTTCATCATCGGCAGTGCCCAGTTCCTGGTGCGCCCGGCGATTCGCCTGGCGCGCCACCTGCACCTCAAGCGCCTCCCCGACCCCCATGGGGGCGACTGACGCTCACCGGCGGCGTTCAGGCGGTCGGCACCTGGAGAGGCTCCAGTGTCAGCACGATGGCCACCGAGTCGCCGCCTTGCTCCCGGCGTTGCTCGATGAAGCCGAGCTCCTTGGCCATGCGGCGCATGGCCCCATTCTCCAGCAGTACCTCGCCCTCTACGCTGCTGATGCCCATACGGCGAGCGTGGTCGAGCATCGCCTGCATCAAGCAGTAGCCCAGCCCCGACTGCTTCATGTCGCTTCTCACCATCACCGCGAACTCGGCCCGCTCCTGGTCGGGATCGGCGATCAGATGCACGGCGCCGAGGATGCTCTCGGCCCCTTGGGGTTGTGCGACAAAGGCCATCTCGCGCTCGTAGTCGAGCTGGGTCAGGCGCGCGGCGAAGGCATGGTCGAAGCGCTGGATGGCGGCGAAGAAGCGCAGTCGGATGTCGTGGCGATCGGAGCGCCTGAGCATCTCGACCAGGGCATCCTCGTCCTCGGGGCGAATCGGCCGCAGCCGGTAGTGCTGACCGGCCTGGGTGACGATGTCGCGGGCGAGCTCCCTCGGGTAGGGGCGGATGGTCATCGGTGTACGCGGCCTGGCGGTGGCGCGCACCACCACCCGGGCATCCAGGGCGATCACTCCGCCGGCATCGGCCAGCAGGGGGTTGATGTCCAGCGAGACCACTCTTGGCAGGCTGACGACCAGCTGCGAGAGCTTGACCAGGGCCAGCCCGATGGCCTCGATATCGACGGCGGGGCGGTCGCGGTAGCCCTTGAGCAGCCGCGACACCCGGGTGCGCTCGATCATCTCCCGGGCTAGCAGGGGGTTCAGAGGCGGCAGGCCGATCACCCGGTCGCCGATCACCTCCACCGCCGTGCCGCCCTGGCCGAACAGGATCACCGGGCCGAAGATCGGGTCCTCGGCGACGCCCAGGATCAGCTCGAAGGCGCCGGAACGGCTGATCATCGGCTGCACGTTGACGCCCTCGATACGCGCCTCGGGGGTCGATTCGCGTACTCGGGCCAGCATGTCCTCGGTGGCGCGGCGCACGGCCTCACCGGAGGTCAGGTCGATTTGCACGCCGCCCACATCGGACTTGTGACTGATGTCCTTCGACAGGATCTTGACCACCGCCGGGAAGCCCAGCTCGGCGGCGAGGGTGGCGGCCTCCTCGGCGTCACGCGCCTGGCGGGCAGGCACCACCGGCAGCTCGAAGGCGGCCAGCAGGGCGCTGGCCTCGGGTTCGGTGAGCACCTCACGGCCCTCGGCGAGCACCGTGTCGATGATCGCATTGGCCGTGGCCGGGGCGTCGTCGGGCAGGTCCGTCACCGCCGGGGGCGTCTCCATCAGCAGCTCATGGTTGCGGCGGTATTGCCACAGGTGGCCGAAGGCCTGCACCGCCTGTTCGGGGGTGTCGTAGAAGGGCAGGTGGCGGTCGGCGAAGAGCCGTCTGGCGCGGGTGCCGGCGGCCTCGCCCAGCCAGCAGCTGAGCACCGGCAGGCGGCGGGTGCCCAGGGTATTGATCACCGCCTGGGCGGCCTCGAAGCTGTCGGCCACGGCGGTTGGGCAGTTGATGATTAGGATGGCGTCGGCGTCATCGGCCTCGATCAGCGCCTCCAGCGCCACCACATAGCGCTCGCCGGGGGCATCGCCGAGGATGTCCACCGGGTTGCCGTGGGACCAGGTGGCCGGCAGCCGGGTGTTCAGGTGCGCGAGGGTCTCGGGGGAAAGTGTGGCCAGCTGGCCGTTGCCCTCGGCGAGTTCGTCCACCGCCAGCACGCCGATGCCGCCGCCGTTGGTGAGCACCGCCAGCCGGTCGCCCTTGACCCGCACTCCGGAGGCCAGGGTGCCGACGGCCTGAAACAGCTCGTCGAGGGTCTGGACCCTCAACATGCCGGCGCGGCGGAAGGCCGCATCATAGACCGCATCGGCCCCGGCCATGGCGCCGGTATGCGATAGCGCGGCCCGGGCACCGTCATCGCTGCGTCCGGCCTTGATCACGACGACCGGCTTGTTGCGGGAGGCCATGCGCGCCGCGGACAGGAACTTGCGCGCCTCGCTCACCGCCTCGACATAGAGCAGGATCGCGTGAGTCCGCGGGTCCAGGGCCAGGTAATAGAGCATGTCGCCGAAATCGACGTCGCTCATCGCGCCCAGCGAGGCCAGGTGCGAGAAGCCGATGCCGCGGCTGACCGCCCAGTCGAGCATCGAGGTGGCCACCGCACCGGACTGGGTGACGAAGGCCAGGTGGCCGGGTATCGGCGCCACATGGGCGAAGCTCGCATTGATGCCGGCATGGGGCGCCATGATGCCCAGACAGTTGGGGCCGACGATGCGCATCAGGTAGGGTCTGGCGGCGTCCAGTACCGCCTGCTTGAGCGCCTGGCCCTCGGCATGATTGCCCTCGCCGAAACCGGCGGTGATCACCACCGCGGCGCGACAGCCCCGGGCGCCCAGCTCCTCGACAAGCCCCGGCACCGTGTCCGGCGGCGTACAGATCACGGCGAGTTCCGGGGCGATCGGCAGCTCGGCCACCGAGCGATAGTTGAGGGTCGAACGGATCGCGGTCTCATGCGGGTTTACGGTCATCACCGGGCCGGCGAAGCCGCCCTCGAAGAGGTTCTTGGCCAGCACCGCGCCCACCGAGCCAGGGCGGTTGCTTGCGCCGATCAGGGCGATGGAGGAGGGAGTGAACAGGGCATCCAGATTGCGGATCGACAAGGCGATCTCCTCCGGGCATGGGAAAAGGGGACCCGGCGATGGCGGGACTCAGCCTTCATGGTAGGCTAGATGCGCTGACATCAATGTGATCGGAGTCAAGTGCGATTGGCCGCCAGGGCCGATGCCCGGTACTCGGAATCGTTTTCTTTCTCCCACAAGAGCGCTGCCCATGCTGTTGGAAGGCTCCTGTCACTGCGGCGCGGTCACCTTCAAGGTGAACGCGCGCCACCCTTATCCCTTCAATCGCTGCTATTGCTCGGTGTGTCGCAAGACCGCCGGAGGCGGCGGCTATGCCGTCAACCTGGGCGCCGATGCCGACTCTCTGGTGGTCTGTGGCGAGGAGCATATCCGCGTCTACCATGCGGTGATCGATGGGGCGACCAGCCCCGCCGAGCGGCACTTCTGCCAGCATTGCGCCTCCTGTCTGTGGCTGCATGATCCCCGCTGGCCGGCGCTGCTCCACCCCTTCGCCTCGGCGATCGATACACCGCTGCCGCATCCGCCTGAGCATGTTCACCTGATGCTGGCGGCCAGGCCCGACTGGGTCGAGGTCGATGCCGGCCCCCGCGATCGCTGTTTCGACGGCTACCCGGACGAGAGCCTCGCCGATTGGCACCAGCGCCTGGGGCTCGAACGCTAGACTATGTCTGAAAACTGCCTGCGCTCGATCATGCCGCGTTAAAAATCAGCTTGTGTGCAAACCCGGTCAAAATGCTCTTTTTCACCACGTAAACTCCGCTTTTTCGCGGATTTTTGCCTTGCTTTGAGCTTCGCGCGCCGATTTTTCGGAAAAAGCCTAGGCGAGGCGCCTTCGCGCTGGCATCGCTCGGCATTAGCCGGCGGCGGCCACGGATGGGAGGTCAGCCTGGCGACGGTCCTTCAGGGGGCTGGCGCCGAAGGCGCGCTTGTAGTCGCGGCTGAACTGGGCCGTGCTGCGATAGCCCACCGCCTCGGCGGTCTGGCCGACGTTGAGGTCGTCGTGGCTCAGCAGCAGCCGCGCCTTGATCAGTCGCAGCCGCTTCAGGTACTGCAGCGGCGTGGCGCGGGTGACCTGCTTGAAGTGCTGATGGAACGACGAGACGCTCATGTTGGCCTCCCGGGCCAGGGCCTCGACCGTGGCCTCCCGGGTGACA
Organism: Halomonas sp. YLGW01; assembly: GCF_014840935.1. Lineage (NCBI taxonomy): Bacteria > Pseudomonadati > Pseudomonadota > Gammaproteobacteria > Oceanospirillales > Halomonadaceae > Halomonas > Halomonas sp. YLGW01. The sequence goes on along the minus strand of NZ_CP062005.1, from coordinate 2,937,425 downwards.
TCGGCATGCATCTGCGCCAGCACCCGGATGATCTGCGAGTAGTGGCCCTGATGATGCACCAGGGCTCGCAGCGCCGGGCCCTGATCGCCCTTGAGCGCCTCGAAGATAACCTCCCGCACCCGCGTCTCTCCCATCACCCGCGCATCCAGCGGGTCGCCCAGGGCGCGCAGCAGTCGCACCACCGCTTCCTGCATGCTGGCGGTCATCGCCACCGAGGCCATCGGCAGTGGCTCGCCCTCGGCCGGTGCGACGTCGAGGCCGCTCTCGAGCACCAGCTCGCTGAGCATCGCCGGGTCGATGCGCACGGAAAGCCCGAGCAGCGGCGCCTCGGGCGTGGCGAAGGTCTCGCACTCGAAGGGCAGCGGCAGGCTCTGGACCAGGTACTGGCCGGGGTCGTAGTGGATCTCGCGATCCCCGAGGTAGCCCACCTTGCGGCCTTGCAGGACGATCACCAGGCTCGGTTCATACATCAGCGGGGTGCGCGGCACCCGGTGGTGGCAGGCCATCAGCGAGACCCCGGGGACGGCGCCCGGTGTGAAGCCGTCGCGGTCGATCAGCGGTGTGATCAGCGCCATCAGGCGGGAAGAGAGCGACATGGGCGATGTCCTGTCGATGGTGAATCGGAGAGGGCGAGTCGGAGCGGGCGTCTGAAGCGGTCGGCTAGTTCGACCATTCTATTGTCTTGTGAAGATGGGATCATGTCGTTTTTGGCCAGAAAATGCGCTGTCTGCCATGATTATTTGGAGGAATAGGCAAAAATGGCGCAGGAACGTCTGTCGCGGTGCATCGGCGGGCAGCGCACAATGACCGACCTTATCGTGTGATGAACCCCATTTCTCTCAGGAGGACACGCAACCCATGAGCCATCAAGCCAACGCTTATGCCGCCCATTCGGCCGAGTCGGACCTCGCCCCGTTCAGCTTCGAGCGTCGCACCCCGCGCCCGGACGACGTGTCCATCGAGATCGATTACTGCGGCGTCTGTCACTCCGACCTGCACGTCGCCCGCAATGACTGGGGCTTCTCCCAGTACCCGATCGTGCCGGGCCACGAGATCGTCGGCCGCGTCACCGCGGTGGGTAGCGATGTCACCAAATATAAGGTCGGCGACGTGGTCGGGGTCGGCTGCATGGTGGATTCCTGCCGCCACTGCAGTGCCTGCGAAGATGACCTGGAGCAGTACTGCCTGGAAGGCATGACCATGACCTACGGCAGCCCGGATCGTCACGACGGTTCCCTGACGCAGGGCGGTTACTCCGATTCGGTGGTGGTCAGCGAGCGCTTCGTGGTCTCGATTCCCGACAAGCTCGACCCAGCCGTGGCGGCCCCGATCCTGTGTGCCGGCATCACCACCTATTCGCCGCTGCGCCACTATGGCGTCAAGGCCGGTGACAAGGTCGGCATCATCGGCATGGGTGGCCTCGGTCACATGGGCGTCAAGTTCGCCAAGGCGCTGGGCTGCGAGGTAACGCTGTTCACCCGCTCCGAGGCCAAGGTCGCCGAGGCCAAGAAGCAGGGCGCCGATCACGTCATCGTCTCCACCGATGATGAGCAGATGGCGGCCGCTGCCGAGCACTTCGACTTCCTGCTCGACACCGTGCCGGTGCCCCATGACCTCAACCCGTATCTGGCGACCCTCAAGTACGACGGGACCCACATCCTGGTCGGCCTGATGCAGGAAGTGGACCCGGCGCTGATGGGCGGCAACCTAGTGATGAAGCGCCGCGTGCTGGCCGGTTCGCTGATCGGCGGCATGGCGGAAACCCAGGAAGTGCTGGATTTCTGCGCCGAGCACGACATCACCTGCGACATCGAGATGCTCGACATCAAGAACATCAATGAGGCCTATGAGCGCATGCAGAAGGGTGACGTGAAGTATCGCTTCGTCATCGACATGGCCACCCTCAAGGATGCTCCGCCGGCCTGAGCCGATGAGGTGAGATAGCCACCAGCGACGACGCCCGCCCCTCCACCTGGAAGGGCGGGCGTTGTCGTCAATGTCCTGCCATTGAATTGCTGCCCGTCCCGGCGCCTGTTCGCGGGCTGGCGGCGCCGGAAGATCCGCTAGCCTGTGGTCATCACCTCGCTCAGGAATCTCTCATGTCATTTTTCCGTCTTGCCCTGGCCGGGTTGGCGCTGGGCGCGAGCGCCCTGACCGGTTGCGCCAACGAGCCCTATCCCGACTTCGCCGGGTCCTCGGCCTATCACCACCAGGCGATCCAGGGCGCCATGCTCGAGCAGGCGGTCGACTACAACCAGCCGGCACCCGGGGCCTATGGCCAGCAGGACAGCCTGGCACTCGAACCCTATCAGGATACCCAGACCATGATGTTGGAACTCGAGAGTTCGATGCGTAGCCTGGGGTATGATGACCAACCATAGACCGTCGTCCGGAGCGCCGGTCGCCCCTTTACCGTGGAGCACCGGCCAGGCGTTATGAAGATACCCAAGAGACTGCAACCGCTCGTCGACGACGGCATGATCGATGCCGTGGTCGGCCAGCTGATGAGTGGCAAGGAAGCCAACGTCTATGTGGTGCGCAGCGGCGATACCCTGCGCTGCGCCAAGGTCTTCAAGGAGGCCAGCAAGCGAAGCTTCAAGCAGGCGGTGCAGTATCAGGAGGGCCGCAAGGTGCGCAACAGTCGCCGCGCCCGGGCGATGGCGAAGAAGACCCGCTACGGTCAGCAGGAGCAGGAGTCGGCCTGGCTAAACGCCGAGGTGGATGCTCTCTACCGCCTGGCGTCGGCAGGCGTGCGCGTACCCACGCCGTATGGCTTCATCGACGGCGTGCTGCTGATGGAGCTGGTCGCCGATGCCGAGGGCAGTGCGGCGCCGCGTCTGGATGACTGCGAGCTGAGCGAGGCCGAAGCGCTGGCCTACCACGATCAGGTGATCCGCGAGGTGGTGCGCATGCTGTGTGCCGGCCTGGTGCACGGCGACCTCTCGGAGTTCAACGTCCTGCTCGACCCCACGGGGCCGGTGATCATCGACCTGCCCCAGGCGGTGGATGCCGCCGGCAACAACAGCGCGGCGATGATGCTGCGCCGCGACGTGGATCGCATGCGTGCCTATTTCGGCCGCTTCGCTCCATCGCTGCTGGACACCGAGTACGGCCACGAGATCTGGGCCCGCTTCGAGGCCGGCGAGCTCACCCCCGACAGCCCTCTGACCGGCACCTTCCAGCACGACACCACCCGGGTCGATGTCGACGACCTGATGGCGGTGATCGACGATGTCATCGAGGAAGAGGATGAGCGCCGGGAGCGTGCCTGGGACGAGTCGCAGGACTAGTGCCGGCTGGCGCCGGTGTCGCCACGTCACGCCGCGGACATGTGAGTCGGAGGCTCAACAGAATCGTCACCGCTGACTATGCTGAAGGGAGCGCCATGCACCACGCATGGCCATTCCAGGGGTGATCGCCATGTCCATGGAGCGCGTGACACACTATCTCGATGATCAGGGCGTCAAGTACGTCATCATGCAGCATTCCCCCGCCTTTACCGCGCAGGAGATCGCCGAGGCCATCCATGTGTCCGGCCGCCACTACGCCAAGAGCGTGGTGGTGAAGATCGATGGCCGCCTGGCAATGGTCGTGCTGCCGGCCAGCGATCAGGTCGATCTGTCTCGCCTGACCAAGTCCGTCGGCGCCAGCGCCGTCGAGCTGGCAAGGGAGGAGGAGTTCGAGGATCGCCTGCCGGGTTGCGAGCCCGGGGCGGTACCGCCCTTCGGCAACCTCTTCGAGATGGAGGTCTTCGTGTCGCCTCATCTCACCGCCGCCGACCTGATCGCCTTCAATGCCGGCTCGCATACCGACGTGCTGCAACTGCCCTATGCAGTATTCGCGAGGCTGGTGAATCCCATCGAGGTGGCCTTGTAACGAGGCCTTCTGGCCCCGTATGGCGTGGTTCGGTTAGGCAGTTCAGTCAGATGGCCCGCTAAGGTGGCGCCGGAAGATCGTTCAGCCCGCTAGCCGAGCCAGGCCACCGCCAGCCCGCCTACCAACGAGGCGACCATCGGCCCGGCCACTCGCCAGCCCAGTGTGGCACTGCCGATGGCACCCGCCAGCCCCGCCTTGACCAGATTGTTGACCGAGGCCGCCAGCACGATGCCGAGCACCGCGGTGGGGACCGCCAGGCCGTGGTCGGCCATCCGGGTCAGCGACAGGGTGATGGCATCCACGTCGGCGATGCCCGAGACCGCCGACAGCAGGTAGATGCCGGTATCGCCAAGCCAGCCGCGCAGCCACTCGCCGAGCAGCATCACCACCGTCAGCAGGGCGCCGAACAAGAGCGCCGGAGTGAGCTCCAGAGGATTCTGGGTGTGCGTCGGCTCCTCCAGCGTGGCGCCGTCACGGTGGGTGCGCCACAGCCATAGGGCCGGCAACAACAGCAGCGCCGCCATCACCGTCACCGGTGCGATCAGGGGGGCCAGCAGGGCCGGGTGGATCACCAGGCAATAGAGCAGGATGCGCGGGAACATGGTGCCGCAGGCGATCAGGATGCCGGCGGCCAGCAGGGGGCCGAGCCCCGGGGAGCGCCGCGATAGGCGCGCGAAGTGCAGGGTCAGGGCGGTGGAGGAACTCAGCCCGGCGAACAGGCTGGTGAAGAGGATGCCTCGGCGGGTGCCGCCCAGGCGCATGGCGAAATAGCCGACGAAGGAGATCGCCGCGATCATCACTACCAGCCACCAGATGGTGGTGGGGTTGATGGCGCCGCCCGGGCCCAGGTTCTGGTTGGGCAGCAGGGGCAGGATCACCACCGTGATCAGCAACAGCTTGAAGCCGGCATCCAGCTCGTGGCGCTGCAGCTTCTTCAGCAGGCCATGGATCTCGTGCTTGTTGTCGAGGATCAGGGCGGTGATCACGGCCGCCGCCGCGGCCAGGGCGGGATCGACGGCGACCGCGAGAGCGCCGTAGCAGAAGGTCAGCAGCATGCCGACCATGCCGGTGATGCTGTAGTTGGGGACCTCGCGGACCCGCGCCTGGTAGGCGATCAGGCTGGTCACCGCGACGCCGAGAAAGATCGCCGGGAAGGCCCAGGCGGTGATGCGCTCGGCGAGCAGGGCGGCGACGCCGCCGAGCAGGCCCACCAGGGCGAAGGTGCGGATGCCGGCGATGCGCCGACCGGCGGCCTCATCGCGAGCCTCCCAGCCCCGCTCCAGGCCGATCAGCGCACCCAGCAGCAGCGCCAGGGCCAGCCGGATGGCCAGGTGGTGGCTGGTCAGGAATTGCCGGGTGACCTCGTCCATGGACGCCCCTCCTCGCCGCCCCGCTCGGGGCACACAACTCGCCCCGAGGCGTTCGGCTTCGTCGCTGGCGATGCGATGCCAGCCATCGTTTATTAGATATTCAGTTATCAGAAACCATCGGCATCGGCACTGGTGCTTTTCAACGCTGGTTGTCCCGGTGCTGCCTTGTCTTGGGCGCGCTATCCGCTCTAGTGTCGAGGCGAGGCGCGGAAAAGTATGAGGCGTTCTTTCATTCCTTGGACGCCGCACTCCGCAGCCGTGCACCGACAATCACAACAATGACAATCACGGCGACGCACAGGAACCCGGCATGACCCAGACCCTCGCAGCAGAGCCCAGTGCCCCGGCCGAGTCCGACAACGAATCGCTATTCGCCCGTTTCATCGATGTCCAGAAGAGCTATGACGGCGTCAATCTGGTGGTGAAGGGCTTCAACCTCGATATCCGCCAGGGGGAGTTCGTGACCCTGCTGGGGCCGTCCGGGTCGGGCAAGACCACCTGCCTGATGATGATGGCTGGTTTCGAGACCCCTACCCACGGCGAGATCCTGCTCAAGGATACGCCGATCAACGGCCTGCCGCCCCACAAGCGCGGCATCGGCATGGTGTTCCAGAACTACGCGCTCTTTCCGCACATGAGCGTGGCCGAGAACCTGGCCTTTCCCCTCGAGGTGCGGGGCCTGTCCAAGGACGAGACCCAGCAGAAGGTCAAGCGGGCGCTGGATATGGTGCGCCTCGGTGACTTCGGCGACCGTCGCCCCGCCCAGCTCTCCGGTGGCCAGCAGCAGCGCGTGGCACTGGCCCGGGCGCTGGTCTTCGAACCCGAGCTGGTGCTGATGGACGAACCGCTGGGGGCGCTGGACAAGAACCTGCGCGAGGAGATGCAGTACGAGATCAAGCGCATTCACGCCGACCTGGGCGTGACCATGATCTACGTGACCCACGATCAGACCGAGGCGCTGACCATGTCGGACCGCATCGCGGTCTTCAACGACGGCGTGGTGCAGCAGCTGGCGAGCCCGGAGACCCTCTACGAGGAGCCCGATAACGCCTTCGTGGCCTACTTCATCGGCGAGAACAACCGCCTGGTCGGCGAAGTGGCCGAGCAGCACGGCAAGACCTGCACGGTCCGCCTGGACAGTGGCGAGACGGTGACCGCCATGTCGGTGGCCGTCGATGGCCCCGGCTCGCGCACGACGCTGTCGCTGCGCCCGGAACGGGTCTCGATCCTCCAGGGGAGTGACGCCGAGCGCTTCGATAACGTCTTCACCGCCCGGGTCCAGGAGGTGATCTACCTGGGCGATCATCTGCGCACCCGCCTGTCGGTGTGCGGCAACGACGAATTCATTCTCAAGACGCCCAATGCCGCCGGCCATGACAGCCTGCGGCCGGGTCAGGACATCCAGATCGGCTGGTGCAGCGTCGACTGCCGTGCGCTGGATGCCTAGGCAGAGTTCGGGGGAGGGGCCTCCCCCCGCAGGGGCGCCGTGGGCCGCGCGAGGCGTGGCAGCGCGGCATCATTCACAACGTCTCAATCGCTAAGTACCGACAAACTAAGTACCGGAAAACAAGTACCGCAAATCTAAGTACCGAAAAACAAGTACCGACAAACTAAGCACAACAATAAATGGAGAGTGTCATGTACAACGTCATGAAGCAGGCGGCCGGTCGTCGTTCGGTGGGCATCAAGCGCGCCTCGCTGACCCTGGTCGGCCTCAGTGCCCTGGCTGCGGCCGTCAGCGCCCAGGCCGAGACCCTCAATATCGTCTCCTGGGGCGGCGCCTACAGCGAGAGCCAGCAGAAGGCCTATCACGAGCCCTGGATGGAGAAGACCGGCGACGAGATCGTCAACATCGACCGCAGCGCCAATGGCCTGGCCGGGCTGCGCGCCCAGACTCAGGCCGGCAACGTGACCTGGGACCTGGTCGACATGCTGCCCTCCGATGCCCTGATCGCCTGCGCCGAGGGCCTGATCGAGCCCTTGGATCATGACGCCCTGCTGTCGGCAGCTCCGGACGGCACCCCGGCCACCGAGGACTTCCTCGCGGGCTCGCTGGGCGAGTGCTTCGTGCCCTCGATCGTCTACTCCAACATCGTCGCCTTCAACACCGAGATGTTCCCCGAAGACAAGCAGCCGAGCACCATCGCCGATGTCTTCGATCTGGAGAACTTCCCGGGCAAGCGCACCCTGATGCGCAAGCCGATCAACAACCTCGAGTGGGCGCTGGTCGCCGACGGTGTGGCGCCGGAAGACGTCTATGACGTGCTCGATACCGAGGAAGGCGTGCAGCGCGCCTTCGCCAAGCTCGACACCATCAAGGACCAGGTGATCTGGTGGCAGGAAGGCGCCCAGCCGCCTCAGCTCTTGGCCGACGAGGAGGTCGCCTTCGGCTCGGCCTACAACGGGCGGATCTTCAACGCCATGCTCAGCGAGGGCCAGCCCTTCGAGATCATCTGGGACGCCCAGGTCTTCGAGCTCGACGGCTGGGTGGTGCCGTACGGCAAGCTCGACAAGGTCAAGGACTACCTGACCTTCGCCACCGACACCCAGCGCCTCGCCGACCAGGCCCGCTACATTTCCTACGGCCCGGCCCGCAAGTCGTCCTCGAACATGGTCTCGACCCACGCCGAGACCGGCATCGAGATGACCCCGCACATGCCGACCTTCCCGCCCAACTTCGCCACCGCCATTCCCAAGAATGACGAGTTCTGGGCCGACAACAACGACGAGCTGAGCCGCCGCTTCGACGCCTGGCTCGCCATGTAAGACTCAGCGCCGCCTTCGGGCGGCGCACCGCTTTCCCCGTGCCTCGCCTGCGCGCCACGTCTGCCGTGACGCGAGGCGGGAGCGCGACCAGCCGGTGAGCCGTTCACCGGTGACCCGAATGGAGAGGCACGCGTGTCCGATTCCCCTTCTGCTCCGCTGACCACCGCCGATGGCGTGCCGCTGAAAGTCAGTCTGCGCCGCGCCTCGCGCCGGATGAAGCTCAAGGCCCTGCTGCTGGTCTCGCCGCTGCTGGCCTTTTTGATCATCGCCTTCGTCATGCCGATCTTCGACATGCTCTGGCGCAGCGTCGACAACCCCGAGGTCTCCAATGCCCTGCCGCGCACCGTGGCGGCCCTCGAGCACTGGGACGGCGCCTCGCTGCCCGACGAGCCGGTCTATGCCGCCTTGGCACAAGACCTGAAGACTGGCCAGGAGGCGCGCAACCTGGGCCTGGTATCGAGTCGCCTGAACTACGAGAAGTCGGGCATGCGCTCGGCGATGATGGGCACCGCCCGACGCCTGTCGCGCATCGAACCGCCCTACAAGGCGGCGCTGATCGATGCCAACGATGCCTGGGGCGAGCTCGATACCTGGCAGCTGATCGAGCGTGAGTCCTCGCCCTATACCCTCTCGTACTACCTGGCGGCGGTCGATCTCCAGTACACCCCCGCCGGCGAGATCGTCGAGGTGCCGGACTACCTGCAGATCCATCTGGCGCTGTTCTGGCGCACCTTCTGGATGAGCGGGCTGATTACCCTGCTGACGCTGGTGCTCGGCTACCCGATCGCCTTCCTGCTCGCCAACCTGCCGGCGCGGCGCGCCAACCTGCTGATGATCCTGGTGCTGCTGCCGTTCTGGACCTCGCTGTTGGTGCGCACCACCACCTGGATCGCCATCCTGCAGTCCCAGGGGGTGCTCAACGACATGATGGTGGCGCTCGGGGTGGTCGCGGACGAGGCGCGATGGCAGATGATCCACAACAAGACCGGCACTATCATCGCCATGACCCACATCCTGCTGCCGTTCATGATCCTGCCGCTGTACTCGGTGATGAAGACGATACCCCCAAGCTACATGCGGGCCGCGCGCTCGCTGGGCGGCAAGCCGTTCCTGTCGTTCCGGCGTGTCTACTTCCCGCTGACCATTCCGGGCATCGCCGCCGGCGGAATCCTGGTGTTCATCCTGTCGATCGGCTACTACATCACGCCGGCACTGGTGGGCGGCCAGTCGGGGCGCTTCATCACCAACTACATCGCCTACCACATGCAGACCTCGCTGAACTGGGGCCTGGCGGCGGCGATCGCCTCGATCCTGCTCGCCGTGGTCATCGTGTTCTACATGGTCTTCAACCGCCTGATCGGCGTCGACAAAGTCAAACTGGGGTAATGTGATGGCGATTCCTTCCTATGCCACCCGTGGCGAGCGCATCTGGCATTACGTCTTTCTCGGCCTGTGTGCGCTGATCTTCCTGTTCCTGGTCGGCCCGCTCTTGGTGATCATCCCGCTGTCGTTCAATGCCGAGCCGTACTTCACCTTCTCGGAGGCGATGCTGAGTCTAGACCCGGCGGGCTACTCGCTGCGCTGGTACCAGGACTTCTTCACCTCGAGCGAGTGGCTCAATTCGATCAAGAACAGCTTCATCGTCGGGATCTCCTCGACCCTGCTGGCCACGGTGCTCGGCACCGTCGCCGCGCTCGGCCTGTCGAGCCGGCACATGCCGGCCCGTGGGCTGATCATGGCGCTGCTGATCTCGCCGATGATCGTGCCGTTGATCATCTCGGCGGCGGCGATGTTCTTCTTCTTCTCGAAGATCCAGCTGGCCCAGACCTACCTGGGGGTGATCCTCGCCCACACGGCGCTGGGGATTCCCTTCGTGGTGATCACGGTGACGGCGACCCTGTCGAGCTTCGATACCACCCTGATCCGGGCCGCCCACAGCCTGGGGGCCAACCCGACCCGCACCTTCTTCAAGGTGGTGCTGCCGCTGGTCACGCCGGGGGTGGTATCGGGGGCGCTGTTCGCCTTCATCACCTCCTTCGACGAGGTGGTGGTGGTGCTGTTTATCGCCGGGCCCGAGCAGCGCACCATGCCGATCCAGATGTGGTCGGGCATTCGCGAGCAGATCAGCCCGACCATCCTTGCCGTGGCGACGATGCTGGTGCTGCTGTCGATGCTGCTGCTGGCGACCCTGGAGCTCCTGCGCCGTCGTAACGAGCGACTGCGTGGCATGAGCCCGAGCTGATCCTTTCTGTTCTCGGGCCAGGCCCAACTCGTCTCGTACGCTCTGACGCCGACCGTTCGCGGTCGGCGTCGTTGCTTGCGGCGAGCCGATACGAGAGGGCGCGGGCGCGCCGTGACGGGCTTTAGCCACTCCTACCGGATGTGAGGCGACATATTAGTGTTTGCCTAGGCCGGCCCTCTTGCTGAATACTGTATAAACAAACAGTATTCAGCAAGAGGCACCGCCATGCGAGCTTCCGAGATCTTCCTGGCGCACCCGGCGCCGCCCGCCCAGGGGCTGCCACACCCGCAGACCACCATCCGCGCGGGCATCTCCGGGTTTCCCTCACCGGCCGAGGACTACGTGGGCCGCACGCTGGATCTCAACCAGCGGCTGGTGAAGCGCCCCGCGGCGACCTTCTTCATGACCGTGACCGGCGACAGCATGGAGGGCTTCGGCATTCAGGATGGCGACACCCTGGTGGTCGATCGCTCGGTGGATGCCAAGCCGGGCCATATCCTGGTGGCGCTGGTGGATGGCGAGGTGATCGTCAAACGCTACGAGATCCTCGGCAAGCGGCCCTACCTGTGCTCGAGCAACGACCGCTATGCGCCGATCCCTGTCTCGGATCTGGACTGCCAGGTGTGGGGCGTGGTGCGCTCGGTGATCCACGAGTACCCGGTATGAGCCAGCCGATGATCGGCCTGGTGGACTGCAACAACTTCTACGTGAGCTGCGAGCGAGTGTTTCAACCGCGCCTGGCAGGCGTGCCCGTGGGGGTGATGTCCAACAACGATGGCTGCGTGATCGCCCGCTCCAACGAGCTCAAGGCGCTGGGCGTGGAGATGGGCACCCCGGCTTTCGAGCTGCAGCAATGGGTCCGCCAGGGGCGCATTCGCCTGCTGTCGTCCAACTACGAGCTCTACGGCGACATGTCCGCCCGGGTGCGCGAGGTGCTCGAAGAGTACTCGGCAGGCGTCGAGCCGTACTCCATCGACGAGATGTTCGTGCGCTTCGACGGCTTCGATGACGCCACCACCCTCGCCCTGGCCCGCACTCTGTACCGCAACGTGCGCCGGTTCACCGGCATCCCCGTCTGTGTGGGCGTGGCCCCCACCCGCACGCTTGCCAAGCTCGCCAACCGCGCCGCCAAGAAGCGGCCTGAGTACGGCGGCGTGTGCGTGCTGGCAGGCGATGACGACGAGACGCGCCACCTGCTCGAGCAGACCACGCTAGGCGATGTGTGGGGGGTGGGGCGGCGACTGGTCGAGCGGCTGGCCATTCAAGGCATCGAGACCGCCTGGGAGCTGCGCTGCGCCGACCCCAAGGCGATCCGCCGACGCTTCTCGGTGACGCTCGAGCGCACCGCCCGGGAGCTGCAGGGCACGCCCTGCATCGAGATGAACGATAGTGACGAGCCCCGCCAGCGCATCATGACCTCCCGCTCCTTCGGTCGCCTGACCGGCGAACCGAGCGAGCTGCAGGAAGCCATTCGCCAGCACGCCCAGCGCGGCGCCGAGAAGCTGCGCGCCCAGCAGAGTCACGCCCGCGCCGTGCTGGTGTTCCTGAAGACCAACCGCCACCGGAAGGACCTGGCCCAGTATTCCCCCAGCATCGTCACCGAGCTGCCCGAGCCCACCGACGACAGCCGCTCCATCCTCGCCGCCGCCCAGCAGGCACTCGATGCCATCTACCGCCCCGGCTATCGATTCATGAAGGCCGGCGTGATGCTGCTCGATCTGGTGGACGCCAACCGAGAACAGCTCTCGCTGCTCGATACCCCCGACCACGCCGCCGATCGCGAGCGCAGCGAACGCCTGATGAGCACCCTGGACGAGCTGAACCAGAAGATGGGCCGCGGCACCGTGCGCCTGGGCGTGCCCCGTCAGAACGCCGCCTGGCAGTTGCGCTGTGCCCACCGCACCCCGCGCTGGACGACCCAATGGGGCGAGCTGCCCAGCGCCAAGGCCTGAGAGCGGCGAGGCCACAACAGCACACCGATTGGCGGCTATTTCCTACAGCCGGGCTTCCTCCTTTTTGGCTACATTAAGGCGATAACAAGGAGGCTTTGATCATGGACAAGATCGATATGTACCCCCACCCCGATGGCGGCTGGGTGATGGCATGTGCCTGCGGTATCTCAGAGCTTCATAAGCGGGATGAAAAATACTGGTCGTTGTTCGACCTGCGCTGGCTGGATAATTATCGCTACAGGATAAGCTGTAGATCCTGCGGACAATCTTCTGACCACGCGGCATAGCAGCGAGTGATGTGCGGATAGCGCCCATTCGCACACAAACCGTACCGAGCAAGTCGATGCACTACCTCGCCGGCACAGGAAGTACAGCTGCCTCTAGCCGTCTACCGGCACCCACTCGAACCAGCCATCCGCTGGCACCAGGCACCGATGGTGGGCGAAAGCCCCGCGGAAGTAGTGGGAGGTAGCCACCTTATCGACGGTGGCGTTGATGGGCTCTGACGCCTTCTCCTTCGCCCAGTGTGGCCGATAGCTCCACCACACCTCGTCCATCACCAGCGGCACTTCATCGCTTGGGTGACGCACCACGCTGATCCAGGTGCCCGGCGCCACGTTGTATTGTGGCTTCAGCTCCCGAGGCTCCAGCGGCAGGCGCAGAGCCTTGGCGAGCTTGGGGTATGGGCTATAAAGAGCGAAGCGGCCGCACATTCTTTATCGTATTCAAACAGGTTTTGCCTTATCTTTTATATTCGGATCATCAAACTCTAACAAGCCCTGCTCTGGTTCTTCGATTATTTCCTCCTTAAAGTCACCAGCCATTGCCATTCCTAGCAACCCTTTTGGGGCTAGTTTTCTAATGGTCTTCCCTCTTGCAGCTTTTCTAGTAGACTTAATAGTGCTCATTTTTTCTTGCAGATGGACAACCTTTCCAACGCCTCTAACGACCTCCAAATTTCCTAGGCTCTCACCAGTGTCTGGATCAATAATATCATCATCTTCCGTGTAATAGACTAAAAACAAATCGCCTTTTGAGACACCGTCAGCTCGCCCTCTATTGATTACTAGTGTGAACTCATCAACGATTTTAGCAACGGTGGCCGGGAATTCTCTCCCTTTATCTAAGTCACTCATTCCGCACCCTCGAAAAGAAAAACTGGAACTGAAGTCTTTACAATCAACTTGCTCAAAACATCTTTGGAGTTTTTTAATATATCAGGTAACCTGTCTTCTATATCGCAATCCTTTATAAGAAGGACCTGGATCTTTTCATCCTGTTGGATATTAACCACCTTTCCCAATGCAGCAAAGTGCTCAACACCATCCTCAACATAGTATATTGATGCCAAGGATTGATATGAAAAAATTGGGGTGGGGTTCAGAAGAAGCAAGGCAAACCCCGTTGGGTGAGCTTTAGAAGGTTTACGTGCATGAATTACTTTTGGAGGCGTCAATCTTGGGTCATTTTCGAGCTTCACATACAACTGCCATGCTGCTACCAAAGCAACCAAAAATAAAAAAGCAAAAAATATAATAGCAATGCACAATAACTTAAAAGCAACGGTGTAAGAGTCAGGTGTGGAAGTCCAGCTCACTACACCTATAATCAAAGACAAGAAAACAGCATAACCACTAGAAGAGCTCATAAGGCTCGACCAGATAACATTGCCAAATGATTTAGGCTTCATAGGCCTTTTCCTGAAAAGCAGCCGTCCAGCCACGCGAGATAAAAGAAACACCTTCCATGGAAACCTCGTGGTTAAATAAAAAATCCAATAAAAGCCTTATTTTTATAACACTCGCCTAATCCGAATCTCACACCGCCTTAGGATCTTCACGTCCTTCATATCTTCGGGCCTGATGAGTTCTTTCTCGTAGCGCGGGTTGTCGCTGATCAGCAGCCAGACCCCTCCAGCCACACGCAGCACGCGCTTTATACGCCGCTAGCCGTGAACCAGCAGCAGAAACACGCCTTCCGGCTTGGGGGCGCGGCTACTGCGATCCACCAGCAACCCGTTGCCATCGGCGAGGGTGCCATCCATCGAATCGCCACGCCCCTTAGTAGCGTTGGTTTCACCTTTTATAAGGAAAGCCTAACCGATGAGGGGTGGTCGGCGCCATGGCTAACCCTGGCGCCAACCTTAGAGCTGAACTCTTGCGGCCTGTCGAATCTCTGCCTGCCGAGAGATCACACCGGGGTGGCCGATACGACCCGGTTACGGCCCTCGCGCTTGGCCTGGTAGCTGGCGTCGTCGGCACGCTTGATGACCTGGGCGCGGTCATGATCTTCGGGCCGGATCTCGGTCATGCCGAGGCTGATGGTGACGGCATAGGCCTTGTCGCTGGCCATGACGCGGCGCTCCGACACGGCGGTGCGCAAGCGCTCGGCCAGGCGGTGAGCATCCGACATCGCGCAGCCGGGGAGCAATACCGCAAACTCATCTCCCCCTGGTCGAGCCAGGTAGTCGCCCCGACGGAAGACCTCTTCCATGGCCATGCTCACCTCGGTGAGCATGGCATCGCCCAGGTCATGCCCGCCGTCATCGTTGACCGGCTTGAAGTGATCGAGATCGAACAGCAGCAGTGCCGCAGGCTTCCGGGTCTTACGCCGGTCGGCTAGCAGCTCATCCAGGCGGCGCTCGAAGCCGCGCCGGTTGAGCAGTTCGGTCAAGGGGTCATGCTCGGCCAGCCAGAGTTTTTTGGCGTCCTCCTCGAGCCGCTGGGTGATGTCCTTTACGGTGCCGGCGTAGCCGTGGAAGGTTCCCTGGTGCCAGATGCCCCGGGCCTGTACCTCGACCCAGTGAATCTCGCCCGTCGCGGAAAGGTAGCGGGCCTGGCGCCGGAAGTCGCTGCCGGTATCCACGGCACTCTGCCAGAGGTCTGCGAAGTCTGCCTGATCATCGGGGTGGAGATGATTCGCCACATCCTCCTCGCGCAGGGCGCCGGCGCGGCGGCCGGTCAGCTGTGCCAAGGCGGTATTGCGATAGATCAGACGGCCGCTGCGGTCGGTGATGAAGATGCCGATGGGAGAAGACTTGAGCACGCCATCGAGGAAGGCGCTGCGCTCGGTCAGCGCCTCGGCGGTGTGCCGTCGGTCCTGTTCCAGGGCATTGAAGGTGTCGGCGAGTTGCTGCATCTCGTCCATCGAGGTCGTAAGGGTCACGGAGCTACCGTGACCGTCGCGAATCCTGGCAATCTGGCCCTCGAGCAGGTGCAGCGGCCTTAGCGCCAGACGCATTAGCCACCACAGCAGTGGCAGCATGGCCAGGGTGGCGATCAGGCCGATCAGCAGCAGCTTGAGCTGGAGATGTCGGGCGGGGAGGACGGCCTGGGACAGGGGCATCGTGACGCGCACGATCCAGTTGGCGACCCTGACCTGGGCATAGGCGTGCAGGGCAGGGGCGCCATTACGCTGCTGTCCCCGGCCACTGCCTTCCCAGCCCAGCAGGGCCAGGTCGAGATCGCTGTCGGGCACGACCGCATCGGCCTCCCGCATGATCAGCGACCGATCTGGGTGCGACAGCATCACCCCCTCGTCGGTCATCAGAGATGCGAAGCCATCGTTGCCGATGCGCACGCTCTCGATGCGATCGAAGAAGCTGCTGCTGCTGACGTTGACCGCGCCGATCAAGATGCCGAGTGAGCGCCCGTCGGGAGTCGTCAGGGGATGGGTCAGGATCACCAGCGGATCACCGCTGAGCTCGCTGATGAAGGGATCGCTGATCGTGGGACGCTTAAGGTCCATGGCCTGACGAAAGAAGAGCTTGTGGTCCACATCGAGCCCCAGCAGTCCCTCCTGGTAGGGTTGTCGCGCGATGACCTTGCCCGTCGGCGAGATGATTCCCAAGCGGGTGAACAGGGGGGGAGCATCCGCGCGTGAGGCAAGCAGGGCGGTAGCGTTTAAGGCAGCGCCCCGGCGGACGTTGGCCGTCAGGCGGTCTGCCAGTGTCTCGAGTGCCTGCTGTCGCTGGTGGATCGAGCCCTGGATCTGCCGGGCGATCAGGTTGGCTTCGTATTCCAGATGGGCCCGGTTGGTCTGGGCAATCAGCTCCTGCTCGCTGTCATAGACGGTGAGCAGCGTGATCGCCAGCAGGGCGATCCAGCCCAGGCTGATGCAAAGCAGCAGGCGAAGGTGCAAGGTCTTGGGCATGCCGTCTCTGTTGGTGCCGTGAAGGAGTGAAAACGGCAGGAGTTTACCACGACCCCTGAGCTAGCCGGAGTCGGCGCCGTGGCCTCGTCCTCCGAAGCATCAACGCTTCAACGGGGGAGCGGTCGGAAAAGACGGTCTTGCGGAGAAGAGACGGCAACACATGCAGCGATGCATCTAGGTCCTCTTAATCCAGAGCCTCTTGATCACGAGTCTCGTGATTCAGGCTCCGCATCATGATGATGAGGACTGCAGAATCATTGCCCTGATGACCGCTCTGGAAAAGAAGATTGACGTGGGGGGGCGTTGAGACCTGCGCTGCGAGATAAGGTATAGTCCTGAAAAAAACACAGGGACGTTTTCCTCAAATGATCGCCATGCACTTTACCTTTGCTCGTCAACTCCCTCCTGCTGCCGGCATGATGGCCTTGATGGCTGCCGCGGTAACCATCGGTGCGCTGTCGCAAATTTACCTTGCCGATTACCTGATATATCCCATGCGGTGGATAGATATGGTGGTCTACGACATAGGCGTGATGATCACCAGCCTAATGTATCTGGTGGGGCTTAACTCGGGTGATGTGTTCCCTGCGCGACAAATGCTGACGGGGCAGGTTGGTGTGGGCCTGTTCGGCGCAGGCCTATATATCGCATCAGAGATTTTCTATGTAATTTCGATATTGGTTTTTGCCACGCGTCAGGCAGTTCGAGACTCGGCCGGGTCGCCCGAATCTAAATACCATAAGCCTAAAAAGCTCATTATTTCATACATGTTGATTAATGTGCTTTATACAGTAAGTTTCTTTTATTATGGCATGTTTTCCATTGGTCTTTTTATGGATTATGGCATGGCTTTTTCGGCCATTATGGATGCCGATAGCCTGGAGAAGTTTATTGTTTTCAGCTGGCCGTGGAAGTTGCTTTTCTTTGTTCCCTTTCAGTTGGTTATTTTGGGCGCGCTCTGGAAGGATAAGGTCTGGGTTAAGACTGCCTTGTCAGTGTACTTGCTGCTTGATTTTTTCTACTATATGGCATTGACGCTTATTCCTGAGCAAGGTTATCGTCTGATCTCAGGACTTATCATAAGCACGATGGCATTGTTGATTTTTTTACCTTACCTCCGCAGAAAGCAAGCTTGATGCGGGGTTCTTGAAATAATCATCTGTCGTGTCTTCCAAGCTGTGAGTGGTCTGATCATGGCTTGGATTAATGGTCAGCACCCCGGGAAGGGAGCATCATGTTCAAGCAAGAAAAGCTGCAGCTCGCCGGTGGCAGGCAACATTCCTTAAGTGCCGGGGGGGAGATGTGAAATTGATATCGAAGCTCGTCAAGGTGACAAGCCCTGCCTTCTACCTGATGCTGGGAGTTTCGGCCCTGCTTATTATGCCTGGTATGTTGGCAGCCGCCTTTACCTTAATCGGGTTTGATCTCGACTGGAGCACCTGGAAGACCTATCTGGGAATTATGTTGATCTCCGTTGCAATGCTGATGACGTAAACCATGAGACATAATAAGTCTTCTTCTCTTAAGGCCCTGGCTGTGCAGGTGGTAATTAGAAGCCTCGGGTACCTGTTGACCGCTATGGTGGTATGCCTTCCCACGCTGCTTCTACTCCTCGGAGTCGGTATGATCGGCTTTGAGTACGATTGGAATGTGTGGACGACCTATGCCGGCATTGCCGTGCTGGCTCTGGGGCAATTAGGCATCAAGCTCCTGCTGTCGGATGTCCGAGGTGGCAACCTGTTTGAAAGGATCTTCTTCTTTCCCAAGAGGTGATGGCGCCTGAGTTCAAGTAATAAACGCAGCACCTGCGGTTTGGGTCTCAACGGCCACTGCAACGCATGACTTATCTGGTGCGATGTTGCCATGACCAAGTGGTATAGACCTCTTGTTGCTGAACACCGAGCCGCCATCATGATGATGGGGCCTCTCATTCTCTCTGTGATATTGCCGCTCACTTGAGCTGCGAAAAGTGATCTACCTGCTTCCCAGGTATTGGCTCCTTGAGCAGGTAGCCCCTACACATTGAGGCGCATGTTTCCCACCGATTCACGTCGTCAGGTCGCGCACGAGACCATCAACAACGCGCTCGATGTCATGCCCCGCGGCAGCCTAAAGAAAGAGCTCTTCGCCTGGCTGCAGCAGGGCAGCGGCAAGCGCCGCTCTATGCAATCGCGGGTCGGATCGACGCAACCAGATTCCTGAGCTGGTCAGTATCCCTGCGCGAATGCCAGAGGTCCGGGACGGCGACCCTCTTCACTGCCCCCTCATGGCAACGGGGTTCCAACGAGATCACCAGCGGGCTGTTGCGGCAGTACCTGCCGCAGGGCACGGCCCCCGAGGTCTACAGCCAAGAAGCACGCGACGAGCTCGCTGACTCGATGAACACGGCATCGCGAGCCACTGGGCTGGCGAACGCCACTGGAATTCTATGCCGAGGTGCTCAAGAAATCCGTCGATGGCCCGGGCACTCTGCAATGGCGTTGCATGTGGAAATTGATGCTGCCCTTACTGCAGGTCGCAAAGCTGCAATGCCTTCTATACTTAGTAATGGCCGAAAGGCTCTCTGGCAGAGGTCGGCAAACGTGGATTGACAGTATCAAAGCAGTGGTCGTTATGGGCAGATCGGTGCGGATGACCAAGAGTTTGAACACATGGGCTCGCCAGAGCGCGAAGGTGCTTGATTAAACGTTGGTGTTAATCCGAGGTGTTATCATGAAGATTCTCAGAAATGC
Source organism: Halomonas sp. YLGW01 (assembly GCF_014840935.1). Taxonomy (NCBI): domain Bacteria; kingdom Pseudomonadati; phylum Pseudomonadota; class Gammaproteobacteria; order Oceanospirillales; family Halomonadaceae; genus Halomonas; species Halomonas sp. YLGW01. Next base: position 2,918,335 of record NZ_CP062005.1, on the reverse strand, counting down.
TCCGCTGGCCGTGCTGATAGGTGCTTGCTTGCTGTCCGCCCCCTATGTCATGGCTCAAGAGGTAGGTCCCAGTGTGGGCGATAAGGAGTTCTCTCTCTCCGGTACCGGTAGCAGTAACAAAGACTTCGACAACAGCAGCTTTGGTATTTCCGGCGACTACGGCTGGTACCTGTCCGACCGGACCCTGGCGGGTATTCGTCAGAGTGTCAATTTTGCTGACGTGGAAGGCGAGGGGCTGTCTGACGATTTCTGGAATGGCAGCACTCGTGGCTTTGCCGATTACCACTTTGGCCAGGGCGCGGCTCGTCCCTTCGTAGGCGCCTCGCTAGGCGCTATTTATGGTGATGGCGTGAAGGACACCGGCATCGCCGGCCTGGAAACTGGCCTCAAGTACTATCTGCTGCCCACTACCTTCCTTCTGGCCAGAGCCGAGTACCAGTTCCTGTTCGAGAGCGGCGACAGTGCCGAGGAAAACTTCGACGATGGTGTCTGGGCCTATACCTTCGGCATGGGTCTCAACTTCTGAGGATCAGAAGTGATTCGATGACCAGACTAAGCAGCCCCGAGGGGCTGCTTTTTTATGCGGCGATACCAGAGCAGCCATTTTGGCAGCCACTCAGAGTACCCCCTTCGGGAGCAGGGCTCTTCCAGTGGAGGCTGGCCTTTGGGGGCTCGTACATGGCCACCTGAATGTCATCTGGGAGCGGAGGCATAAGGCGCTGGTGTCTGTCGCCTGCCACAGTTGATGGCTTTGGTGCGGTTTTCTGGTGCCGATGAGTGGATTCGAACCACCGACCTGCGCATTACGAATGCGCTGCTCTGCCAACTGAGCTACACCGGCATGAGGGACAGGTGGAGCATAGTGCCCCGGCCCCTAGCCGTCGAGATCGCGCACCCGGGTCAGGCCTTCCTGGGCGGAGGAGGCGACCAGCCGGCCCTTGCGGTCGTAGAGGCTGCCGCGGGCGAAGCCGCGAGCGCCGCCGGCCCAGGGGCTGTCCATCTCGTAGCGCAGCCAGTCGTTGACGGTGACGTCCTGATGGAACCACAACGCATGATCGAGGCTCGCGATCTGCAGTTGCGGGTCGCCGAAGGCGATGCCGTGGGAGACCAGCGAGGTGGTCAGCAGATGGAAATCCGAGCTGTAGGCCAGCAGGTAACGGTGCAGGGCCGGGTCGTCGGGGAGAGCGCCGGCCAGCCGGAACCACAGGCGCTTGCGCGGCGCGCCGTTCTCGCCGGGCGCCTCGTCGTCCAAGTGCAGGAACTCGATGGGGTGGCCGTTGAAGCGCTGCACCTTGGCGCCGCGCGCGATCAGGGTCTCCGGGTCGTCGACGTCGGGCATGGCCAGCTGGTGGTGGAAGCCCGGTTCGTCGCCCTGGAAGGAGGCGCTGCAGAAGAAGATCGGCTTGCCCTTCTGGATGGCGGTGATGCGGCGGGTGGTGAAGCTGCCGCCGTCGCGGACCCGGTCGACCTGATAGACCACCGGCATCTGGGCATCGCCCGGGCGCAGGAAGTAGCCGTGCAGAGAGTGCACGCGGCGCTCACTGGGCACGGTGCGGGTGGCGGCGGAAAGCGCCTGGCCGAGCACCTGGCCACCGAATAGCTGGGGAAAGCCCAGGTCCTGGCTATGGCCTCGGAAGAGATTTTCCTCGATCATTTCCAGCCCCAGCAGGGCCACCAGATTGTCCAGTGCCGACATGATGCCATCCTCTGATCGGGCGCCGCGGGCGCCATACGCTTGTTTCAATCGTCACAGCATACCCGAGAGGCTCGCCGATGCGCAGCGATGAATTCTACATGCACCGTGCCCTGGACCAGGCACGCCTGGGCCTGGCGGCGGGGGAGGTGCCGGTGGGCGCCGTGGTAGTGGATGAGGCCGGAGAGATCATCGGCGAGGGCTTCAATGCCCCGGTGGGGGGGAAGGATCCTAGCGCCCATGCCGAGGTATGTGCCCTGCGGGATGCTGCGCGGCGGCTCGGTAACTACCGCCTCGATGGCTGCACTCTCTATGTCACCCTGGAGCCTTGCCTGATGTGCACCGGCACGATCATTCACGCGCGCCTGGCACGGATCGTCTACGGCGCCGCCGAGCCCAAGACCGGGATGGTGGAATCCCGGGCCAATCTCTTTGCCCAGCCCTGGTACAACCATCGCGTCGCGGTGGAGGGCGGGCTACTGGCGACCCAGGCCAAGCGGTTGTTGAAGGCCTTCTTCGCCGAGCGCCGGCAGTGATGGACAGGGGCATGAGCGAGGGCGAGTGGATGGTCGAAGCGGGGGCTAGGCCGATAGCGGGGCGCTGACGACCCGGTTGCGTCCCTGCGCCTTGGCCCGATAGAGCGCCTCGTCGGCGGCCTGCATCAGGGGGGCGATCGCGAGTGGCCCTCGCGCGTGCTCCGCCAGGCCGATACTCACGGTCAACAGGCTGCCATCGTGATGGCGAAGCCTGGCGGCCTGGAGCTCGCGGCGCAGTTCTTCGGCGACCTCTCTCCCTCGCGCGGTATCGCAATTTGGCAGTAGCAGCACGAACTCTTCGCCGCCGTAGCGGGCGAAGAGGCCACCGGCGCGCTCCGCCACGGTCTGGCCCAGTTCGCCCATTCGGTTCAGGCAGGCGTCGCCGGCCAGGTGCCCCATCGTGTCGTTGATGCGCTTGAAGTGATCGAGGTCGCAGAGCATCACGCACAGCGGCCGGGTATCGTGATGAGCCCTGAGGGTTTCCATCAGCAGGCGTCGATTGGGCAGCTTGGTCAGCTCGTCATGGCGCGCAAGCCACTCGATCTCCTGCTGCAGCCGGCTTCGGGCCTCGCTCTCCCGGCGTAGCCGGGCATGTGAGTCATGCAGCAGGCGGTGCTGGACGGCCAGATGGCGATGCGCGTACAGCACTAGGAACAGCAGGTAGGCGAGCCCCAGGCCCGTCGCCAGGGTGACCGCCGGCAGCCGGGCGTGGGCCTCCAGCAGATGCTGCCGGGAGGGCTGAGTGGTCAGCTCTAGCGGCCGGCGGCCGATATCGATCTGGGCGGTGTGTGCCCAGTGGCGGTTGCCATCCTTGGCTCCCAGGATGGCCAGCGGGGTCGAGGCCTGGCGCAGCTCGAGCCGGGTCTTCTGTTCGTCGATGGGCGCCCTGAGGGTGTCGATCAGGGCCTGCAGGCTGAGCACCATGGCGCTGGCGCCGATGAAGCGGCCATCGGCGATGCGGGTGGGCAGGTAGTAGATGATGCCGTACTCCCCCTGCAGCAAGGGGATGACATCGGTGGCGGCCTCCCGATGCTCGACCAGGGCTTGGCGCTGGAGGCGGCGGCCGGCTGGCTGGCGTTCGGACAGTTTCATGCCGAGTATGCCCCGATTGGCCTCGCTCATGGGGTGCACATAACGGATGCGCGTGTCCGGCTCGATCAAGGCGATATTGACGAAGTAGCCGAAATCCCGCGACAGCGGCTCGGCCATCAGGGCCCAGGTGGCGGCATCTGGCGGTGTTTCGATCAGTCGCCAGCCGTTGACGAAGCGGCGCATGGCGGCGAGATGATCCGAGACCTCGCCGGAGAGCCGGTCCGCCAGTCGCTGGTTGTGCTCGAGGAAGAAACGATGCAGTCGGCGGTCCTCGTGGAGCTGGAGATGCTGAGAGAGCGCCAGGGCCATGCCGGCGAGCAGCAGGGAAGGCAGTAGCGGGCGAATCAGCAGACGGCGCTCCTCGGCGGGCAGGCCGATGAGGGGCAAGGCATGCGCCATCAGCAGGCAGCCCATGGCCGTCAGCGGGGCCGGGGCCGCCGCGTAGTCCAGCACCCAGCGGGTCGTCGGCGTGACGCCGAGGCCCAACTGCGCGAGCCATATCAGTAGCGCCAGGCAGAGCAGCATCGGGCTGCCCAAGGCGGTCCGCCGGCCGGTCAGCTGGGCGCCGCCGAGCAGGATCAGGCACAGGGTCGCCAGCAGCGGTGGGCGCCAGTCGATAAGGCTCGTGCCCGACACCAGGGCGTCGGCCGCCGCGTGCCAGTGCGCGGTGGGCATCCAGTATTCGGGCAGCAGATAGCTCGCGAGGCCGAGCGACAGGCCGGCAAGGGTCACCCCGGCGATGCCGCGGGCAAGCCTTGGCCGGCGAGCAAGCCAGGCCAGCTTGCCGAGGAGAAGGGCGGTGGTGGCCAACAGGCCGGGATCCCGGAGCTCGACGCTTCCCGACAGCCCGGCCACGGTCAGGGCGAGCAGTGCCAGGCCGCATAGCAGCCGAGCGGTGGGGGTGAGCAGGCGTGGCGTCATAGGATCGGGGGGATTTGATCGTACTGCGGGCTGTCGTCGCGCTCCTCGTCGTCATCGCGCTCGCTGAGCTGGAAGAACTGCTGCTGGCTGCGATCGACGTAGTTGAGGATCTCGTAGTAACGGCGGATGTTGCGCACATAGACCACCGGTTCGCCGCCGCGGGCGTAGCCATGACGGACCTTGCTGTACCAGGCTCGGTTCTGCAGCAGGGGCAACGCCTCGCGCACGTCCGGCCAGGCATAGGGATCGCCGCCGCGCATCTCGGCGATCTTCTGAGCGTCATAGAGGTGGCCGAGGCCGACATTGTAGGCGGCCAGCGCCATCCACAGTCGATCATCGCCCTGAATCTCTTCCTGCAGCCGGTCCATCGTCTTGCGCAGGTAGCGGGCACCGCCGTCGATGCTCTGGGCCGGGTCGAGGCGGTTGGCGACGTCCATCTCGGCGGCGGTGGCGTTGGTCAGCATCATCAGGCCCCGCACCCCGGTGGGGGAGGTGGCGCGGGGCTCCCAGTGCGACTCCTGATAGCCGAGCGCGGCCAGCAGCTTCCAGTCGAAGCCGGTCTCCCGGGCCGCCTCGCGAAACAGCTCGTCGTAGTCGTCGAGCTTCTCGTGGAGCTGGCGGATGAAGGTGCGGGCGCCGACGTATTCGAGATAGTCCTCGTGGCCGAAGTAGCGCTCGACCAGGCGCCCGAGGGTGCCGCTGCGGCGAAGCCTTGAGAGGAAGGCGTTGGCCTCGCGTTGCAGGCCGAGGCCATAGGCGGCGGGGAAGGCCCAGACCATGCTCAGGGGATCGCCGAGGGTGAGACCATCCTCCACGCCGGGGAAGAACAGCCGGTTGAGCTTGAACTGATGGCTGAAGATCACCGCGGCATCCAGTTCGCCCTCCTCGACCCGCTGCAGCAGGTCGGCGACCTCGAGCTCGGCGGCTTCCCGCCAGCCAAGCTCGGGGAGCGTCTTTTGGAGCGCGCGCAGCACGTCGCCGATGCCGGAGTCGCGAATGGTGGCGATCTTGAGTCCCACCAGGTCCTCGATCGTCTCCACCGGTGGCAGGCCACGCCGATAGACCACCTGCGGCTGCAGCTCGAGGATCGCGGTGCTGAAGTTGAGATCGGGGCTGCCCGGTGCCAGGGTCAGTGCCGCGGCACCCAGGTCGCCTGCGCCGCTGGCGACGGCCTCGCGCACCCCGGCGATGTCGCTCTTGGTCTCCATCGACAGGCTGACGCCCAGGTGATCGGCGAAGCGGCGCGCCAGCTCGTACTCGAAGCCGGTCGGCCCGCGTCGGCCCTCGTAGTAGCTGGTCGGCGTGTTGCGGCTGACCACGGCCAGGAAATCGCGCTCGCGGACTTCCTCCAGGTGGCGGTTCGGGGCCTGGCTCTGACGGTGGGGCAGCAGGGCCAGGGTCACGGCAACGCCCAGCGACAGGTACCAGCGATGGTAGTGCAGCAGATGTCGGGCGACGGCCTTGAGCATTAGCGGATTCTGTCGGCGGCAGGAGCGCTAACCTTAACGACCCTCAAGCGGGCTGTCACCTCGCGGATTTCGGTGGCGCGGGCTTTCCAGTATCATAGTGGCTCGTTGCCGCAGGCCGCGGCCACCATTTCATGCTTTGTCCCCGAGGCTCGAACGACATGCTCGAATTGCGAGGTGCGCCCGCCCTCTCTGATTTCCGTCATGCCAAGCTGATGGCCGCCCTGCGTACTCAGGTACCGGAGGTCGCTTCCCTCACGGCCGACTACGTCCATTTCATCGATCACGACGGCGACCTGTCCGCCGAGGAAACCGCGACCCTCGAGCGGCTGCTGGACTACGGGGCCGCGGCCCCGGCCGGTGCCCGCCAGGGGCATCTGTTCCTGGTGGTGCCGCGTATCGGCACCCAGTCGCCCTGGTCCTCCAAGGCCACCGATATTGTGCGCAACTGCGGCCTGGACAAGATCCAGCGCCTGGAGCGCGGTATCGCCTACCGGGTGCAGCTCGACGCTACCCTGTCCGAGGAGGCCTTCGAGGCCATCGTCGGCGTGCTCCACGACCGCATGACCGAGTCGGTGCTGACCAACGCCTCCGATGCGGCCAAGCTGTTCTCCCATCAGTCGCCGGCGCCGCTTGGCCAGGTCGATGTGCTGGGCAAGGGCCGCTTGGCCCTGGTCGAGGCCAACCAGGCCCTCGGCCTGGCACTCGCCGAGGACGAGATCGACTATCTGCTCGAGGCCTTCGAGGGCCTGGGACGCAACCCGGCCGACGTCGAGCTGATGATGTTCGCCCAAGCCAACTCCGAGCACTGCCGCCACAAGATCTTCAACGCCGACTGGGTGATCGATGGCGAGGCGCAGGAGCGCTCGCTGTTCAAGATGATCAAGAACACCCACCAGTGTTCGCCCACGGACACCCTCTCGGCCTACAGCGACAACGCCGCGGTGATCCGTGGCAGCGAGGCGGGACGCTTCTTCGCCGCGCCGCTGACCGGCAAGGCCGATGAGCGGGCCACCTACGCGAGCCATCAGGAACCGATCCAGATCCTGATGAAGGTCGAGACCCACAACCACCCGACCGCCATCGCTCCGCATCCCGGCGCGGCCACCGGCGCCGGCGGCGAGATTCGCGACGAGGGCGCCACCGGGCTCGGCGGCAAGCCCAAGGCCGGCCTGACGGGCTTCTCGGTCTCGAACCTGCGCATCCCCGAGTTCGTGCAGCCCTGGGAAGCCTTCGACTACGGCAAGCCCGAGCGCATCCAGTCGGCGCTTTCCATCATGCTCGAGGGCCCGATCGGCGGCGCCGCCTTCAACAACGAGTTCGGCCGCCCCAACCTCGCCGGCTACTTCCGTACCTACGAGCAGGACGCCCTGGGCGCCGGCGGCATCGAGCGCCGCGGCTACCACAAGCCGATCATGCTGGCCGGCGGTTACGGCAACGTCCGTGACGGCCACGTCGAGAAGGGCGAGATCCCCGTCGGCGCCAAGCTGATCGTGATGGGTGGCCCGGCGATGCTGATCGGCCTGGGCGGTGGCGCGGCTTCCTCGATGGCCTCCGGCAGCTCCAGCGAGGATCTCGATTTCGCCTCGGTGCAGCGCGACAACCCCGAGATCGAGCGCCGTTCCCAGGAGGTCATCGACCGCTGCTGGGCGCTGGGCGAGAACAACCCGATCTGCTTCATCCACGACGTCGGCGCCGGCGGCCTGTCCAATGCCCTGCCGGAGCTGGTCAAGGACGGCGAGCGCGGCGGCGTCTTCGAACTGCGCGCGGTGCCCAACGCCGAGCCGGGCATGAGCCCGCTGGAGATCTGGTGCAACGAGGCCCAGGAGCGCTATGTGCTGGCGGTACCGCCCGAGCAGCTCGCCACCTTCGAGGCGTTGTGTGCCCGCGAGCGTTGCCCCTTCGCGGTGGTCGGCGAGGCTACCGAGCCGCATCACCTCGAGGTGCGCGACGGCCACTTCGACACCAAGCCGGTCGATCTGCCGATGAGCGTGCTGTTCGGCAAGCCGCCCAAGATGCAGCGTGAGTTCAGCCGCGAAGACCGCGAGATGCCCGGCGTGGCGCTGGACAACCTGGACCTGCGCGAAGCGCTGGACCGGGTGCTGCGGCTGCCCACCGTGGCTTCCAAGAGCTTCCTGATCACCATCGGCGACCGCTCGATCACCGGTCAGGTCGCCCGCGACCAGATGGTCGGTCCCTGGCAGGTGCCGGTGGCGGACGTCGCCGTGACCACCGCGAGCTTCGACACCCACAAGGGTGAAGCCATGGCGATGGGCGAGCGGCCGCCGGTGGCGCTGATCGACCCGGCCGCCAGCGCCCGTCTGGCGGTGGCCGAGGCCATCACCAACCTGGCCGCGGCGCCGATCGAGAAGCTCTCCGACATCAAGCTGTCCGCCAACTGGATGAGCGCCGCCGACCACACCGGCGAGAACCAGGCGCTGTATGACGCCGTGCATGCGGTGGGCATGGAGCTGTGCCCGGCGCTGGGCATCGCCATCCCGGTGGGCAAGGACTCGATGTCCATGCGCACCGCCTGGCAGGACGAGGACGGCGAGGACAAGAGCGTCACCGCGCCGCTGTCGCTGGCCATCACCGGCTTCGCGCCGGTCACCGATGCGCTGGCCACCCTGACCCCGCAGATCAACCTGGAGCAGGACGAGTCCGATCTGATCCTGATCGACCTCGGCGGTGGCCACAATCGCCTCGGCGGCTCGGCGCTGGCTCAGGTCTATGGCCAGGTCGGCGATGCCTGCCCGGATGTCGACGACCCCGAAGACCTGAAGGCCTTCTTCGGCGTCATCCAGGGCCTGAATGCCGACGGTAAGCTGTTGGCCTATCACGACCGCAGCGACGGTGGCCTGATCACCACCCTGCTGGAGATGGCCTTCGCCGCCCACGCCGGCCTCGAGATCAAGCTCGACTGGCTGATCGACGAGCCGGGCGAGGCGGTGGACGCCCTGTTCGCGGAAGAGCTCGGCGCGGTGATCCAGGTCAACCGCCAGGACACCGAGGCGGTGCTCGCGCAGTTCGCCGCCGCCGGCATCGATACCTGCGGTGTCATCGCCCGCCCGCGCTACGACGACCAGGTCCGCGTGACGCTGTTCGAGGAGCCGCTGCTCGAGACCACCCGTCAGCTGACCCAGCGCACCTGGAGCGAGACCAGCTACCGGATGCAGGCGCTGCGCGACAACCCGGAGTGTGCCAAGAGCGAGTTCGACGGCCTGCTCGACGCCCGTGACCCGGGCCTGTCGGCGACTCCGAGCTTCGACGTCGACGAGGACATCACCGCGCCGTTCGTCAACCTGTCCCGGCCGCCGATGGCGATCCTGCGCGAGCAGGGCGTCAACGGCCACGTCGAGATGGCGGCGGCCTTCGATCGCGCCGGCTTCGAGGCGGTGGACGTGCACATGAGCGACATCCTCGCCGGCCGCGTCAGCCTCGATGAGTTCAAGGGGCTGGTCGCCTGCGGCGGCTTCTCCTACGGCGACGTGCTGGGTGCCGGCGGTGGCTGGGCCAAGTCGGTGCTGTTCAACGAGCGCGCCCGGGAGCAGTTCGCCACCTTCTTCGAGCGCGAGGACAGCTTCTCGCTCGGCGTGTGCAACGGCTGCCAGATGCTCTCCCAGCTCAAGGAGCTTATCCCCGGCGCCGAGAACTGGCCGCGCTTCGTGCGCAACGAGTCCGAGCAGTTCGAGGCGCGGGTGTCGATGGTGCAGGTCGAGAAGAGCCCCTCCATCCTGCTCGCCGGCATGGAAGGCTCGCGGCTGCCGATCGCCGTGGCCCACGGCGAGGGCCGCGCCGAGTTCCGCGACGCGGGCCACCTGCGCACCATGCAGGGCAGCGATCAGATCGCCCTGCGCTACGTCGACAACTACGGCCAGGTCACCAGCCGCTACCCGGCCAACCCCAACGGCTCCGCCTCGGGGATCACCGGCCTGACCACCCCGGACGGGCGCGTCACCATCATGATGCCGCACCCGGAGCGGGTGGCCCGCGCGGTGACCAACTCCTGGCGTCCGGCCGAGTGGACCCAGGACGGCGCCTGGCTGCGGCTGTTCCGCAATGCCCGCACCTGGCTGGGCTGAGCCCGGTCAGGGGTGCGCTGACGCGCCGAGCCGAAGGGTACGGCCAGTCAGGCTCGGCCTATAAGTTACAGTCAGTCAGGCACCGGCCCGACCTTTGCCAGAAAACGCCGCCCCGAGGGGCGGCGTTTTTTTGTATCGTCAACGGCCACGTCTACGTACGCCTACGACCATGCTCGCTGGCTCGCGGTTTCTCTACGTTGGGCCCGGCGCTAAGGTAGAATGCGCGCCATGACGCCAACCGCTCCCCCCGCGACATCACCCGCATCCGATGTGCCCACCCTGCGCCCCTACCAGCACGAGGCGGTGGCGCGAACCGTTGCCCATTTCCGTGGCAGCGACGATCCCGCCGTGGTGGTGCTGCCCACCGGCAGCGGCAAGTCGCTGGTGATCGCCGAGCTCGCCCGTATCGCCCGGGGCCGGGTGTTGGTGCTCGCCCACGTGCGCGAGCTGGTCGAGCAGAACCACGCCAAGTACGAGGCCTATGGCCTATCGGCAGACATCTTCAGTGCCGGGCTCAAGCGCAAGGAGGCATCGCGCCAGGTGGTGTTCGGCTCGGTGCAGTCTGTGATCAACGGCCTCGAGGCCTTCTCGGCCGGCGACTTCACCCTGGCGGTGATCGACGAGTGCCATCGGGTCTCGCTCGAGAAGGATGCCAGCTACCGGCGGGTGATTAGCGCCATGGCCGAGGCCAACCCGCGCCTCAAGGTGCTGGGCCTGACCGCCACCCCCTACCGGCTCGGGCAGGGCTTCATCTTCCATCGCCATCACCATGGCATGGTGCGCGGCGACGAGGACTGCTTCTTCAAGGACTGCGTCTTCGAGCAGCCGCTGCGGCTGATGGTGCGCCAGGGCTACCTGAGCGAGCCCCGGCGCATCGACGTGGCGATCGAGGGCTATGACTTCTCGGCGCTGGCGCCGGGCACCGGCGGCAGCTTCGATGAGCGGGAGATGAACGAGGTGGTCAAGGGCTCCCGGGCCACCCCCGGCATCGTCGCCGATGTCATGGCCCGCGCCGAGGACCGCCAGGGCGTGATGCTGTTCTGCTCGACCGTCGAGCACGCCGAGGAGGTGACGGGGCTGCTGCCCGGCGCCGAGACGGCGCTGATCACCGGCACCACGGCCTCGGAGGAGCGGGAGCGGCTGATCGCGGCCTTCAAGGCTCGCGCGCTCAAGTACCTGGTCAACGTCTCGGTGCTGACCACCGGCTTCGATGCGCCCCATGTGGATCTGATCGCCATCCTGCGCCCCACCGAGTCGGTGAGCCTCTATCAGCAGATCATCGGCCGCGGCCTGCGCCTGGCGCCGGGCAAACGCGATTGCCTGATCCTCGACTATGCCGGCAACCCCTGGGATATCTATGCCCCCGAGGTCGCCGCGCCCCGCCCGGCCGGCGACACCGAGCCGGTGCAGGTGGAATGCCCCGAGTGTGGCCACGCCAATCTGTTCTGGGGACGCATGGACGGCGAGCTGGTCATCGAGCACTTCGGCCGGCGCTGCCAAGGTCTGGTCGAGAACGATCAGGGAGAAAAGCGCCAATGTGATTTCCGCTATCGGGCCAAGGCCTGCCCCGAATGTGGCGAGGCCAACGACATTGCTGCGAGGCACTGCAACGCCTGCCGGGCGCGGCTGGTCGACCCGGACGACAAGCTGCGCGAGGCTCTCAAGCTGCGCGATGCCCGGGTGCTGCGGGTCAGCGCCATGCAGCTCGAGGCGGCGCGCAACGGCCGGGGCCTGGAGCGACTCAAGATCAGCTATTACGATGAAGACGGCACCGCGCTCGCCGAATGGTTCGCGCTGGAGACCCCGGCGCAGCGCCACGCCTTCAGGCATGCGTTCCTCGCCCGGCATCTGCGGGCCCCGGGGACCGACTGGCGGCCGACGAGCATCCAGGAGGTGCTCGAGGGTGAGGCACGGCTCAAGGCGCCCGATTTCGTGGTGGGGCGCAAGGTGGGCCGCTTCTGGCAGGTGCGTGACAAGCTCTTCGATTATCAGGGGCGCTACCGCAAGGCCGAGGCGGCAGGTCCCGATCGTTGATGTCGCCCTTGGTAGTGCGTTAGCGCCACCAAGGGCCATGATGAAAGCCCATAGCTGGCTTACGTCCAGGGCATGACTCTTGGTAGACTGCGCGACCTTGCTGGCCCCCGGGTCGGCCCCACGATGGCAGGAGAGCCCCCAGGGTGTGAGCGAGATGTCCGAGACGGCGCGTGCCGACGAGCCAGCTGCCGCCGCCGATCAGGCGGATATCCTCGCGCGGCTGTTCGACCAGCCGATCACCGAGCTGCCGGAGGATCTGTACATTCCTCCCGAGGCGCTCAGGGTCTTCCTCGAGACCTTCGAGGGCCCGTTGGACCTGCTGCTGTACCTGATCCGCCGCCAGAACCTGGATATCCTGGCCATCGATGTGGCCGCCATCACCCGTCAGTACATCGAGTACGTCGAGCTGATGAAGGCGATGCAGATCGAGCTTGCCGGGGAATACCTGCTGATGGCGGCGATGCTCGCCGAGATCAAGTCGCGTACCCTGCTGCCGCGCCCGCCCAAGGGCGACGACGAGGACGATGAGGGCGACCCCAGGGCCGAGCTGATCCGCCGCCTGCAGGAATACGAGCGCCTCAAGGAGGCCGCCGAGTCGCTGGGCGAGCTGCCTCGCGTCGGTCGCGACTGGTTTCCGGCCACCGCCGCGCTGCCCGATCTCGAGACGCGGGTGGTGCATCCGGACGTCGAGCTCGAGGAGCTCCTCGGCGCCCTGGCAGGCATCATGAAGCGCGCCGAGCTGACCCAGGAACACCACATCAGCCGCGAGGTGCTGTCGACCCGGGAGCGCATGCTCAGGATCATGGAGGCGCTTGACCATCAGCGCTACACCCCCTTCGAGGCGCTCTTTACCCTGGAAGAAGGCAAGGCCGGGGTGGTGGTGACCTTCATGGCGCTGCTCGAGCTCGCCAAGGAGGCGATGATCGAGATCGTGCAGAATGCGCCACTGTCGCCGATTCACGTCCGGGCGCGACTCGCCGAGCCGGAGCAGGCCTATCAGGCTGACGAGGGCGATGATGCACCAGAGGGTGCCGAGGCGGCGGGGGAGAGCCCCTTCGAGGCCGCCGATGACCCGAATGACCACTGATCCGAATGACCTGGGCGGCGCCCATCGCCGCTCACCGATGCCGAGCAGGAGTAAGCCCGCGCCATGAACGAGCGCCACCATCTCGATCAGATTCTCGAAGCGGCCCTGCTGGCCGCCGGCGAGCCGTTGTCGACGGAGCGCCTGGAGAGCCTGTTCGATGAGCACGAGCGGCCACCGCGCCGCGACCTGCGGGCGGCGCTGACCCGGCTCGGCGAGCGTCTCGAGAGCGGTGCCCTGGAGCTGATCGAGACCGCCTCGGGCTTCCAGGTACGCATTCGACAGCGCCTGTCGCCCTGGGTGTCGCGACTGTGGGACGAGCGTCCCCAGCGCTATTCCCGGGCGCTGCTGGAAACCCTGGCGCTGATTGCCTATCGTCAGCCGGTGACCCGCGGCGATATCGAGGAGGTGCGCGGGGTGGCGGTCTCCAGCTCGATCATGCGTACCCTGACCGAGCGGGGCTGGATCCGGGTGGTCGGGCAGCGGGACGTGCCTGGGCGGCCGTCGGTGTATGCCACGACCCGCGCCTTCCTGGATGACTTCGGCCTCAAGACCCTGGATGGTCTGCCGCCGATGCACGAGCTGAAGGACTTCGAGGCGCGGCTGGGCGAGCTCGAGCGCGCCGCCGGTGCCCAGAGCGAGACGGCCCCGAAGGCCTCCTCGCCTGACGATGACGAGGCCGGGTCGCCAGAGTCGGAGGATGCAAGCGCGGACGGCGACGAGGGTTCGGGCGTCGCCGCGTCGGCAGAAGCCCAGGAGCCGGAACAGGATTCGGGGGCCGAGGCCTCCAATGCGGACGCCACGGCGTCCGACGACGAACACGCGACGGTCGGGATGGCCGACGCGGACCCACACGCCGGGAAGGCGTCCACGCAGGCCGGGCTCAGCTTCGCCGATCTCGAAGCACGCCTGGCCGACCGTGCCCGCCAAGTGTCGACCGTCGACGACGACGGCCGCGCGGGAACGGATCACTCATCTGACGAGACACCCTCAGAGTCATGAACACCACAAGCGAAAAACTGCAGAAAGTGCTGGCCCGTGCCGGCTTCGGCTCGCGCCGCGAGATGGAAACCGCCATCAGTGCCGGGCGCGTCAAGGTCAACGGCCAGGTGGCGAGCCTCGGCGATCGCATCGAGCCCCGGGATCGGGTCAGCCTCGACGACCGGCCGGTCAATCTCAAGACCGCCGCCGAGAGCACCCGGCGGGTGATCATGTACAACAAGCCCGAGGGCGAGCTGTGCACCCGCAAGGACCCGGAGGGTCGTCGCACCGTCTTCGAGCGCCTGCCGCGTCTCAAGGGCGAACGCTGGGTGGCCGTCGGCCGCCTGGACATCAACACCAGCGGCCTTCTGCTGTTCACCACCGATGGCGAGCTGGCCAATCGCCTGATGCATCCCTCCACCGAGATCGAGCGTGAGTACGCGGTGCGCGTGATGGGCGAGGTCACCCAGGCCAACGTCAAGGCGATGGTCGAGGGCGTGATGCTCGACGATGGCCCCGCCCACTTCACCGACGTGCAGGAGTTCGGCGGCGAAGGCATCAACACCTGGTTCCATGTGGTGATCATGGAAGGCCGTAACCGTGAGGTACGCCGCCTGTGGGAATCCCAGGGGCTGACCGTGAGCCGCCTCAAGCGGGTGCGCTACGGCAATATCTTCCTCGACAAGCGGGCCAAGGCCGGCGAGTGGACCGAGCTGACCCAGGCCGAGGTCGATGATCTGTCGACCCTGGCCGGCCTCGAATCTCGCAAGGTGCCGGAGCTGACCCCGGACGAGAAGAACCGCTGGAGTCGCGACAAGCGCAAGCGTCGCCCGGTGCAGGGCATGCGCAAGCCGGGCGGACAGCGCAAGCGCTGAAAAATTGCCTGAAAAGGCTTGCCAAGACAGGGTCATACGAGTAACCTATGCGCCCTGTCGAGCGGGTCGTTAGCTCAGTTGGTAGAGCAGTTGGCTTTTAACCAATTGGTCGTAGGTTCGAATCCTACACGACCCACCATCTCGACGGCCCGGCGGCGGGTCGTTAGCTCAGTTGGTAGAGCAGTTGGCTTTTAACCAATTGGTCGTAGGTTCGAATCCTACACGACCCACCATCACCGCCGCTGCATGTCCCCGTTCGGGATATGACTGCGGGTCGTTAGCTCAGTTGGTAGAGCAGTTGGCTTTTAACCAATTGGTCGTAGGTTCGAATCCTACACGACCCACCAGATTACGACGAAGCGCCCCGATCTCCCCGAGATCGGGGCGTTTTGTTATGCAGGGTCCGCCGATGCGCCGCTTTCCGCCGTCCCGGTCCCAGTCACCGCTTGACCCTGGGATGTATGAGCGACGACAGTCGCCGTCTTTCGGGCTAGAATGACGTATTGGGCAGGCCGTGCGGGAGACGCACCGTCCATGCCCTCTGGAGTCTCGGTGCCTGTTGTGAACAAGCCTGCCGAGGCATCTGGTGCCATGCAGGGGGAGCCCCTGCCAGTCACAGTGGTAGACACGATGACGATCATGACCTCCCGAGCCGAGGTGCGCGAGCATCTGGCCCGAGCGTACTGCCCGACGCGGATTCCCGCCGAGGACGAAGTGCGTATCGATGAAATCAAGCGCCTGCTGCACGAGCGAAATGCCGTGCTGGTCGCCCATTACTACACCGACGACGCCATCCAGCAACTCGCCGAGGAAACCGGTGGCTGCGTGGCCGATTCCCTGGAGATGGCCCGCTTCGGCGCCCGCCACGAGGCCTCGACCCTGGTGGTGGCCGGCGTGCGCTTCATGGGCGAGACCGCCAAGATCCTCTCTCCGGAAAAGCGCGTGCTGATGCCGACCCTGGAGGCGACCTGCTCGCTGGACCTGGGCTGCCCGGCCGACGAGTTTGCGGCGTTCTGTGATGCTCACCCCGACCGCACCGTGGTGGTCTATGCCAACACCTCGGCGGCGGTGAAGGCGCGCGCCGACTGGGTGGTGACCTCCTCGATCGCCGTCGATGTCATCGAGCACCTCAAGGCCCGCGGCGAGAAGATCCTGTGGGCCCCGGACAAGCATCTGGGCGGTTACATCCAAAAGCAGACCGGTGCCGACATGCTGCTCTGGGACGGTGCCTGCATCGTTCACGAGGAGTTCAAGGCCAAGGGCATCGAGGATCTGAAGGCGCTCTATCCGGAGGCCGCGGTGCTGGTGCACCCGGAGTCCCCGGCGTCTGTGGTCGAGCTGGCCGACGTGGCGGGTTCCACCTCGCAGCTCATCAAGGCCGCCAGGGAGCTGCCCCAGGACAAGCTGATCGTGGCCACCGACCGCGGCATCTTCTTCAAGATGCAGCAGGCGGTGCCGGAGAAGACCCTGTTCGAGGCCCCTACCGCCGGGCGCGGCGCGACCTGCAAGAGTTGCGCTCACTGTCCGTGGATGGCCATGAACGCTCTGGACAACCTGGCCGGTGCCCTGCGCGAGCAGAGCGGCGAGATTCTGGTCGATGATGCCCTGCGCGAGAAGGCGCTGAGGCCCCTGGAGCGGATGCTCAACTTCAACGCCTGAGCCATGCCTCCATCGAAAAACCCGCGACACCGTCGCGGGTTTTTTCTCGGCTATGTCCCCGTTACGTGTTGGAAAGCTATCCTGTTAGTAGATGCCTTGAAGAGGTACCTGCTCATGGATGCTCACGCCTTCCAGCACTGGCTTGGTCAGCTGACCCAACTCAACACCAGGCAAAAGCACCTTCTTCGGTGTCAGCTTCAAAAGCGACCCCAGCAAGACGCACTCCTCGATACCTTGCCAGCGCACCGGGCCTGCCCACACTGTGCAGCCAATGCCGCGTCGTTAGCTCCGTGGGGCTGGAGCCGCGGGTTGCGCCGCTACCGGTGCCGGGAGTGCCATCGTACCTGCAATGCCTTGACGGCCACGCCACTGGCGCGCCTTCGTCATGCCGAGTGCTGGCTGGACTATTCCCAGGCCCTGATCGAAGGGCACACGGTAAGAGAGGCCGCGCGCCGCTGTGGGATAAGCAAGAATACGGCCTTCCGATGGCGACATCGTTTTCTGACACGGGTCGCTGAGCATAGCGACACACGCGAAGCCGGCATCGTCGAGGCGGACGAAACCTTCTTCCTGGAATCCTTCAAAGGCCAGCGTCATCTGCCACGCCCCTCGCGTAAGCGAGGGGGTGTCGGGGCGACAAGAGGCATTGGACCGGACCAGATTCCAGTCATGGTGGTGCGCGACCGAGCAGGCCACACGGCCGATTTCCAGCTGGAAAAACTCGACGCGCGGCATGTGCGGGAGGCGCTAACGCCCCTGGTCGATCGCGAATCCGTGTTGTGCACCGACGGTGCCAGTGTATATGCGGCCTTTGCCAGAGAGTGCGGTATCACCCATCGGGTGGTGCATGCCAAGCTCGGGCAGCGAGTCCAGGCGGGCGCTTTTCATATCCAGAACGTGAATGCCTACCACAGCCGATTGAAGCGCTGGATCGCCCGGTTTCATGGCGTCGCCACCAAGTATCTCGTCAACTATCTCGGCTGGCGGCGCCTGCTGGAGCGCTATGCAACGGCGATACAGCCTGTTCACTGTCTTCAGGAAGCGGTCGGGCGTCCCGTGCAACACGTAACGGGGACATAGCCTTTTTCTCGGCCGAATGAAGCCGGGGGAGGCGCTCCGGTGGCGAGCCATCGCTGGTCGTGTGGGCCTGCCGTGCAGCCGCAGGGGCTCGCTGGAGGAGGGCTACTGGAACTCCTTCATGGCCTCGCGATACGTCTCGAAGGCCTCGCGACGCTCGCTGATACGTCCACCGATGCCGATCTCGCCTTCCTGCTTGGCCAGCTCCTCGGCGATGTCCAGTTGGCGGATTCCCTGGGTGATGCGCCCGGTCAGCTGGAGCTGTTCGGCGCGGGCCAGGTGGCTCCAGGCCGCGCGCTGACTGCGTCCGGCGGCCTCGGCGAGCAGGGTGAATACCTGCGGGTCCTCCGGGTGCGCCTCGGCGAGATCGCGAAGCGCTTCGAAAGCGGCCCGGGCATCCTGTTGCAGCAGGGCCTCGGCCTCGATCAGTCGCGCCGGCAGGTAGTCCGGCATCAGGCGCAGCAGGTGTTGGCTGCGCCTGAGCGCCTCGCCGTGCCGGCCGGCGTCCAGGGCCAGTTCGGCGGCGCTGGTCGGGATCAGCGGCAGATCCGGCCACTCCCGGGTCAGGGTGTCGAGGGTCGCGAGGGCGCCGGCGAGATCGCCTCCGCGGGCGCGGATCAGGGCCGCCAGATAGCGCTCGGCCGCCGGAGCGGCGTCGCCCTGGGCGAGCAGGCTGGCGGCCTGGGGCGGTGCGTCCCGGTGAATCGTCAGCAGGGCACGGGCCCGTACCATGTCATACAGGGGCCCCGGGTCGCGCAGCTCGCCGGCGCCCAGGCCCGCGGCTCGAGCCTGGGCGTCGCTGATGCGCGATTCGGTGACGGGGTGAGTGAGCAGGAATTCCGGCGGGTTGCCGCCTTGCAGGGCGGACTGGCGCTGCATGGCTCGAAACATCTCCACCATCGCCTGGGGATCGTAGCCGGCGTCTCGCAGCACCTGGAGGCCCTGGCGATCCGCTTCCTGCTCGAAGCGCCGGGAGTAGGCCAGCTGATCCTGGATGAAGGCGGCCTGGGAACCCATGGCGGCGGCGATGCCGGCGTCGCCGCCGCCACCGGCGGCGATCAGCATGCCGGCCAGCATCGCGGCCATGGTCGGCAGCTGGGTCTCCTCGACTCGGGCCTGCTGACGGGCGTAGTGGCGCAGCGAGAGGTGGCCCAGTTCATGGGCCAGCACCGAGGCCAGGGCGGCCTCATCCTCCGCGAAGGCGAACAGGCCGGCGTTGACGCCGATCACGCCGCCGGGCACCGCAAAGGCATTGAGCAACCGGCTGTCGACCAGGGTGACCAGCGGCCGGCCGCCCTGGAAGCCGCTGTCGGGCAGCAGCCTTGCGATCAGGGCATCGACGTAGTCGCGGCTGATCGGGTCCTGCCACAGTGGCGCCCGGGCACGGAACTGCCGGAGCCAGGTCCGACCCAGGCGGTATTCTTCGCTCGGGTTGACGCCGCTGGTGGCCGATCCCAGTTGTGGCAGATCGAACGCCATGGCTGGGGCCGGCGTCGTGATCAGGGCGCCGGCAAGGATCAGTGCGGTGGTGGCGTGTCGCCAGGCCTTCCGGGGTAATGGCATGATGTTCCTTGTGCGTGGGCGCTCGGGTGAGGCGTGCCTCCTTCTCCGACCGCCGCCGATCCGCTAAAGTGCCGTGTACTGAGGGCCGTCGGGCGGCCCGACCTTCATTCCCATTGTTTCGGGAGACGGCATGACCTTGCAAGCAGACGATGTACTCGACGCCCGTGACCTGCCCTGCCCGCTGCCGCTGCTCAAGGCCAAGCAGGCGCTGTCGCGGCTGACGGCGGGGCAGGTGCTCGAGGTGCTCGCGACCGATGCCGGTTCCTGGCGGGACTTCGAGTCCTTTGTTGCTCAGAGCGCCCACGAGATGCCCGCCCGGGAAGCCCGCGGCGAGGTCTATCATTACTGGCTGCGCAAGGGCGACCGGGAGCGCTCGGCATGACGCTGAAGACGCTGTTCTCGGGCTGGCTCGAACGTTACTTCTCCGACGAGGAAGCGGTGATCCTGCTGATGCTGCTGATCGTCGGCACCGCCGCGGTGGTGTGGCTGGGCGGCATGCTGGCGCCCTTCCTTACCTCGCTGGTGATCGCCTTCCTGCTGCAGGGGGCGGTGAACTGGCTGACCCGGCGCCATGTACCGGGCTTCATGGCGGTGCTGGTGGTGTTCGTGGGCTTCCTTGGCATCCTGCTGGCGATGGCGCTGGTGGTCATGCCGCTGATCTGGAATCAGCTGGTCAGCCTGGTGCAGGAGATCCCGCGCATGTTCGCCAGCGGGCAGCGCTTCCTCGACGAGCTGCAGCTGCGCTACCCCAACCTGGTCACCCCGGACCAGATCCAGGCCTGGATCGACGCCGCCGGCCGCGAGCTGACCCAGGTCGGCCAGCGGGCCCTGACCCTGTCATTGGCCTCGCTGGGCAACCTGATGGATCTGATCATCTACCTGGTGCTGGTGCCGATACTCGTGTTCTTCATGCTCAAGGACCGGGAGCGGCTGGTCGGCTTCACCCTGTGGCTGATGCCCCGCAAGCGTGATCTGATGACTCGCATCTGGCACGAGATGGATGCCCAGATCGCCAACTATGTGCGCGGCAAGTTCATCGAGATCGTGATCGTCGGCAGCGCCGGCTTCCTGACCTTCGCCTATTTCGGCCTGCCTTACTCGGCGCTGCTGGGCATGCTGGTGGGGTTGTCGGTGCTGATCCCCTTCATCGGCGCCGCCGTGGCGACCCTGCCGGTGGCGGCGGTCGCGGGCTTCCACTTCGGGATCGGTGATCAGTTCCTGTACGTGATCCTCGCCTACGGCGTGCTGCAGGCCCTGGACGGCAACGTGCTGGTGCCGATCCTGTTCTCCGAGGCGGTCAACCTGCACCCCGTATCGATCATCCTGGCGGTGCTGTTCTTCGGCGGCATCTGGGGGTTCTGGGGGATCTTCTTCGCGATTCCGCTGGCGACCCTGCTCAAGGCGCTGGTCTATGCCTGGCCGCGGGGCATCAAGGAACACGTCGAGCAGCCGCTGAGCGGTGAGCTGCCCGAGCCGTGAGGACAGCCCGCCAGGGCTTCCCGCCGCCCCTGAGAGGCGGCGGGGGCTTCGAAGGAAGTGGCGGGGGCTTTCCAGGGTTTAGCCTGCGTGCAGGGCCTTTGCCGCCTCGAGTACCTCCTCGACATGGCCCTTGACCTTGACGCCCCGCCATTCCCGGGCGAGCTTGCCCTCGGCATCGATCAGGAAGGTGCTGCGCTCGATCCCCAGGTGCTCCTTGCCGTAGAGCTTCTTCAGCTTGATCACGTCGAACAGCCGGCAGACCGTCTCGTCCTTGTCGGAGATCAGCTCGAAGTTGAAGGCCTGCTTGGCCTTGAAGTTCTCCTGGGCGCGAATGCCGTCCCGGGAGACCCCGAGGATCACGGTGTTGGCGGCGTCGAAGGCGTCCTTGCGATCACGAAAGTCGCCGCCCTCGGTGGTGCAGCCCGGGGTGCTGGCCTTGGGGTAGAAGTAGACCACCACCTGCCTGCCCTTCAGTTCGGACAGGGTCACGGTGGTGTCGCCGGTGGCGGTGGCGGTGAAGTCGGGCACGGGCTGGCCGAGGCTTAGGCTCATGAGGGGCTCCTTGAGTGGTGTCGTGGATCCGGCGGGGCCGGACGGGCGGCGCCGGTCACTGGCGTGGCCGCGCCCATAACTTGTGCAAGGATTACACGCCAGCGTGGCGGCGCTGTAAAGGCGTGTCGAAGGCGAGGCGGCCGGGGGCAAAGTCCTTGCGCTGGGTTCTGTACAGGCTCTGGCGGCCTGAGTACCATCTAACCCCTGGCTCCATTTCCCGGTAGACCCATCAGCGCCATCATCTGCGGCGGCTGATGCTCAGGCGTTTGTAGAGGAAAGAAGATGATCACAGGCAGTATCGTCGCCCTGGCGACGCCGATGAAGGCCAACGGAGAGATCGACTGGGAGGCGCTGCGTCGCCTGGTGACCTTCCATCTCGACAACGGCACCGATGCCATCGTCGCCGCCGGCACCACCGGCGAGCCGACCACCATGTCCTTCGCCGAGCATTTCGATGTCATTCGTACCGTGGTGGAAGAGGTCGGCGGCCGTATCCCGGTCATCGCCGGTACCGGCTCGAACAACACCACCGAGGCGGTGGAGCTGACTCGCTACGCCAAGGAGGTCGGTGCCGACTACTGCCTGACGGTGGCGCCCTACTACAACAAGCCGACCCAGGAAGGGCTGTACCAGCACTTCAAGGCCATCGCCGAGGCCAGCGACCTGCCGGTGATCCTCTACAACGTGCCCGGCCGCACCTGCTCGGACATCTACAATGAGACGGTGGTGCGTCTGGCCGAGGTCGATAACATCGTCGGCCTCAAGGACGCCACCGGCAACCTGGAGCGCGCCGAGGATCTGATCGAGCGCCTCAAGGGCACGGGCTTCATGCTCTATTCCGGCGACGACGCCACTGCCTGTGATTTCATGCTGATGGGCGGCCACGGCGACATCTCGGTGACGGCCAACGTGGTGCCCAAGGCGATGCACGAGCTGTGTGCCGCTGCGGTGGCTGGCGATGCGGACAAGGCGCATCAGATCAACACCCGACTGATGCCGCTGCACACCCAGCTCGGCATCGAGGCCAACCCGATTCCGGTCAAGTGGGCTCTCCATCATATGGGCTATGCCGAGCAGGGCATCCGTCTGCCGCTGACCTGGCTGTCCGAGAAATACCATTCCACGGTCGGCGAGGCGCTGCAGCTGGCCGGTGCCAGCGACGACTGAACGCGCTTTCGCTGACTGACAACCAAGGTGGATGCATGAGAGCTGCCACGAACTGGATGCCGCTGGTGGCGGCCGTTGCTCTGGCAACGGCCGGCTGCACCAGTGGCGGCTATTACGACGACCGCAGTGACGCCTATGTCGAGGCCGAGAGCATCACGCCCCTGACGCTGCCGGCCGACAGCGAACTCCGCGACGGCCGCGCCGCGATGCCGGTGCCCCAGGCCAACCGGCCCTTCCGCCAGAGGGATGACGACTTCACCGCGCCCAGGCCCCTGCCGGCGGTGCGCGACTATATCGAGCGTCGCCGCATGGGCGAGGCGAGCTGGCTGGTGGTCAACGAGCCGCCCGCCCAGGTCTGGCCTCGGATCGTCGAGTTCGGCGAGCGCCAGCGGCTGAGCGTCAGGGAGCGCGACGACCAGGCGCGCCGGCTGACCACGCCCGAGGGCGTGATCGCGGTGCGTGAAGGCCTGGGGGCCACCAGCGAAGTGCGCTGCGAGCAGGACGGGTCGGCCCTCGACGATTGCCTGGATGCTCTGGCCGGCTACCTGAGCGCCCGCGGTCAGACCGCCATGGCCTCGAACCTGTCCCGTCAGGAGACGGTGGGCGCGGCAGCGGCGCGCCTGGTCGGCAGTGCCGGCGAGCGTGCGCTGCTGATCGATGCCGCCCCCGATCAGGCCTGGGCGGAGCTCAGCCACCTGTTCGAGCGGGACTTCGACCGGCCCGAGCAGGAGCTCCTGGATCAGGACGCCGGCGCCGGTTCCTTCCTGGTCGCCTACCTGCCGCTGGCCGAGCGCCATGCCGGGATCCTCGGTCGGCTGTTCGGCGACCAGACGCCGCGACGGGCGCGACTCAGCGTGGTGCCGGCGGCCGAGGGCCAGGCGCGCCTCACGGTCGAGAGTGCCGGTGAGCCTTCGCTGGACGATGCCGGCGAGCGTGACCTGCTGGGCCGGCTGGCCTCGCTGTTGCGCTGATGCCACCGGCATCACGCGCCCTGCACTTCGCGTCGCTGGGCAGCGGCAGCAAGGGCAATGCCACCCTGGTCAGCGACGGCGAGACCCACCTGCTCATCGACTGCGGCTTCGGCCTGGCCGAGACCGAGCGGCGGCTCGCCCGGCTGGGCCTGCATCCCAGGCAGGTCGCGGCGGTGCTGGTGACCCACGAGCACGGCGATCATATCGGTGGCGTCGGGCCCCTGGCGCGACGCTACGGCATGCCGGTCTACCTGACCCCGGGCACCTGGCTGTCCGGGCGCCTCAAGCAGGTGCCGCGCCACGAGTGGATCACGCCCCAGGCGGCCTTCGCCGTCGGCGGGATCGAGGTCATGCCGGTGACCGTACCCCACGATGCCCGGGAACCGGTACAATTCCACCTCAGCGCCCACGGGCGGCGGTTGGGCGTGGTGACCGATCTGGGCCATCCCAGTGCCCATGTGATCCGGGCCTTCGTGGGGTGCGATGCGCTGATCCTCGAGTGCAATCACGATCGGCAGCTGCTGGCCGATGGCCCCTACCCGCCGCGTCTCAAGCGCCGTGTCGGCGGTGATTGGGGGCACCTGGCCAACCCGCAGGCGGCGACGCTGCTGGCGGGGGTCGGGCTCGACCGGCTGCAGTGCATCGTCTGTTCGCACCTGTCCGAACACAACAACCGCCCCGAGCTTGCCCTGGAGGCCTTGGTGCCGCTGCTCGATGGCGATGAATCACGGCTGGTGGTGGCCGCCCAGGACCAGGGCCTGGATTGGCAGACCATCCGCTAGTATTCGTTCATGGCACCGTTTCACCATCCCTGTTTGCAGCCCCTTCAAGCCACCTCCCCATTCGGAGACCCCTCATGGAAAAGCGTCAAGAGCTCTACGCCGGCAAGGCCAAGTCGGTCTACCACACCGATGACCCGGATCGCCTGATCCTCGAATTCCGCGACGACACCAGCGCCTTCGACGGCGAGCGCATGGAATCCCTGGCGCGCAAGGGCATGGTCAACAACAAGTTCAATGCCTTCATCATGGGCAAGCTGCAGGACGCCGGCATTCCGACCCACTTCGATGGCCTGCTCTCGGACACCGAATGCGTGGTCAAGAAGCTCGACATGCTGCCGGTGGAGTGCGTGGTGCGCAACATCTCCGCCGGCAGCCTGTGCCGGCGCCTCGGCGTCGAGGAAGGCCAGACGCTGACGCCGCCGACCTTCGAGCTGTTCCTGAAGAATGACGCCCAGCACGACCCGATGATCAACGAGTCGCTGGCCGAGACATTCGGCTGGGCCACCCAGGAGCAGCTCAAGGAAATGAAGGCGCTGACCTTCAAGGTCAACGATGTGCTCAAGGCGCTGTTCGCCGAGGGTGGCATGCTGCTGGTCGACTACAAGCTCGAGTTCGGCGTCTTCAAGGGCCAGATCGTGCTCGGCGACGAGTTCTCGCCGGACGGCTGCCGGCTGTGGGACGCCAAGACCCGCGAGAAGCTCGACAAGGACCGCTTCCGCCAAGGCCTGGGCGGCGTGATCGAGGCCTACGAGGAAGTCGGCCGTCGCATCGGTGTCAGCTTCGATTGAGTCCGGCGAACCGAGCGATAGCACGCAAGTAGAGCAAGACAGAGCAAGGGGCCCGCGGGCCCCTTTTTTGGTTCATCACACTTTGACGGAGCCCCTGTGTGGCCGTCGTCTGCGAGGGGGAGGCGAGGTGCGGCGGGGAAGCCCTTACCCGCCTCAGCCGGTGTCGCCACCCCGGTCGCGGTCGTCATGGGGAGCCGCCGTCCTCGACCAGCGCCACCACCCGCAGGCGTGTGCCGCCCTCGTGCTCCTCGGCGCGAAAGCGCACGTCGACATCGCGAAGCCGCACCCCGTAGACCCGCGCCTCGGCGCCACGGCGATAGGCGGGACGCGGGTCCTGGGCCAGGACCTGGGTGATCAGCGCGCGCAGCGAGGCGGCATCATCGCGCCGCTCAAGCGCCGCCGCGGCCTCGTCGGAGAAGGCCACCGGACAACGGGCAGGGGCGGCAGGGGCGAAGCCGGCGCTGGCCTCCGGCCGCGCCTCCGCCCAGGGCAGATAGGGCTTGATGTCGAGTACCGGGGTGCCGTCGAGCAGGTCGTGGCCGGAAAGCTCGAGCGCCACGCCGCCGTTGCCGGTGTCGATGCCCCGAAGCTCGACCAGCGACAGCCCCAGGCGGTTGGGACGGTGCGTGCTGCGGCTGGCGAAGACCCCGACCCTGGCGTTGCCGCCCAGGCGTGGCGGGCGCACCAGCGGCGTCCAGCGCTCCGGGCTGTGGTGAAAGACGAAGGTCAGCCACAGGTGACTGAAGGCCTCGAGGCCGCGCACCGAGAGCGGGTCGTCATAGGGCGGCAGCAGCACCAGGCGAGCGCGGGCGGCCGGGGCGAGTCCCGGCTGGCGAGGGATGCCGAACTTGTCCGGGTAGTCGCTCTCGATGCGTCCGATGGGCGTGAGGGCGAAGCGGTTGGCGGGGGAGGCGGGATGAGCAGTCATGGGCGCCATTATGCCGTGCCTGCCCGGGCGGCGCACGGCGCGTCCTGCGGTATCGGGAAGATTGGCGACGGCGCGCGGCTTCGGTAGGCTGGCGGCTTAATCACAGGAGAGAAAGCGGTGATCGATCTCGAGCAACTGGCCCGCGCCCAGCAGGCCATCGTGGCCGCCGGAGACGAGCTGTACCGGGCCGGCCAGGTGCCGGCCACCGGCGGCAACTTTTCGGTGCGCCTGGATGCGACTCACATGGCGGTGACCGCTTCGGGCCGCCACAAGGGGCGGCTGACGCCGGCCGACGTCATGGTCACCGACTTCGCCGTCACGCCCGTCGGCAGCCCCCAGAAGCCCTCCGACGAGGCGCGCCTGCACGGCCAGCTCTACGAGGACCGGCCCGAAGCCGGCGCCGTGCTGCACACCCATTCCCGGGCGGCGACCGTGCTGTCGCGCCTGGTCGGGGGTGAAACCCTGTGGCTCGAGGGCTTCGAGCTGCAGAAGGCGATCGAGGGCGTCAGCAGCCATGACACGGCGCTTGCGGTGCCGATCGTCGATAACAGCCAGGACATCGCCGCGCTGGCCGACATCGTGCGCGAGCGCCTGGAGGGCCTCGACACCCGCGCCTACCTGATCCGCGGCCACGGCCTCTACACCTGGGCCCGGGACATGACCGGCTGCCTGCGCCAGGTCGAGGCGCTGGATTTCCTTTTCGACTGTGAACTGATGATGCGCCGCGCCCGCTAACCGGGGCGGTCCGCGATACGGCAAGCCACGGCCTGCCCGCTCGCCTTGCCCGATGGAGCACTGCCATGAGCTTTCTCAACGTCTATTCCGATCATGACCCCGACCAGCCGCTGCTGACCACCCGTGACGGCGAGCGCATCGCCGCTGAGCTCGCGGCGCACGGCATCCGTTTCGAGCGCTGGGCCACCAAGGCCGACCTGGCGCCCGACGCCGATCCCGACGTGGTGCTCGCCGCCTACGCCGAGGAGATCGATCGGCTCAAGGCCGAGAACGGCTTCGCCACCGCCGACGTGATCGGCCTGACCCCGGAGCATCCGGACAAGGATGCACTGCGCGCCAAGTTTCTCGACGAGCATCGCCACGGCGAGGACGAGGTGCGCTTCTTCGTGCGTGGCGAGGGCATCTTCTACCTGCACCTCGGCGAACGGGTCTATGCGGTGGGCTGCGCCCAGGGGGATCTGATGTCGGTGCCGGCAGGCACGCCGCACTGGTTCGACATGGGGCCGGCGCCACACTTCACCGCCATTCGCCTGTTCACCAACCCCGAGGGCTGGGTGGCGAACTTCACCGGTGAGACCATCGCCGCGCGCTTCCCGCGTTTCGAGGCCTTGCCGACCGGCCAGGCCGAGGCCGCGGAAAAGGCTCAGGGAGGCGTGGCATGATTCGCGCCATCGTCACCGACATCGAGGGCACCACCGGCTCCATCGCCTTCGTCCATGAGGTGCTCTTCCCCTATGCCCGCCGGCATCTCGGCGATTTCCTGCGCCGTCACCATCGTGAGGACGAGGTCGCCAAGCAGCTCGAGGCGACCCGCGAGGAGGCCGGTGAGCCGGATGCGGATCTCGATCGGCTGATCGTCATTCTCGAGGGCTGGATCCATGAGGATCGCAAGGCCACGCCGCTCAAGGCACTGCAGGGCATGATCTGGGAGGCGGGGTACCGGGCCGGCGACTTCACCGGGCACGTCTATCCCGACGCCGCCGAGGCGCTTACGCGCTGGCAGGCCGCCGGGCGCGACCTCTACGTCTATTCCTCGGGATCGGTGAAGGCCCAGCAACTGCTGTTCGGCCATAGCGACCTGGGCGATCTCACGGGGCTGTTCGCGGGCTACTTCGACACCACCACCGGCCCCAAACGCGAGGCCGCGAGTTATGCACGCATCGTCGAGGCGATCGGCAGGGCGCCTGAGGAGATCCTCTTTCTGTCGGATGTGGTCGCCGAGCTCGACGCCGCCCGCGTGGCCGGGCTCGTCACCTGCCAGCTGGTACGAGAGAGCGGCATGACCACCGGCGATCACCCGTTGGCGGCGAGCTTCGACGAGGTGCGCCTCGACGGGGCGTCGCCTGACGCCAGGGACGACAGGACTAGACGCACGACAGGAGGACACGATGAGCGTGGCTGAGACGGGACCCCGCGCCGGGAAGGCGCGCATCGTCTACCGCGATGCCCTGCCCGCCGACGGCGCCGATCAGGCCGAGGTCTTTCATCACGCGGTGATGCAGGGTGCGGCCGAGCACTACAGCGTCGAGCAGCGCCGCGCCTGGGCCTCGGCGCTGCCCCGGGAAGGCAGCGCCTGGGCCGCCCGCCAGCTGCTCCATCCGACCCTGGTGGCGGCCTGCGACGGGCGCTGCGTAGGTTTTCTGGAGCTGGGTCAGGGCGGCGACGGCGAGGGGCGCATCGAGACGCTCTACGTCTGGCCGTCGCTTGGCCGGCGGGGCATCGGCAGCACCCTGCTTCAGCATGCGGAGAGGGTGTTTCGGGAACAGGGGCTTGACCGGTTGCGTATCGAGGCGAGCCTGATGCTCGCCGCCCGCCTCACCCAGCGCGGCTGGCAGCAGGAGGGCGAGGAGTGGGTGGAGCGCGGCGGCGAGCGTCTGCCGCGGGTTCGCCTGGTCAAGCGGCTGGAACTGCTGGAGACCTGAGCGGCCTCCTCTCGACCGGTTAGCGCGCGGGCGGAAGCCGGCCCGATACCTGTGCCGTCGTCTCACGAAAGACCCCGCCCGGTATCGCCGGACGGGGTCTTTCTTATTACGGACTCGGTCATGTGACAGGTTCGGTCATATGGCGGGCCCCGTCATGGGCGGCGGGCAGGCCGAGATGGAGCCTGCCGCGCCGAGACCCGAAGTGGGGGCGGTGCGGGCGGTCGCCTCAGCGGGTCTCGCTGTCCAGGACGCGCATCGACAGGTCGATGGACTTAACGTCCTTGGTCAGGGCGCCGCTGGAGATGCAGTCGACGCCGGTTTCGGCGATCGCGCGCAGGGTGGCGTCGCTGACGTTGC
Source organism: Halomonas sp. YLGW01 (assembly GCF_014840935.1). NCBI lineage: Bacteria > Pseudomonadati > Pseudomonadota > Gammaproteobacteria > Oceanospirillales > Halomonadaceae > Halomonas > Halomonas sp. YLGW01. Next base: position 2,889,591 of record NZ_CP062005.1, on the reverse strand, counting down.
CGGAGGCTTCCAGGGTGGCGCGACCGTCGTTGCGCTTGACCGCCTCGCGCAGGTCGTCCAGCGAGAAGTTGTCGAGCATCACCACGTCGGCGCCGGCCGCCAGCGCCTGGTCGAGCTCGTCGAAGGTCTCGACCTCGACCTCGACCGGCAGCTCCTTGGCGATGCCGCGGGCCTCCTTGACCGCCGCCGCGATCCCGCCACAGGCGGCGATGTGGTTTTCCTTGATCAGGAAGGCGTCATAGAGGCCGACCCGGTGGTTGTGGCCGCCGCCGCAGGTCACCGCGTACTTCTGGGCCAGGCGAAGGCCGGGGAGGGTCTTGCGGGTATCCAGCAGGCGCACGCCGGTGTCCTCGATCAGATCGACGTAGGCGCGGGTGCGGGTGGCGGTGCCGGAGAGCGTCTGCAGCAGGTTCAGGGCGGCACGTTCGCCGGTCAGCAGGCTGCGGGCCGGGCCTTCGAGCTCGAGCAGGGTATCGCCGGGGGCGAGCCGGTCGCCGTCGGCATGCTGCCAGTGAAGCGTCACCCGGGAATCCAGGCGGCGGAACAGCTCATCGACGAAGGCCACGCCGCACAGCACGGCGGGCTCGCGAGTGATGACCCGGGCGGTGGCCCACTGGCGTTCGGGAATCAGCTGGGCGGTGATGTCGCCGGGGCCGACGTCCTCGGCCAACAGCCGGGCGGCGCTGGTGCGGATCTCTTCGGCGAGGGCTTCGTGGTAATGCATGGCGGGCCTGGGCTCCCTGGCGTGGGCAGCACCGGCGCGGGGCAGCGGTGCCTGACGGATGAATCGATGCGACAATGCCCCATTATAGGGAATCCGGGCCTCGAGCGTCACATGAGGCTGCTCGCCCGGCGCGCGTCCCCCGGTCGCGCTGGAGAACCGTCAGACGAGAGGCATTGCATGAGTATCACACAGGGCTACTGGGCACCGGCACGCCGGGTATTGTCACCCAACCACAACGCCCGTCCCGCGGGCGAGGTCTCGGCGCTGGTGCTGCACTCGATCAGCCTGCCGCCGGGTGTCTTCTCGGGGGATGCCATCGAACGGCTGTTCACCAATCGCCTGGATCCGCAGGCCCATCCCTATTTCGCCCAGGTCGCCGGCCTGCGGGTCTCGGCGCATCTGCTGATTCGCCGCGACGGCGAGGCCGTGCAGTTCGTGCCCTTCGAGCGGCGCGCCTGGCATGCCGGGCGCTCGCGCTGGTTCGATGGTATGGCCTGGCGCGCGGAACTCAACGACTTCGCGATCGGTATCGAGCTCGAGGGCGACGAGCAGAGCCCTTATCGTGCCGCCCAGTACGCCACCCTCTCGCGGGTGGTGCGCGACCTGCTGACACACTATCCCGCGCTCACCCCCGAACGCATCACCAGCCATGCCCGCATCGCGCCGCTGCGCAAGACCGACCCGGGCCCTGCCTTCGACTGGGCCTATTTTCGCCAGTGTCTCGGCCAGTTCCTTTGACGGTGTCTTCGTCCGTGCCCGACGAGGAAACGTGAGCGTTGGTAAAGCCGTTTGTCGCGGGGCTACACGAGTCGATCTTTCGGCTAGGCTTGTGGGGGTGATGCGCTAGGCCATTGTGCTGCAATGCAATATGCATCTTGGAAATGCGTTCCATTTTTTGCTGGAATTGGCAGGGGCTGGGCTTTGCGGTATCTTCGTGGCCTGATTCCGGGCATTGCGCGTATCACTCTGTAAATTTACTACATGAACGCCACCCCATGCCCACTATTCTGGAGACGTGATCCATAGAAGGTCACGCCCGCACTGAAGAGCGCCACACGCCCCTCCCTCCTCCCGGGTGAGGGCAGACCGACACCATATCTTCATTCGGAGAGACGTCTATGAGTCTGGAGGCAAGAGAAGATTTCGATCCGACCGAAACCAAGGAATGGCTGGAATCCCTGGCATCGGTCGTTGATCGGGAAGGCGAGGAGCGTGCTCAGTACCTGTTGAGTCGTCTGGCTGATCGCCTGCGTCGCGATGGCCGTGTTCCGCCGTTCTCTGTCAATACGCCCCATCGCAACACCATTCCGGTGCATCGCGAGGCGAAGATCCCCGGCGACATGTTCATCGAGCGCAAGCTGCGCTCGGCGATCCGCTGGAACGCCATGGCGCAGGTACTGCGCGCCAACAAGAAACACAAGGGCCTGGGCGGGCACATCGCCAGCTTCCAGTCCTGTGCGACGCTCTACGAAGTGGGCTTCAACCACTTCTTCCGCGCCGACGATGGCGAGCACAAGGGCGACCTGATCTACATCCAGGGCCACGTGACTCCGGGCATCTATGCTCGCTCCTTCATGGAAGGCCGGCTCACCGAAGAGCAGATGGACAGCTTCCGCCAGGAAGCCGAGGGCGGCGGCCTGCCGTCCTACCCTCACCCCTACCTGATGCCGGACTACTGGCAGTTCCCGACGGTGTCTATGGGACTGGGGCCGATCCAGGCCATCTACCAGGCCCACGTCATGAAGTACATGGACTCCCGTGAGCTGACCGACATGCGCGACCGCAAGGTCTGGGCATTCCTCGGCGACGGCGAGTGCGACGAGCCGGAATCGCTGGGTGCCCTGCACCTGGCGAGCCGCGAGAACCTCGACAACCTGATCTTCGTGATCAACTGCAACCTGCAGCGTCTCGACGGTCCGGTGCGCGGCAACTCCCGCATCATGGACGAGCTCGAGGGCGTGTTCCGCGGTGCCGGCTGGAACGTCATCAAGGTGGTCTGGGGCGGTCAGTGGGATCCGCTGTTCGAGCGCGACAAGCACGACATGCTGCAGAAGCGCATGGACGAGGCGGTCGACGGCGAGTACCAGAACTACAAGGCCAATGGCGGCGCCTATACCCGCGAGCATTTCTTCGGCAAGTACCCGGAGACCGCCAAGCTGGTCGAGGACTACTCCGACGACGACATCTTCCGTCTCAACCGGGGTGGTCACGATCCGCAGAAGGTCTACGCGGCCTACCATGAGGCGGTCCACAACGCCGACGGTCGCCCGACCGTGGTGCTGGCGCATACCGTCAAGGGCTATGGCATGGGCGGCGGCAGCGGTGAGGCCGACATGGAAGCCCACCAGATCAAGTCCATGGAACACGAGGCGCTGAAGAAATTCCGCGATCGTTTCGGCGTGCCGATCTCCGACAAGCAGCTCGAGAACGGCGAGGTCCCGTACTATCGTCCCGACGAAGACAGTCCGGAGATGAAGTACCTGTTCCTGCAGCGCGAGAAGCTGGGCGGCTTCCTGCCCAAGCGCCGCACGGAATACGAGACCCTCGAGATCCCGGGCCTCGACGACAAGATGTTCGCCTCCCAGCTCAAGGGCTCGGGCGATCGCGAGGTGTCGAGCACCATGTCGTTCGTGCGGGTGCTCAACGGCCTGGTCAAGCACAAGCAGCTGGGCCCGCGGGTGGTACCGATCATCCCCGATGAGGCGCGTACCTTCGGCATGGAAGGCATGTTCCGCCAGCTGGGCATCTACGCCTCCGGTGGCCAGAAGTACGATCCGGTCGATGCGGGCCAGATCATGTACTACCGCGAGGACAAGAAGGGCCAGATCCTCGAGGAAGGCATCACCGAGGCCGGTTCCATGGCCGCCTGGGTGGCCGCGGCGACCGCCTACGCCAACCATGACAAGACCCTGATTCCGTTCTACGTCTACTACTCGATGTTCGGCTATCAGCGCATCGGCGATCTGGTCTGGGTGGCCGGCGACCTGCAGGCTCGCGGCTTCATGATCGGCGGCACCGCCGGTCGGACCACCATCAACGGCGAGGGTCTCCAGCACCAGGACGGCCACAGCCATATCCTGATGTCGACGGTGCCGACCTGCCGCTCCTACGATCCCTGCTATGGCCACGAGGTGTCGGTCATCGTGCAGGACGGCATGAAGCGGATGTACCAGGATCTCGAGAACTGCTTCTACTACATCACGGTGATGAACGAGAACTACACGCATCCCGAGATGCCCGCGGGCTGCGAGGAAGGCATCGTGCGCGGCATGTACCGCCTGCACGAAGGCAAGGCCGACAGCAAGAAGGCGCCGCGGGTCCAGCTGCTGGGCAGTGGCACCATCCTGCGCGAGGTCGAGGCCGCCGCCGAGATGCTGGCCGACGAGCATGGCGTCGTCGCCGATGTCTGGAGCGTGACCAGCTTCAACGAGCTGCGTCGCGAGGCGCTGGACTACGATCGCAACCAGTTCCTCGAGCCGGACGACAAGCGCGAGAAGCCCTGGATCGTCCAGCAGCTGGACGGCTGTGAAGGCCCGGTGATCGCCTCGACCGACTACATGAAGCTCTATGCCGACCAGGTCCGCGCCTGGGTGCCCACCGACTTCCACGTCCTGGGCACCGACGGCTATGGCCGCTCCGATACCCGCGAGCAGCTGCGTCGCTTCTTCGAGGTGGACCGCTACTACGTCACCGTGGCCGCCCTGCGCGCGCTGTCCGAGCGTGGCGAGATCGACCGCAAGGTCGTTGCGGATGCCATGAAGAAGTATGGCATCGATCCGACGAAGCCGAATCCGGTGGATGTCTGAGGCATCCGTCACGGGTTGATCGGGTGAAGGGCGAGCCACGAGGCCACGGCATGAGGCCGGCCCGTGGCTCGCTTCCCGAGCCATTTTGCGACTGCGGCGAGCATGATTAGGAAAGGAGCGCGACCTTGAGCAGCGAAATCATCAAAGTTCCCGACATCGGTGGCAGCACCGATGTCGAAATCATCGAGATCGGGGTGTCCGTTGGCGATGTAATCGCCGCCGAGGACACCATGATCACTCTCGAGTCCGACAAGGCCAGCATGGATGTCCCGGCGCCCAAGGGCGGCAAGGTCGTCAAGGTGCTGGTCAAGGAAGGCGATACCGTCTCCGAGGGTGACGATATCCTCGAGCTCGAAGCCGAGGGTGGTGGCGAGGCCCCGAAGGCCGACGAGAAGCCGGAAGCACCGGCCAGTCAGGATGCCGCTGCTGCGCCCAAGAGCGAGGCTCAGCCGGCCAAGAAAGCGGCGGGTGGCAAGCGTACCGTCGAGATCAAGGTGCCGGATATCGGTGGCAGCGAGAATGTGCCGATCATCGAACTGGCCGTCGCCGAGGGCGACGAGGTCAGCGCGGAAGATGCACTGATCACCCTGGAATCCGACAAGGCCTCCATGGACGTGCCGAGCCCGCATAGCGGCAAGCTGGTCTCGCTGGCGGTCAAGGAAGGCGATACCGTCTCCGAAGGCGATGTGATCGGCACCATGGAAATCGCCGGCGAAGGCGACGAGGGTGAAGGCGAGCCCGAGACCGCCGCCGCACCGGCGGCCGAAGCGCCTGTCGAGAGCGCAGCCGACGAGCCGCAGGACGCCGGGGCAGGCGAGCCTCAGCGCAAGGAGCTGAAGGTTCCGGATATCGGTGGCAGCGAGAACGTGCCGATCATCGAGGTGTCGGTCGCCGTCGGTGACGATATCAACGAGGAAGATGCGTTGATCACGCTCGAGTCCGACAAGGCCTCGATGGACGTGCCGAGTCCCTTCAAGGGTAAGCTTGTTGAGCTCGCCGTGAAGGAAGGCGACACCGTCTCCGAAGGCGATCTGATCGGTTATGTCGAGGTGGCCGGCACGCCGGTGGCAGGTGCCAAGCCCGCCCCGAAGCAGGCTGCAGCATCCCAGCAGTCTGCCGCAGCGTCCAAGCCCCAGCCGAGTGCGGCGCCCAGCGCCCCGCAAGCGGCGGCGCCGGCCGAGGCGCCGAGCGATGGCAAGCGCGTGCATGCCGGCCCCGCAGTCCGCATGCTGGCCCGCGAGCTGGGCGTTGACCTGTCTCGGGTCTCGGCGACCGGACCCAAGGGCCGGGTGCTGAAGGAAGACGTGCACGGCTACGTCAAGCAGGTGATGTCCACGTCTCAGGGCAAGGCGGCTCCCGCCGCGGCACCGGCGGCAAGCGGTGGCGCCGGCATCCCGCCGATCCCGGATCAGGACTTCAGCCAGTTCGGCGAGATCGAAGAGAAGCCGATGGGTCGCCTGATGAAGATGGGCGCCACCAACCTGCATCGCAGCTGGCTCAACGTCCCGCACGTGACCCAGTTCGACGAGGCCGACATCACCGAGCTCGAGGCCTTCCGCAAGTCGATGAAGGCCGAGGCCGAGGCGCAGGGTGCCAAGCTGACCCCGCTGCCGTTCATGATCAAGGCCTGTGCCTTCGCGCTGAAGAAGTACCCGCAGTTCAACGTCAGCCTCAAGAGCGATGGCGAGACCCTGGTGCACAAGAAGTACGTGCACATCGGGGTGGCCGTGGACACGCCGGATGGCCTGATGGTCCCGGTGATCCGCAACGCCGACCAGAAGTCGCTGATCGAGCTGGCCAAGGAGTCCGTGGAACTGGCCAAGAAGGCGCAGACCAAGAAGCTCAAGCGTGACGAGATGACCGGTGGCTGCTTCACCATCTCGAGCCTCGGTTCCATCGGCGGCACCGCCTTCACGCCGATCGTCAACGCCCCGGAGGTCGCCATCCTCGGCGTCTCCAAGGCGCAGATGAAGCCGGTGTGGGACGGCAAGGCCTTCGAGCCGCGCCTGATGATGCCGCTGTCGCTGTCCTACGATCACCGTGCGGTCAACGGGGCCGATGCGGCGCGCTTCACGGCCTTCCTGGCCCAGGCGCTGACCGACATCCGCCGGATGTTGATGTGATTCGATCTGCATGACCCGCCGGCCCCCTGGGCCGGCCACCGAAACGGCGCCTGCGGGCGCCGTTTTTTTTTGCCGTCATAGGCCTCGAGGGGGCTGCCCTCCGGCGGTGGCCGACCAAAGTGCTATTGGGAAATGCCATGGCGACCGGCGAGGATGATCCCGGTCATCATTGTCCCGGTCTGACCGGGCGTCGCTTGTTTCACGGGCGTGGCCCCGGTATTGTCTGCGATCATCATCTCTTCACCCTTTTTCTCTAACACGAAGTCACTTTCAAGGAGCCATTCTGATGCGTTTGATCCTGTTGGGCGCCCCCGGGGCCGGCAAGGGCACCCAGGCCCAGTTCATCTGCGAGCGCTTCGGCATTCCGCAGATCTCTACCGGCGACATGTTGCGCGCCGCCGTCAAGGAAGGCAGCGAACTGGGCCTCAAGGTCAAGGAAATCATGACCACCGGCGGCCTGGTGTCCGACGACATCATCATCGCCCTGGTCAAGGAGCGCATCAGTCAGCCGGACTGCGCCAATGGCTTCCTGTTCGACGGCTTCCCGCGCACCCTGCCCCAGGCCGATGCGATGAAGGATGCCGGCGTGAAGATCGATCACGTGCTGGAGATCGCCGTCGATGACGAGGAGATCGTCAAGCGCCTGGCGGGCCGTCGCGTGCACCCGGGCTCCGGCCGGGTCTACCACGTCGAGTACAATCCGCCCAAGGAGATCGGTAAGGACGACGTCACCGGCGAGGCCCTGATCCAGCGTGAGGACGATCAGGAATCCACGGTGCGCAACCGTCTGTCGGTCTATCATGACCAGACCGAACCGCTGGTCGACTACTACCAGCAGTGGGCCAAGGAAGATGCCGACAACGCTCCGGCCTATCACCGGGTCGAGGGCGTGGGCAGCGTCGACGACATCACCCGTCAGGTGATCGACGCCCTGGAAGGCTGATCCGAGCCTGTCGCGTGACCCGAGGGCCCGCCATGGCGGGCCCTCGGTCGTTTCTGCCCCTCCCGTGCCGCCTTTCCTCCCATTCCCCGTGCTCCGGCCGCGGCGTATAATGCCGCCCCACATCTCCTGACGCCGATACCGCTATGCCGACCCTGCTGGCCCTGGATGCCTCCTCGAGTGCCTGTTCCGCTGCCCTGCTGCAGCGCCGCGACGGCCATGACGACCGCTTGCTGACCCGTTACGTGCTGGCGCCCCGCGAGCATACGCGTCGGCTGATGCCGATGGTTGACGACCTGCTCGACGAGGCCGGCCTGACGCTCGCCGACATGGATGCCCTGGCCTATGGGCACGGGCCCGGTTCCTTCACCGGGTTGCGCATCGCCGCCGGCGTCGCCCAGGGGCTGGCCTTCGGCCTCGAGGTGCCGCTGATCGGCGTCTCGACCCTGGAAGCCCTGGCGCTGGCCGGCCATCGCCGGCATCACCTGCGCCATGTGCTGCCGGTCATCGATGCCCGTATGGGCGAGCTCTACACAGCCGCCTACCGGTGCCACGACGGCCAGCTGACCCGGCTCGCCGAGGAGGCGCTGCTGTCGCCCGAACGGCTGACGCTGCCCGCCGGGCACGAGGAGGCCGACTGGGTCGGCGTGGGCTCCGGCTGGGCGCAGTGGGAAACGCTGCCGGTGACGGTTCAGGCCGGCGTCAGCCAGCACCTGCCCGACATGCAGCCGGCAGCCGAGGAGATGGTGCTGCTGGCGGCCGAGCGCTTGGCGGCCGGGGGCGGTGAGGCGCCGCATCTGGCTCAGCCGGTCTACCTGCGCGATCAGGTGGCCTGGCAGAAGAGCCGATGAGCGAGGGGCATTCGGCCCCGGCGGGGCAGGCCATCGTCGACGCGCCGGTGGTGGTCTGCGGCGAGGGCCTCGCGGCTCTCGCCCTACGCCTCGGCCTGCCGCTGGTGGATACTCCGGGACCTCGGCTGACCCTCATGCAGGCCGATGGCCACCTGGTGCTGGCCGGTGACGAGCGGCTGTATGGCAAGCCGCTGGCCGCCGACTTCGTGACCGGCAAGGCCGCTCATCGGCGTCGCTTCGGGGGCGGGCGCGGCCAGTTGATCGCCAAGGCCTGTGGCCTCGGCGGAGGGAAAGGGGCCGGCATAGGCGCCGCCCTCCCGAGCATCGTCGATGCCACCGCGGGGCTCGGCCGCGACGCCTTCGTGCTGGCGAGCCTTGGCGCCGAGGTGCTGATGCTCGAGCGGGTGCCGGCGATCTTCGCCCTGCTCGAGGATGCCCTGATGCGGGCCCGGGACGATGACGAGACCGCGCCGATCGCCGCACGGCTCATGCTGGCTCACGTTGACGCCAGCCGGGGCCTCGCTCAGGCCATCGCCGACAGCGGCCATGCCCCCCAGGTGATCCATCTGGACCCGATGTTTCCCCACCGCGACAAGTCGGCGCTGGTGAAGAAGGAGATGCGGCTCTTTCGCGAGCTGGCCGGTGACGATGCGGATGCGCCGAGGCTGCTCGAGGCCGCCCTGGATGTCGCCAGCCATCGGGTGGTGGTCAAGCGCCCACGCAAGGCCCCGCCTATCGAGGGCCCCACCCCGCATCATGTCCTCGAAGGCAAGACCAGCCGCTACGATCTCTACGTGCACCGCTCCCTGCGCGATCTCTAGGCGCGCTTACTCTCTCCTTGATGCACGAGGCGCCGTCGGCCGGCGGGTCTAGTCGTTGGTGGGCGCCGGGGCCGCCAGTTGCCGAAGTCGATGACGCAGGGTCGGGTCGAACAGGGTGTGGATATGCTCGGCGGTCGCCGTCAGCGCCGGGCCATAACCGAGCCTTCCCGCGTCGTCCCGCCAGACCCAGCCATCGGTCTCGAGGCTCTCCACCAGCCCCTCGAACAGCCGTCGATCGAAGAACTCTGGGGCGTCTAGCCCCGACAGTAGCGCCAGGCGCTCGGCCAGGCGGCCGCTCTGCTCGGCGAGCTGCTCCCGGGTCAGGCTGGCGCTTGGCAGCCGCAGCAGGCTCGCCAGCAGCAGGTAGCCCCGCTCCAGCGAGGGCTGCACCAGCCGACCCAATAGATGCAGCTGCTCCCGGGTGGCGAGCCTCGCCGAGGGGCGCCGCCAGCGCCTTGGGCCCTCTCCTGCATCTTCTGCCTCATTTGTCGGGCTGTCCCGCTCGAGCAGTCCCTCCTCGGCCAGCCGCTCCAGGGTGGCACTCAGGGCGGCGGCCAGGTCCCGGGTCGGGGCGATATGCAGCTCATGCGCCAGCACCGGCCATCCCGGTGCCAGCAGGGCATGCAGCTCTTCCTCGCTGAAGCGGGCGTTGTTGCGAAAGGCGAAGGCCACCAGACCGGCTAGGGCGAAGTGGTGCAGCACATTGTTGCGATACCAGCTCAACAGGCCGGCCTGTGAGGGGCTGGCCAGGATCAGTTCGCCCAGCGCCTGGGAGCGGCGCTCGATGAAGCCCAGAGCCTCGGCGTGGGCGATCCACTCTCCGGGGGAGCCGGCGGGAAGCTGGGCCGCGCTCAGGCCCGGCGGGGCCGAACGGGCCAGATCGACCAGCAGCCCGAGCTGGCGCTCGAGCAGCTCGCGCTCGATGGCCCGGTGGGAGGTGGCCAGCAGCACCAGTGCGACCAGGTTGACGGCATTGAGCGGCACCGCGGCGTTGATGCGTTGCGACAGCGCCTCGCCGAGTTTCGGTACCGCCCGCTGCTGCCAGCGCTCGTCGTCGGACTGGCGCCATTCGGGGGTCTCGGCATCCAGGAAGGGGCTCAGCGGTAGTGGCGTGCCGATGGTCACGCTGACCCGACCGAAGGGTTGGCGCAGCCGGGTGAGCACCCCAAGCAGGCCAAGCGGCGTCTCCCGGCGCTTGGGCTTGCCGGCGAGCTCCGCCTGGTAGCTGTCGCTCTCGAGGATGCGCTCGTAGCCGATGGCCACGGGAATGAAGGCCAGTCGCCCCGGCTGGCCGCGGTGCGTGACCCCCAGGGCATGGGAGCGCAGCGTCATCGCCAGCATGCCGGGGCGCGGGGCGAGTAGCCTGCCGCTGCGCGAGCGGCCCCCCTCGATGAAGTACTCGAGCGAATGACCGCGTGACAGCAGCCGATCCAGGTATTCGTGGAAGACCGCCCGGTACAGGCGGTTGCCCTTGAAGCTGCGGCGCAGGAAGAAGGCGCCGCCGCGGCGCAGCAGGGGGCCGATCAGGGGCATGTCGAGGTTGCGGCCCGCGGCGATATGAGGAGGCATCAGCCCCTCGTGAAAGAGGACGTAGGACAGCAGCAGGTAGTCGATATGGCTGCGGTGGCAGGGTACATAGACCAGGGTATGGTCGCCGGCCAGGGCCTTGACCGCGTCCAGGCCGTGGACATCGACGCCGTCGTAGAGCCGCGTCCATAGCCGTTCGAGCAGGCCGTCGAGCAGCCTCAGCACCGGGTAGGACATGTTGGAGGCGATCTCGTGACCGTAGCGGCGGGCCCGGGCCTTCACCCGGACCGGCGGCCGGCCTTCGGCGCGAGCCGTCTCGCTGATAGCCTGGCGTACCGCGGGGCTCGCCACCACCCCGTCGATCAGGGTGCGCCGGTGAGAGAGGTCGGGGCCCAGCACCCGGATACGCTGGCGCCTGAAGTGCACCCGCAGCAGTCTGGCCACCTTGCGGTTGGTGAGGGCGTCGGGACGCGTATCGAGCAGGGCACGCAGCGACAGCGGCGCTCCGAAGTGCACCTCGACGCTGCGCCCGTGCACCAGCACCGCCAGGGCCCGCCGGAGGCGTCCGGTCAGCTTCCAGTCGTCGGCGGTGAGCAGCGACCAGACTCCGAAGCGCTTGCCCGGCGCGCGTCCCCAGAAGACACTGACCGGCAGCAACTCGATATCCTGCTGTGGGTGAGCGTGCAGCCAGGCGAGGCTATCGAGGAAAGGCGCCTGCCCCTGCTGGCGTCGGCCCGGCAGGGCAATGATGCGCCTAAGGGCGGGGGCGTCCGGGGAGCGCGCCGCCTCGGGCAGCCCCCGGGATGCGCACAGGCTCTCGAGCAGCAGGCGATCCGAGAGCGCCGGGTGCGGCAGCACATAGACCGTGGTCGCCGTCGAGGACAGCACAAGCGAGGCGGGGGAGGGCTCGGTGAGGCGCACCCGCACCCAGGCGCGAATCAGGGCCCGCAGGGGGCGGCGTACCAGGCCGGATAGGACGGAAGTCCGGGGCATTCCCTTGCCTCCTGCAGCATGAGTGGGGGCAGTATAGCGTCCGTGACGCAGGACGCGTCGGGCAAACAGGGCACGCAGGGTTACTGGCTCGGCGCCGAGGCTGCGACGGGCGCCACATAAGAAGACATGCGACTCGCCGTCAGTGCGTGGCGTGACAAGGCCCAGGAAAAGGAGATAAGGATGCAAGGGAACTGGCACGAGGGCAATCGCTTCACGTTGCTTCCTGAGGCGCAGCAGTTTCTTCCCGAGATGTTTCGGGCCATCGAGGCGGCGCGGGAGTCGGTGATCCTCGAGCTCTACCTGATGGAGTCGGGGCGACTGACCGAGTCCCTGATCGAGGCCCTGGGCGCGGCCTCGAAGCGCGGGGTGACCGTGCTGCTGCTGCTCGACGACTACGGCGCCATGGGCCTCGAGGAGCGCGACCGGCAACGCCTAACCGAGCTCGGGGTGGCGATGCGCTTCTTCAACCCTCTGGCCTGGCGGTCGCTGGCCCACAACCTGACCCGCGATCACCGCAAGCTCCTGGTGATCGACGGCGAGCTGGCCTTCACCGGGGGCTTCGGGGCGGTAGATGCCTTCCTCGGCGCCTGGTTCGAGGTGGCGGTGCGCATCGAGGGGCCGGTGGTCGCCGACTGGGTGCGGCTCTTCTCGAGACTGTGGGATTCGCCGCTGAGCCGCGGCGAGGGCGAAGCGGCCCTGGTGCGGGGGCTCAAGGTGGCGCCGATGGAGCAGCAGGGCTATCAAGGCATGCGGGGGCGGGTGGTCTGGGGGCAGGGCTATCACTACCAGGCGATTCGTCGCTCGCTGCTTGCCCAGCTGGATACGGCGCAGCGGCGGGTGTGGATCTGTACGCCCTATTTCGTGCCCACGCTGAGTCTGCGCAACCGCCTGGTGCGGGCCGCCCGCCGCGGCGTCGACGTACGCCTGCTGCTGCCGGGGCCAGACCATGATCACCCCGGCATCCGCTATGCCGGCCAGCGTTTCTATGGTCGGATGCTGCGCGCCGGCGTGCGCATCTTCGAGTTCCAGCCGAGCTTCATCCACGCCAAGTTCTCGCTGGCCGACGACTGGAGTGCGATCGGTTCCTGCAACTTCGATCACTGGAACCTGCAGTGGAACCTGGAGGCCAATCAGGAGGTGCACGACGCCCGCTTCGCCGCCGAGGTGAGCGCGCTGTTCGAGCGTAACTTCCTGGCTAGCCGGGAAGTCGACCCGACGCGCTGGGCCAGCCGCTCCCGGTGGCAGCGGCTGCGGGAGTGGCTGTGGGGCAGCCTGGATGCGCTGCTGACCCGGCTGCGCTGAGTCTCGGGTTCGCCTGCTGCTAGCGGCGCCGCCCCTTGCCGCCCTTTCCACCCTTACCGGCCGGCTTCTTCTTGCGTGGCATCGGCTTGGGCGCCTCCGGCGGGACCCGGTAGTTGAGGTAGAGATCCAGCACCAGCTCGGGAAGCTGGCGCACCAGCGACTCGAGACGCGCCTCGTCGCCAGCAAGCTCCGCCATGTCCGGCTCGTCGTCAAACAGCCCCGACAGCGCCATGAAGGGCAGCAGCAGGGTCGCGGCGCTCTCTTCGTCGCCCTCGAACCAGGCGGTCTCGTCGAGGAACACCGCTTCCATGAAGGCCGCGCACCAATCTCCGATCGGCGTTTCCGCCGGGGCGATGCCACCCAGCTCCAGGTCGAAGGGCAGCTCCGGCAGCCCGCCCTGCTCCATGGTCGAGATGGCGTTGGCCTTTAGGGTCTCGAGGAGTCCGAGGATCTCGTCGCGCTCGGCGCTGTCCGCAAAGTCCGGCTCGCCGTGGAATAGTTCGCCGACCCAAGTGGTGGCCGGTGTCTCGCGGGGGGAGACGGCCAGTGCCACTAGGAAACCGTGGGCGCCAATCACGTCCAGGGCGTCGGCATCGACGCGCTCGGAGTCGAGGAAGTCATCGAGGCGGTCGAGGGCCTCGTCATCGATCAGGGGCGTGGGAACGGGGGTCTCGGACATCGGGAATCTCGTCGTCGGTCTCGCCAGGGAGAAGGAAGGGGCGCTTTACGCGCCTGCCATGGCGCGCCATTCTAGCATCCCATGACCACGCCAGCCTTCCCTGTCCCCGCTCTTCCGACCCCGGCCCCCGACGCGCTCGAGGCGCTGGATGCCGCCGCCCTCGAGGCTTGCCTGCACCAGCGGGTCGAGGCCGCCTGGCGACTGTGCCAGGAGGTCCATCCCGCGCTGCCTCGGCCGCAGGTGTGGCTCGACTTGCGCGGCAAGAGCGCCGGGCAGGCGCATTTCGGCCGCGGTGGTCTGCGCTTCAATGCCCAGCTCTACGCCGAGAACCGCCAGGCCTTCCTCGTCGAGGTGGTGCCCCACGAGATGGCGCACTGGCTGGTCTGGCACCTGGACGAGGGGCCTCGCCTGCGCCCCCACGGCCGCGAGTGGCAGACGGTGATGCGCCAGCTGTTCGGGCTTGAGCCCAGCACCACGCACCGCTTCGATGTGGCCCGGGTGAGCCCGGCGCCCTATCGCTATGCCTGTGGCTGTCAGGAGCACTTCTTCAGCGTGCGCCGGCACCGCCGGGCGGTGCGTGGTCAGGCATATCGCTGTCGACAATGTGCCCAGACCTTGGTCTATCAAGCCACGGAGGTGTCCGGAAAAAGCCAGTAAGCCATTGTTATGCAATAGGATTGAGTGTCTACCAATGTCTAAAAGGCGCAGCTGCTGGCCCGGGTATATGCTGGAATGGTTTTCCGGGTCGGCGGCGAGAGGTCAACCGCGGCCGGCGACACCCCATTTCTGGCACTCTTCTGGACGAGGTTCCTCCATGACCGAACAGCCGCATGTCCATCCGGTGCGCGATGACATCGCCGCCAACGCCTGGGCCGACAATGCCAAATACCTGGCCATGTATCAGCAGTCGGTAGACGATCCGGAAGGGTTCTGGATCGAGCAAGCCAAACGACTCGACTGGATCAAGGCGCCGACCCGAGCCAAGAATACCTCCTTCGCCCGCGACAACGTCGATATCCGCTGGTACGAGGACGGCACCCTCAACGTCAGCAGCAACTGCCTCGATCGTCATCTCGAGACCCGCGGCGACCAGCCGGCAATCATCTGGGAAGGCGACGATCCGAACGAGTCCAAGACCCTGACCTACCGCGAGCTGCATGCGCGCACCTGTCAGCTGGCCAATGCCATGAAGGAGCTGGGCGTGAAGAAGGGCGACGTGGTCACCCTCTACATGCCGATGATTCCCGAGGCGGCGATGGCCATGCTGGCCTGCGCGCGTCTCGGCGCCATCCACTCGGTGGTGTTCGGCGGCTTCTCCCCGGACGCCCTGGCGCAGCGGGTCATCGACGCCGAGTCGAAGCTCGTTATCACCGCCGATGAGTCGGTGCGCGGTGGCAAGCAGGTGCCGCTCAAGGACAATGTCGATGCGGCCCTGACACGCAAAGGGGCCGAGGTGGCCGAGTCGGTGCTGGTGGTCAAGCGTACCGGCGGCGATATCGACTGGCACGAGGGCCGGGACGTCTGGTTCCACGACCGGGTCGATGGCCAGTCCACCGACTGCCCGGCGGAGGAGATGCACGCCGAGGATCCGCTGTTCATCCTCTACACCTCCGGCTCCACCGGCACGCCCAAGGGTCTCAAGCACACGACCGGCGGCTACCTGACCTACGCCGCCATGACTCATCAGTACGTCTTCGATTATCAGGACGGCGAGGTCTACTGGTGCACCGCCGATGTGGGCTGGGTCACCGGCCACAGCTACATCGTCTACGGCCCGCTGGCCAACGGCGCAATCACCCTGATGTTCGAGGGGGTGCCCAGCTACCCGACCCACGGGCGCATGGGCGATATCGTCGACAAGCACAACGTCAGCATCCTCTATACCGCCCCCACCGCGGTGCGCGCCCTGATGGCCCACGGCGACGACGTGATGGCCTCGAGCAAGCGCGACAGCCTGCGCCTGCTCGGGTCGGTGGGCGAGCCGATCAACCCCGAGGCCTGGGAGTGGTTCTACCGGGTGATCGGCAACTCCAAGTGCCCGATCGTCGACACCTGGTGGCAGACCGAGACCGGCGGCATCATGATCTCGCCGCTGCCCGGGGCCACCGACCTCAAGCCGGGCTCGGCCACACGCCCCTTCTTCGGTGTGCGCCCGGCGCTGGTCGACAACGAGGGCCATCTGCTGGAAGGCGCCACCGAGGGCAACCTGGTGATCCTCGATTCCTGGCCGGGCCAGGCACGTTCGATCTGGGGTAACCACGAGCGCTTCGTGCAGACCTACTTCTCGACCTACGACAACATGTACTTCACCGGCGACGGCTGTCGCCGCGACGAGGACGGCTACTACTGGATCACCGGCCGGGTCGACGACGTGCTCAACGTCTCCGGGCATCGCATGGGCACCGCCGAGATCGAGTCTTCGCTGGTGGCGCACGACGCCGTGGCCGAGGCCGCGGTGGTCGGCTTCCCCCATGACATCAAGGGCCAGGGTATCTACATCTACGTGACCCTGAACGACGGCATCGACCCCAGTGACGCCCTGAAGAAGGAGCTGACCCAGTGGGTGCGCAAGGACATCGGCCCGATCGCCTCGCCGGATGTGATTCAGTGGGCGCCGGGGCTGCCCAAGACCCGCTCGGGCAAGATCATGCGCCGTATCCTGCGCAAGATCGCCGCCAACGAGACCGATGGCCTGGGCGATACCTCGACCCTGGCCGACCCCTCGGTGGTCGAGGAGCTGATCGCCAACCGCGCGGTGTAAGCCATCGCGCCTTTGCTGTACCAGGGAAGGAGCGCCGATCCGACGCCGGCAGCCGGCAGGGCAGCGCCCGAGAGGGCGTCACCCGCCGCGACTGCGGGGGCCAGGGGGCACGCCAGCCCGGCGCTCCTTCCCGTCTTCTACCGGCCCTTGCGGCCGGTTTTTTGTGTCTTTTCCGCTGAGTGTCGACAATTACCCGCTAGGCTTGGGAATCCCCGCTACCATGGGGTAACATGCCGTAATACAACGGCGAGCTCACCCGCGTCACTCGGTGCGTCGGTCGCTGACAAGAGGATCCGGAGGAATCTCAATGGCCTATGCCCAGAAATTCATCGTCGCCGATGACCATCCGCTGTTCCGCGCTGCCCTCACCCAGGCGCTGAGACAGCTGGCGTCTCAGGCCGAGATCGTGGAAGCCGATACCATGGAGGCCACCACCGAGGTGGTGACTCGCCACCCGGATGCCGACCTGATCCTCCTGGATCTGCACATGCCGGGGGCTCATGGTTTCTCCGGCCTGATTCAGCTGCGAGGCCAGAACCCCGACGTGCCGGTGGCGGTGGTCTCCGGCAGCGACGAGCCCTACGTGGTGCGCCGGGCCATCGATTATGGCGCCTCGGGCTTCATCCCCAAGTCGTCGTCGCTGTCACTGATCGCCGAGGCGGTGGGTGAGATCCTCGAGGGAGAGGTCTGGCTGCCCGCCGAGATGGCCGATGTCCTCGGCGAGGCCAACGAGGAGGAGTCGCGCTTCGCCGAGGCCATCGCTTCTCTGACGCCGCAGCAGTTCCGGGTCCTCAACATGCTCACCGAGGGGCTGCTCAACAAGCAGATCGCTTATGAGCTGAACGTTTCCGAGGCGACCATCAAGGCACACGTCACCGCGATCCTGCGCAAGCTGGGCGTGCATTCCCGCACCCAGGCGGTGATCGCCGCCCAGAAACTCGAGGTCGAGCCGCCCAAGGTCGAGTCCTGATCGTCTGACGCCCCTCCGACGATGCCCCACATATGAAAGAGCCCGCCGATGGCGGGCTCTTTCGTTTTCGGGCGCAAGCAAGGAGGCGCCGGTCAGCTCTCGTGGCGGCTGGTGGCGCGGTTGGCCTGCAGGGTGCGGGTCAGCAGCGCGCGCAGGGCGGCGGGACGTACCGGTTTCAATAGCAGCTGGTAGCCGGCACGCTTGATCTCCTCGGCGACTTCCTCGGTACGATCGGCGGTGATCACGATGCCGGGTACCGGCCCCTCGCATCGCTCGGCCAGGGCCTCCAGGGCCATCAGGCCGGTGACCTCGTTGTCCAGGTGATAATCGGCCAGGATGGCGTCCGGGTCGCTTTCCAGGTGGCGCAGGATCGACTTGGCGCCGCCGATCGAGGTCGCGGTGAAGACCTCGCAGCCCCAGCCGGTGAGCATGGCCTTCATGCCCTCGAGGATCAGGGTCTCGTTGTCGATGCAGACGATGCGGGTGCCGGCCAGCTTGTTGCCGGCGCGCCGTGGCGTGGCCTCCTTCTCCTCGACGCTTTGCTGCTGGGCGGCCACCGTCGGCACGGCCACCGAGAACACGGTGCCGACGCCTTCCCAGGAGCGCACCCGGATCGGGTGATCGAGCACCCGACTCATGCGGTCGGCGATCGATAGCCCGAGGCCTAGCCCCTTCTCGCTTTCCTTGTGGCGCGAGGCCTGATCGAGGCGGCGGAACTCCTGGAAGATCTCGGCCTGCTTGGCCTCGGGGATGCCGGGACCGGTATCCCAGACCTCGATCGTCAGCTGCTCGCCGCGTCGGCGACAGCCCAGCAGCACCCGGCCCTGCTGGGTATAGCGGATGGCGTTGGACAGGAAGTTCTGCACGATGCGCCTGAGCATCTGGGCATCGCTGTCGACCCACTGGCCGGTGGTGACCACCACCAGGTCGAGGCCGCGTTCCTCGGCCATGACCTCGAACTCGGCGCGCAGCGGACGGAAGATCTCGGCCAGCGCGAAGTGGCTGCGCCGCGGGGTCAGGGCGCCGGCATCCAGCTTGGATATGTCGAGCAGGGTGCTGAGCAGCTCCTCGGCGGACTGCAGCGAGTTGTCGATATGGCCGATGGTGCGGGTCAGGTCCTCGGCGTCGTCCTGCTGAGCCAGCGCCGAGGTGAACAGCCGCGCGGCATTCAGGGGCTGCAGCAGGTCGTGGCTGGCCGCGGCCAGGAAGCGGGTCTTGGAGGCGTTGGCGTCCTCGGCGACCTGCTTGGCCTGACGCAGGGCCTGTTCGGCCTCGGCCCGCACCCGGTTCTCCTGGCGCAGGGCGGCGTTGGCCTCCGAGAGCGCCTGGGTGCGTTCGCGCACCCGTTCCTCGAGGTTCTCGTTGGTCTCCTTGAGGGCGATCTCGGCCAGCCGTCGCTCGGTGATGTCCTGATAGAGGGCGAAGAAGCCGAGGATGGTGCCGCTGTCGCCGAAGTGCGGCGTGAAGGTGACCAGCAGGTAGCGGGTGCCGCTCTCGTCGTCACGCTGGGAGATCTCGAAGCTGACCCGCTCGCCGGCCAGCGCCCGGCGCATCCAGGGCAGGCCCTCGTTGGACAGGTGCCGTGGCATCACGTCCTCGAAGCGCTCGCCGATCACGGCGTTGCGATCGATGCCGAAGACCTGTTCGTAGGCGCGGTTGGTGAAGAGGTAGCGGCATTCCTTGTCGAAGTAGGCGATCAGCGCCGGCACGTTGTCGGTGTAGATGCGGATGTTGTTCTCCGAGCGGATCAGGGCCTCCTCGGTGCGCTTCTGGCGGGTGATGTCCTGGTAGGTATAGACGAAGCCGCCACCCGGCATCGGCATGCCCTGCACCTCGAGCACGGTGCTGTCCTGACGATAGCGGACATAGCGATGGGGCTGCCCCTCGCGAATGTTGTCGACCAGCAGGTCGACGTGTTCCTCGGGATCGCCTGGGCCGTATTCGCCGTTATGGGCGTTGTAGCGCAGTACCTTATCGAAGGGGGCGCCGACTCGGATCAGGTGGTCGGGAAAGCGGAACAGTTCCAGATAGCGCTGGTTCCATACCACCAGGCGCAGGTTCTGGTCGACCACGCTGATGCCCTGGTTGATGTTCTCGATGGTGGCCTGCAGCAGGGCGCGGTTGAACTCCAGCACCTGTGAGGCCTCATCGACGATCGAGATCACGTCCGAGATGCCGATGCCCCGACCCTGCAGCGCCGAGTTGACGACGATGCGTGCCGAGGAGGCGCCGAGCACCGAGGCCAGGAAGCGTTCGGTGAACTGGATGATGTCGATGGAGGCGCGCTGGGTGTTCTCGAGGCTCTTGCCGTTGCGACGGCCATAGTCGTCGAAGGCGCGCTCCACCTGGTCGGCACCGAGGAAGCGTTCGCACAGCACCTTGAGATCGCCCACCGTGGTGGCACCGGCCCAGGGGCGGTTGACCGGCGTCTGGCGCGTCTCGACGCTGTCGACGAACAGCGAGGCCTGGATGCGTTCGACCACCCGTTGCGGGGTCATCTGGGAAACGAAGATGTAGCCGAACAGGTTGAGACCCAGCGACAGCATCACGCCGTGGGTGAAGTGGTCGCCGACGTTCAAGCCGAAAAGGTCGGTGGGCGACAACCAGCCGATGCCCAGCGGGCCGCCGGCCAGCCAGTCGCCGGGCAGTACCCCGGCCTGGATCAGGGCAGGTGTCAGCAGGGTGTAGGCCCAGATGGCGAAGCCGATGTTCATGCCGGCGATGACGCCCAGGCGATTGCCACGTTTCCAGTACAGGCCGCCGATCAGGGCCGGGGCAAACTGGGCGGCGGCGGCGAACGACAGCATGCCGGTCGAGGCCAGGGTGCTGAACTCGGCGGTCAGCTGATAGAAGCCGTAGGCCAGTCCCAGGATCATCACGATGGTGATGCGGCGGGCGCGTAGCACCAGGCGACCGTAGTCCCGGGCCTTGGTGTCGAACCAGCGCAGCCGGAACAACAGCGGGATCACGATCTCGTTGGAGATCATGATCGAGATCGCCACGGTGGCGACGATCACCATGCCGGTGGCCGCCGAGAAGCCGCCGATGAAGGTCAGAAGGGTCAGCGGTACGTTGCCGGCGGCCATGGGGATGGCCAGCACATAGGTGTCGGGTTCGACGCCGGTGCCGGAGAAGAGCGTGAGCCCGGCAGCAGCCAGCGGCAGCACGAAGAGGCCGAAGGCGACCAGGTAGAGGGGAAACAGCCAGCGGGCCCTTCTGGCATCGTCGCGATGGGTGTTCTCGACCACGGCGACGTGAAACTGGCGCGGCAGGCAGAAGACCGCCAGCATCGCCAGCAGGGTCTGCGCCCAGAAGCTGTTGCCGAAGTCCTGCTCGGCGAGCTGGCGCTGCAGCTCGAGCTGGACATCGGCGCGGGCGAAGAGGTCGCCGAGGCCGTCGAACAGGCCCCAGGTGACGTAGGCCCCGAGCAAAAGGAAGGCCGCCAGCTTGACCAGGGACTCGAAGGCGATGGCCTGGATCAGGCCCTCGTGGTGCTCGGTAGCGTCGGTGTGGCGGGTACCGAAGAGGATCGCGAACAGTGCCATCACCGCCGCCACGTAGAAGGCGGTGTCGGCAAACAGCGGCGCGCGGGTCATGTCGGTGCTGTCGGTGAGCACCTGGAAGGCGGCCGCCACCGCCTTCAGCTGCAGGGCGATGTAGGGCAGTGTGCCGATCAGCGCCACCAGGCTCGCAAAGGCCGCCAGCGACTGGGTCTTGCCGTAGCGGGAGGCGATGAAGTCGGCGATCGAGGTGACGTTCTGGTGCTTGGCGACGCGGATCATCTTGGCCAGCACCGGCCAGAACAGCAGGAAGGTGAGGATCGGGCCGACGAAGATGCTGGCAAACGACCAGCCGGAGGTGGCCGCCTCGCCCACCGCGCCGTAGAAGGTCCAGGACGTGCAGTAGATGGCCAGCGCCAGGCTGTAGATCACCGGCCGGCGCTGGCTCGGCCCGTGCTGCTTGGCATGTCGGTCGCCGCGCCAGGCGATGGCGAAGAGGACGACGATATACAGAAGCGATATGGCGATCAGTAGCCAGCCTTGAAACATGCCTGCTCTCCCTCGGATGTCGGCCCATTCTAGGGCAATGGCGCCCCGGAAGGCAGCCGGTGAGGGGCATCGGATCGGGTCAGGCACCCCCGTCGGTGAGGCCAGCGGTCGACGAGGTGTCTCGGCCAGGCTAAGGGGCCCGGCCGCTCAAGAAAGGTGATACGAAGAACGGCGGGGTGGCCGCCGGTCAGCGTGGAGAAGGCCCCGGCTAGGCCTTCAAGGCAGGTTCAAGGCCGTAGCGCGCGACATTCGGCTCAGGAGGTGTGGCACACCGCGGTGAAGACGGGGTCATCGGCGTCGAGACGCTCGAGCTCGTCAAGGCGCGGCTCGCCGGTACTCTCGTTAAGCGGCAGCCGCTCGCGGGTGGTGCAGTTCATCAGGTAGGGGCGGGTGGTGACCCGATCCATGGCCTGTTTCTCGAAGCGGTAGCGGATGAACTCGACCAGCCGCTGATCGTCGACCTGGCGGCCGATCAGGCTCTCCCGATCGATGACCTCGAAGGCTATGGTCATCGGGAAGAGATAGGTCCAGGGCCGCCAGAACACCTCGCCTCGCTCGCTTGCCACCACCTGGGCCGAGGCCGGCAGTTGCTGCTGCTTGTGCTCGAACCAGGTGTATTCGGCATGGATCTGGTAGGCCAGCATGCCCAGTCCGCCGACGGCCGGGATGATCCAGCGCGGTAGCCGCTTGCCGCTGAGCGTTCGCAGCAGCAGGGCGATGCCCGCCGCACCGAGGCCGGCGAAGACCGCCGCGATCAGGTGCCACATCATAGTTTGGTTTCCTCAAAGCAATCGGGCTTCCTGCTGGAAGCCCGATCGGGGTGATGCCGTGGCGCCGGTTGGCGCAGTCAGGCGTGCATTATGACTTAGTGATCCACGGCCATACCAGCACCCTTGGGATAGCGGACATTCTCCACCAGGTCCTGGATTTCCTGCGGCGGCGCCTTGGTGACGCTGGAGACACTGAAGGCCACGGCGAAGTTGATCATCGCGCCCACGGCACCGAAGGACAGCGGCGAGATGCCCAGGATCCAGTTATCCGGGGTGTTGGCCAGGGTGTTGGTGCCCGGAATGAAGAACCAGCCCAGGTAGGTGAAGATGTACAGCAGGGTGGCGACCAGGCCCGAGAGCATGCCGGCCACGGCGCCGCGGTTGTTCATCCGCTTGGAGAAGATCCCCATCATCAGCACCGGGAACAGCGAGGCGCCGGCGATGCCGAAGGCCAGGGCCACCGTCTGGGCGGCGAAGCCCGGCGGGTTGAGGCCGAGGTAGGTCGCCAGCAGGATGGCGCCGGCCATCGAGATGCGTGCGGCCAGCATTTCGCCCTTCTCGCTGATCTTCGGGTTGATCATGGTCTTGATCAGGTCATGGCTGACCGCCGAGGAGATGGCCAGCAACAGGCCGGCGGCGGTGGACAGGGCCGCGGCGATGCCGCCCGCGGCGATCAGGCCGATGACCCAGCCGGGCAGGTTGGCGATCTCCGGGTTGGCGAGTACCAGGATGTCGTTGTTGACGGACAGCTCGCTGCCTTCCCAGCCACGCGCCGCGGCGGTGTCGGCGAAGTCGGGGTTGCTGTCGTTGTAGACCTGGATGCGGTCGTCGCCGTTCTTGTCGTCGAAGGTAATCAGGCCGGTTTCCTGCCAGGTCTTGATCCACTCGGGCCGGTCGGCATAGAGGATCGGATTGTTGGCGGCGTCCTCGTAGCTTTCGACCTGGCCTGCCATGTCCGGATAGACGGTGGTCATCAGGTTCAGGCGGGCCATGGAACCCACGGCCGGCGCGGTCAGGTACAGCAGGGCGATGAACACCAGCGCCCAGCCGGCGGACCAGCGCGCATCGGCGACCTTGGGCACGGTGAAGAAGCGGATGATGACATGGGGCAGGCCGGCGGTACCGACCATCAGCGACATGGTGAACAGCACCATGTTCAGCTTGTTGTCGACATCGGCGGTGTAGTCACGAAAGCCCAGGGCGTTGACCACATCATCCAGTTTCTGGAGCAGCGGCACACCGGACTCGGTATGGGTGCTGAACATGCCGAGCCCCGGGATGGGGTTGCCGGTCAGTTCCAGGGCGATGAACACCGCCGGGATGGTGTAGGCGATGATCAGCACCACGTACTGAGCCACCTGGGTGTAGGTGATGCCCTTCATGCCGCCGAAGACCGCATACAGGAAGACGATGAAGGCGGCGATCCAGATGCCCCAGGTGTTGCTGACTTCCAGGAAGCGCGAGAAGGCGACGCCGGCCCCGGTCATCTGGCCGATGACGTAGGTGATCGAGGCCACGATCAGGCAGATGACCGCTACCAGGCGTGCGGTGTTGCTGTAGAAGCGGTCACCGATGAAGTCCGGCACGGTGAACTTGCCGAACTTGCGCAGGTAGGGCGCCAACAGCATCGCCAGGATGACGTAGCCGCCGGTCCAGCCCATCAGGAAGGTGGAATTGGCATAGCCGCCGGAGGCCAGCAGGCCGGCCATGGAGATGAAGGAGGCCGCCGACATCCAGTCGGCGGCTGTGGCCATGCCGTTGGTGACCGGGTGGACCCCGCCGCCGGCGACGTAGAAGTCCTTGGTGGAACCCGCTCGGGCCCAGACCGCGATCCCGATATAGAGGGCGAAGGATGCGCCCACGAATAGCAGGTTGATGGCAAATTGACTCATGCGATTACTCCCCGAGGCCGAACTGTTGGTCGAGGCGGTTCATCTTCCAGGCGTAGAAGAAGATGATGCCGATGAAGGTGAGGATCGATCCTTGCTGAGCGAACCAGAAGCCCAGGTCGGTTCCGCCCACGGGGATGCCTGCCAGCAGCGGGCGCAGCAGGATGGCGAAGCCGTAGGACACCAGCGCCCAGACGATCAGGCAGCCGGTGATCAGACGCACATTGGCCGACCAGTAAGCAGCAGCGTTAGATTTGTCATCTGCCATAGTCTTGCTCTCCGGATGTTCCAGGATGGGGATGTTGTACCGATCTCAGCGGCGATGCATCAGGGTGGTCATTCCTTGCGTTTCATCCCGAATCCCGTTGTGCTCCCGGGAGGAGAGCGTGCCTTTCGGGTGAGGTGACGTCGGAATGTGCCTCATCATCGCCCCTCGCTCGGTGCCTCGATAAGACCTTGGTTTATTGTTGCTTTGACTTTGGTGGAATGCTGGCGTGTGTCACTGCATTCGCCAACCCTGATACTGGTCAATAACCCCGGAAAAATAATCCCAGACTTTGGTATCAAGCGGCGCGTTGTTGGCAAAAGGTTTTTTTAAAAACATTTAAATTCAGGTTGTTATGAAAGACTTTGGAGTGTCTGTCGCTGCCATGGGTGGCGGAATTAGGACGATGGTATACCTCGTTTTTTGACCGACATCATGTCCGGTGCAGGCAGGTTGAACGATGGTCTAGGTGTCGGTTCTCGAGGGGCTGTTGCTATGCTGACTGACAGTCAAATGCTGTTTCGAGAGCGCCGTTCAATCAGCGCCCCTGGCATTGAAGAACAGGGCGTTGTTGACTCCTCTGTCGGAGATAAGACTTAGGTCTTGCCATGCGGCGGGTGGAGGGCGTAGCCATCTGTGGCGACATGGCCGCCGCACAACAAGGTCATCGCCATGGTCGATATCGATCTCTCCCAAGCGCCTTTCACCCTGCTCGATGACGACGGGCGTGATCTGGTGCGGCGTGGCGTCGATCTCGCCTACTACGACAGCGACGAGGTGCTGCTCGACGCGGGTCAGCCCGGCGAGTACGTCTATCTGATCCACAAGGGGGAGGTCGCCGAGCTGGATACCTCCGAGCCCAGCGCTTCGGCCCGCATCGGGCATTACACGGCGGGGGATCTGTTCGGCGCGATCAGCATCCTCAACGGCAAGAGCCGTTATCGCTTCAAGGCCGAGCAGGAATGCCTGTGCTATCTGCTGCCGCGCGCCGTCTTCGAGCGGCTGTGCGAGCGCTTCCCGGCCTTCGCCGAGTTCTTCCGTCAGCGCCTCTCCGACAAGACCCGGTTGATGACCGAGCGACGGGCCGAGGGCGGCGTCAGCATGGCCGGTTTCATGCTGGCGCGGATCGCCGAGTGCATGCGCCCGCCGCTGCTGGTCGAGGCCGACACCAGCATCGCTGCGGCGGTCCGCACCCTCAATGACAGTCGCGCCGACAGCGTGCTGGTGCGCCAGGAGGCGCGTCTGGGCATGGTCACCAAGACCGACCTGCTCAATGCCCTGGTGATCGATGGCCGGGAGCAACACAGCCCGGTGATCGAGATCGCGCACTTCTCCCTGGTCACGGCCCGGCCCGATCAGTACTTGTTCGAGGCGCTGGTCGACATGACTCGCCACGAGGTGGCGCGGGTGGTGGTGATCGAGGGCGGTCAGGCGGTGGGGGTGGTCGAGCTCACCGACGTGCTGAGCTACTTCTCGAGTCGCAGCTACGTGGTCAGTCTGCAGGTCGAGCAGGCGGAGAGCCTCGAGGAGCTCGCCGCGGCTAGCGCGCGCACGCCGGAACTGGTCAAGGCGCTGATGGTGCAGGGGGTCAAGCTGCGCTTCGCCATGGATCTCTTGGCCGCGCTGAACGGTCGCATCATGCACAAGGCCTGGGGCTTTCGGATCGCGGCGGCACACCAGCATCAGAGCTGTCTGATGGTGATGGGCAGCGAGGGCCGTGGCGAGCAGATCCTCAAGACCGACCAGGACAATGGCCTGATCCTCGCCGATGACGCCGACTGGCCCGACTGTGGCGACCAGATGAGCGCTTTCACCGAGACCCTGGTGGCGCTGGGCTACCCGCGCTGCCCGGGCAACATCATGGTCTCCAACCCGGCCTGGGTGGGGCGGGTCAGGGACTGGCGGGCGCGCATCGTCCGCTGGGTCGAGCGGCGCGACGGGGAAAGCCTGATGAAGCTGGCGATCATCCTCGATGCCCATGCGGTGGGCGGCAACACCGCCCTGCTCGACGAAGTGCGCGACGCCCTGTTCGAGGCCTGCGATGGCAACGAACTGCTGCTGACGTACTTCGCCCGGGCGGCGCTGCAGTTCTCCACTCCGCTGAGCCTGTTCGGCACCTTGAAGAAGCCCCAGCACGGCATCGACATCAAGAAGGGCGGCATCTTCCCGATCGTGCATGGGGTCCGCACCCTGGCGCTGGAGCGCGGCATCCGCCCCACCTCGACCCTGGAGCGCCTCGATGCCCTGGTGGCCGATGGCCGGCTGGAGGCGCGCTTCGCCGAGGATCTGGGCGAGGCCCTGTCGCTGTTCACCGAGCTGCGTCTCAAGCAGCAGCTCGAGCACCTGGACGGCATCAATGCCGAACGCGATCCGAACCGGGTAGTGGTCCAGGAGCTGTCGTCGCTGGAGCGTGACCTGCTGCGTGAGGCGCTGCATATCGTCAAGGACTTCAAGCAGCGCCTGACCCAGCGCTTTCATCTGGAATACTGATGGCAGGAGGCGAGATGATACGAGCGTGGCGCCGAGTGACCGATCGTCGTCGTCAGGCCAACGGCGATTACGGCTGGCTGTTCAATCCCTATACCGGTGACGAGATGGTGGCCATCGACTGCGAGACCACCGGTCTCGACACGCGTCGCGATGAGCTGGTGTCGATCGCCGCGGTCAAGGTACGCGGCGATCGGGTGCTGACCAGCGAGTCGTTGGACCTGCGCCTGACGCGTCCGGCTCGCCTGACCGGCGACTCGATCCGCATCCATGGCCTGCGTGGCATCGACCTGGAAGGGGGGGCAAGCATCGAGGATGCCCTCGAGCAGTTGCTGGACTTCGTCGGCAACCGGCCGCTGCTGGGCTGGTGCGTGGCCTTCGACGTCGCCATGATCAACCGCCAGCTGCGTCCGCGCTTCGGCTTCGATCTGCCCAATGCCACCGTCGATATCGCCCAGCGCTATGCCCGAGCGGTGCGCCGAGCAAGCCCCGAGCTCGAGCCCAGCCTGCGCTTCGAGGCCATTGCCGACACCTTGGGTGTGCCGGTCATGGGCCGACACACGGCCCTCGGTGACGCCGTCACCACCGCCTTGATGTACGTGCGCCTGAACAAGGCCAGTCGCGCTACGGCCTGATCCCCGCCGCCATGGCGAGGCCCATGCGCTGTTCAGCTATCAGACGGCTGCGGTTCGGCGTCGGGCTCATGACCCGTTGGCAGGTCTCCATGCCCGCGCACTTGACGCAGGCTGACTGTCGCGCCCGGTCGCTAGGATCGGGCGCGAGTGGTAAGATGGTGCCTCATTTCCGTCCACTTTTGCTGCGATCATGACCGATACTGCCGTGACCTCCCCCTCTACCGTCTCCGCTGTCTCTGCCCACGATGCTGCGGCAGCCGATGCTGCGGCGGCCGATGCCGCAGCCAATGACAAGCGCGCGTTCAACAAGCTGCAGAAACGCCTGCGCCGTCAGGTCGGCAACGCCATCATCGATTACGGCATGATCGAGGAGGGCGACAAGGTCATGGTCTGCCTGTCGGGCGGCAAGGACTCCTACACCATGCTGGAGATCCTCAGGAGCCTGCAGCGCAATGCGCCGGTGAACTTCTCGCTGGTGGCGGTCAACCTGGACCAGAAGCAGCCCGGCTTCCCCGAACATGTGCTGCCGGAATACCTGGATGGTATCGGTGTCGATTACCACATTCTCGAGCGTGACACCTACTCGGTGGTCAAGGAGAAGACCCCGGAGGGCAAGACCACCTGCGCGCTGTGCTCGCGGTTGCGGCGCGGCTCGCTCTACGGTTTCGCCGAGGAGATCGGCGCCACCAAGGTGGCGCTCGGTCATCATCGCGAGGACATCCTCGAGACCCTGTTCCTGAACATGTTCTTCGGTGGCAGTCTCAAGTCGATGCCGCCCAAGCTGCTCTCCGACGATGGCAAGAACATCGTGATTCGCCCGCTGGCCTATTGCCGCGAGGCCGATATCGAGGAGTTTTCCCAGCGCATGGCGTTTCCGATCATTCCCTGCAACCTGTGTGGCTCGCAGCCCAATCTGCAGCGCCAGGTGGTCAAGGAGATGCTGGCCGAGTGGGAAGAGAAGCATCCCGGGCGCCTGGAGAGCATGTTCAAGGCGGTGACCAACGTGGCGCCGTCTCAGCTTGCCGATCGCGAGCTCTTTGACTTCAAGGGGCTCGAAGCCGAACAGGCGCGCCGCCGCGAGAGTCGCATCGATGCCCTCGATCTGGGCCGTGAGGCCTAGCCCGCACCGACGCGCTCTCCTCTGCAGCACAAGAAAACGCCAAGCCTCCGGGCTTGGCGTTTTTCATGGTGGCGCGTCCTGCCGGGGCGACGGTCGGCGGCTAGCCGTGTTGCGAGCAGCCGTCCTGGGCGCGCTCGGCCAGGATCTCGAGATCGAGGATATTGACCTCGCGACCCGACACGGCCACCAGCTGCTGCTGCTGGAAGCGTCCCAGGATGCGGCTGACAGTTTCCACGGCGAGGCCCAGGTAGTTACCGATGTCGGCGCGGGACATCGACAGCCGGAAGCTGTAGGGCGAGTAGCCGCGACGGCGGAAACGCGACGACAGATTGACGAGAAAGCTCGCCAGGCGCTCGTCGGCGGTCTTGCGGGAGAGCAGACGCAGCATGCGCCGGTCGTCGCGCAACTCCTTGCTCAGGCTGCGGTACAGCTGTGTGCGCAGTTCCGGCAGGTGCTCAGACAGCCCGTCGAGGCGGTCGAAGGGGATCTCGCAGACGGTGGTGGTCTCCAGCGCCACCACCGTGCCGGGGTAGCATTCCTCGTCGATGCCATCCAGGCCGACGAGTTCGCTGGGCAGGTAGAAGTTGGTCAACTGTTCATCCCCGCTGCCCTCGCTGCTCAGCTGCTTGAGGCTGCCGGAGCGCACCGCGTAGACACTGGAGAACGGTGTGCCCTGGCGCACCAGTGTCTCGCCCTTCTTCAGCGGCGGGCGCCGCCGGATGATGGCATCGAAGCGGTCCATGTCCTCCACTTCCAGCGCCAGGGGCAGGCACAGCGAACTGAGACTGCAGGTCTGGCAGCGGGTTTCGGTCAGGCGAGCGCCTTGGCCGAGCGCGTTAGCGGGCATCTCCATCTCCTTGTCGGCGTCCCTGCACAGTCTAGTCCATTGAGTGGCTTCATTATGGAAGAGAGCCCGGCCGAGACAAAGGGCTTCGATGGTACAAAGGGCTCGCTGAGACAAAGTGTCCCGGGTGCAGGCGTCCGGCGCTCGGTTGCATGAGGGCGCCTGGCGGGGGGCCTCATGCCGGAAGCGGGCAGAACGAATGATTCAGAGAATGCGCGAGAAGCGCTGCGTGGTCTGCTGGGGCAGGTGGGCATCGAAGGCCATCGCCAGATGACGGATCAGCAGCCGTCCGCGCGGGGTCACGGTCAGTCGGTGGCCGTGTTGCTCGATCAGCTCGTCCTCGAAGGCGGGCGTCAGGCGAGCCAGGGCATCAGCGAGCCGGGTGGTCGCATCGACCTGGAATTCGCGCCCCAGGGCTGCGAGATCGAGGTGCCGATCACACATCAGTCGCTCGATGGCCCGGCGGCGCAGGCGATCGTCGAGGCTCAGCCGTATGCCCTTGGCGGTCGCAAGCCGTCCGGCGTCCAGCGCCGTCTCGTAGTCGGCGAGCGCCGTGGGGTTCTGGGCGTAGCCGTCGTCCACGCGGCTGATGGCCGAAACGCCGAGCCCCACCAGATCGCTGTCGCCGTGGGTGGAGTAGCCCTGAAAGTTGCGAGTCATGGTGCCCTGGCGCTGGGCACGGGCCAGGCTGTCGTCGGGCCGTGCGAAGTGATCCATGCCGAGGTGCGCATAGCCCGCGTCCTCGAGCATCTCGATGGTGGCCTGCAGCATGGCAAGCTTGGCATCACTGTCCGGCAGATCGGCCTCGCGAATGCGCCGCTGGGGGGCGAAATGGCTCGGCAGGTGGGCATAGTTGAATACCGACAGCCGAGCCGGGGCCATCTCGATGACCTGGCTGAGGGTGGCGGCGAAGCTCGCCGGCGTCTGGTGCGGCAGGCCATAGATCAGGTCGAGGTTCAGCGAGCGAAACCCCAGCCGCCGGGCCTCGTCGATCAGGGTTTCGGTCAGCACCCGGGGCTGGACCCGGTTGATGGCCCGCTGGACGGTCGGATCCAGGTCCTGAACCCCGAGGCTCAGGCGGTTGAAGCCCAGCGCCTGAAGGTGGCGCAGGGTCAGCACGTCGGCCTCCCGGGGATCGATCTCGATGGCATAGTCGCGCTCGGGGGAGCTGCTGAGCCCGAAGCGCGCCTCCAGGCGGTCGATCAGGTCGCTCATCTGGCCAAGCGTCAGGAAGGTCGGCGTACCGCCTCCCCAGTGGAGCTGGGTGACCTCGCGGGAGGTGTCCAGCTGGCGGCTGGTCAGCACCATCTCGCGATCGAGCCGGGACAGATACGGCTCGGCCAGCCGAGTGTTCTTGGTGGCGATCTTGTTGCAGGCGCAGTAGAAGCAGATGCGCCGGCAGAAGGGCACGTGTACGTAGAGAGACAGCGGGCGATGGGATGCGTTGCTGCGCGAGAGCGCCGCTTCATAGTCCTCGGCGCCGAAATCGTCGTGGAAGGAGGGCGCGGTCGGGTAGGAGGTATAGCGTGGCCCGTTGATGTCGTAACGCTTGAGCAGTGCCGGATCCCAGGCGCGAGACGATGATGGGGCGGGCCTGGTCGTGGGCGTGGAACTGGACATCGGGCGTCACTCCACTGGATGAGAATGTCTCCAGTCTAGTGCCGCCCCCGCTGCCTGCCCTTGCGTCAGGTCAAGACCCGTGAAAATGGCCCGTCACGGCGCCATGTTCGCCGCCGTGCCCGGCGCCGGGCAGCCAGGTGTTCGCCAGTTGCCAGAGCGCGAAGGCGATGATCAGCGTCGCCGCCAGGGCGCGCGTCGCCGGGTGGCGGATCAGGTTGCCGAGCGAGCGGGCGGCGAGCCCGGTGGCTAGCAGCGCCGGCAGGGTGCCGAGCCCGAAGGCCGCCATCAGGGCGGCCCCCGCCAGGGGCTCGGCGGTGGCCAGGCTCCAGGCCAGCATCGAGTAGACCAGCCCACAGGGCAGCCAGCCCCAGACCGCCCCCAGGGCGACGGCCTGGGGCAGCCTCACCACCGGCATTAGGCGTCGGCCAGCGGGCTCCAGATGGCGCCACAGGCGTCGTCCCAGGGCCTCGACCTTGAGCAGACCCTTCCACCAGTCGGCGATATACAGCGCCATCAGGATCAGCATCACGGCGGATAGCGTCGAAAGCGCCAGGCGGACGCCGCCGGCGAGCCCGCCAATCAGGGTGCCGAGCCCGGCCACCAGGGCGCCGGCGGTCATGTAGCTCAGGAGGCGGCCCAGGTTATAGCCGAGCAGCAGGCCCGTGAGTCGCGCCGGATGACGCATGCTGGGGGGCACGGCGAAGCTCAGCGCGCTCATGATGCCGCCGCACATGCCGATGCAGTGGGCGCCGCCGAGCAGGCCGAAGACGAAGGCGGCGGCCAGCGGGGGCAGATCGAGGCCGGTCGGGTTCATGGCGGCCCGTTCCTGTGGTCGTCATGCCGCGCCTGAGCCGTGTCGGGCTCGGTGGTCGCGTCGTCGGGCGCGGAGGCCGTGTGTATCCCGCGCTTCTGCTGGCGCTGTCGTGCGGCCGGGGAGAGGTCATTCTCGTCATCGTCGAAAAGGATGCGATGCGCCGGTCCCTCGAGATCCTCGAACTGGTCGTTCTTGACCGCCCAGAAGAAGGCCCAGACGGCCAGGGACAGCAGGATCAGGGACAGCGGAATCAGCAGGTAGAGAATGCTCATGGGGCCTCCACGGGAGGAGTGAGTGGCGCTGTCGCCTCATCCAGCACGCCGCGACGGGCGCGGCCTAGTCGCAGGGCGTTGCCGACCACCACCAGCGAGCTTGCCGACATGCCGATGGCGGCGAGCCAGGGCGGTACCAGGCCGCAGGCGGCCAGGGGCAGGGCGAACAGGTTGTAGCACAGCGCCCAGCCGAGATTCTGGCGAATGATGCGGCGCGTGGCGCGGCTGACCTCGATGGCCTCGACGATACGCGTCAGCTGTGAGCTGAGCAGCACGGCATCCGCCCGGGTGCGGGCCAGGTCGGTGGCGCCGTTCATGGCGATCGACACCTCGGCGCCGGCGAGCACCGGCACGTCGTTGATGCCGTCGCCGACCATCACCACCGATTCTCCTTGCGACTGCAGGGCCTCGATATGGGTGAGCTTATCCTCGGGGCTGGCGCCTGAGCGCCAGTCATCGATGCCGAGGCGACGGGCCAGGTCTTCGACGGCCGGGGCCTGGTCGCCGGAGAGCAGTTCGACCGAAAGCCCCAGGCGCCTGAGGGCCTGCACGCTCTCCAGGGCATCGTCGCGCAGGGCATCGTCGAGCGCAAACCAGGCCCGCGGCTGCCCTTCGCAGGCGAGCAGCAGCCAGCGGCCCGCATCGGGGGGCGCCGGGGCCTCGGTGCCGGCGGCGAAGGCGTGCTTGCCGAGTCGCCAGGTGCGGCCGGCGAGGCGGCCCTCCACGCCCTCGCCGGGGCGACTGAGCAGTGCCTCGGCGTGAACGGCCAAGTCCCGGTGAGGCGCGAAGGCACGGGCGATGGGATGTTCGGAGTGCGCCTCCAGGGCCGCGGCGATGGCGCGCGCCCGCTTGGCGTCGCAGGCGTCATCGGCCGCGGGCCCCGCGGCGTCGACGAGGCGTGTCTCGGTAAGCGTCATGCGGCCGGTGGTCAGGGTGCCGGTCTTGTCGAAGACGACGCGGGTCGCCTGGGCGAGGCCCTCGAGGGCGTGGGCGCGGGTGATCAGCACGCCGCGCCGCCGCAGGCGGCCGTGGCTAGCGGTCAGCGCCGTGGGGGTGGCCAGGGCCAGGGCGCAGGGGCAGGTGACCACCAGTACCGAGAGCGTCACCCACAGTGCCCGTGAGGGGTCGATGAAGGTCCAGGCGATGGCCACTCCCGCGCTGACCACCAGCAGGCGCAGCACGAAGAGGTGTGCCCAGCGGCTGGCCAGCTCGGCGATGCGGGGGCGGCTCGCGAAGGCCCGGTCGGTGAGGTCGAGAATCGCCGTGGCGCGCGCCTCGCGCCCGGCATGGGTGACGCGCACCACCAGGGGGCTGTCGACGTTGTGGCTGCCGCCGGTCACGGCGTCGCCGACGCCTCGGGTCACCGGCTGCGCCTCGCCGGTCAGCATCGATTCATCCAGGCTCGAGGTGCCGTCCTCGATCATGCCGTCCGCGGGCACGCCGTGGCCGGGCCGGACCAGCACCCGGTCGCCGGGCGCCAAGCGGTTGGC
Source organism: Halomonas sp. YLGW01 (assembly GCF_014840935.1). Classification (NCBI taxonomy): domain Bacteria; kingdom Pseudomonadati; phylum Pseudomonadota; class Gammaproteobacteria; order Oceanospirillales; family Halomonadaceae; genus Halomonas; species Halomonas sp. YLGW01. Next base: position 2,855,839 of record NZ_CP062005.1, on the reverse strand, counting down.
GGGCAGCACGCGCTCGGCGCCGTCGGCTTCGAGGCGCACCGCCGAGGCGGGCAGCACCCCGGCCAGGGCATTGCCGCTGTGGCCGCTGCGTCGCCGGGCGCGCATCTCGATGTAGCGCCCGAACAGCAGGAAGAAGGTGAACATCGACACCGAGTCGAAGTAGACCTCGCCCTGGCCCGAGAGCACCGCATAGCCGCTGGCGAGATAGGCGCCGCCGATGGCGAGAGAGACCGGCACGTCCATGCCCAGGGTGCGGGTACGCAGGTCGCGCAGGGCGTTGCGGAAGAAGGGGGCCGCCGAGAACAGCACCACCGGGGTCGCCAGGGCGAAGGACAGCCAGTGGAAGAGCGCCAGGAAGTTCGCAGACAGCTCGCCGGGGGCGCTGACGTAGATCGGCACCGAGAACATCATCACCTGCATCATCGCCACGGCGGCGACGATCAACCGGCGCACGCCCATGCGCTCTTCCTGCCTGAGCCGCTGCGCCGCCTGGTCGGGCTCGTAGGGCTGGGCAGAGTAGCCGATCGCGGCCAGCTCGGCGAGCAGCTGCGAGAGGGCAATGCGCGCCGGGTCCCAGCCGACCTGCAATCGGTGGTGGCTCAGGTTCACGGCGCTTGAGGTGACGCCGTCCAGGGCGTTCAGGCGGTGCTCGATCAGCCAGGCACAAGCGGCACAGGTGATGCCATCCACGGCCAGAGTGGCGGTCAGCTCGTCGCCGTCGGCGTGAACGAACTCGCTCTGCAGCGCGGGATCATCGAAGACCTGCCAGGTCTCGGCCCGGGCCTGGGCCTCGTCGGGCCGCTCGGGGAGTTCGGTGCGAAAGCGGTAGTAGCCGGCCAGGCCGCCGGCGACGATGGCATGAGCCACCGCCTCGCAGCCGGGGCAGCATAGCGGGTGCACCTGCTCGTCGAGGGTCAGTCGCCAGGGCGCCCCGTCGGGTACCGGGTTGCCACAGTGGTAGCAGCCGATCGCAACGCTCGCCGGTGATTGCTCCATCACGCTCATGAGGCGGGCGACGTGCGGGGTGGGCCCTGCATCCTTGCCTTGGGCATCAGGGCGTCTCGTCTTTGGCCTGGGCCGTCAGGCGAAAGGCATCCTCACTGGGGAAGGTCGCTTCGCCGCGCAGGCGCCAGTCGGGGGCCTGGGCATCCGGGGCCAGTTGCAGGTACCAGCGGTGCTCGAGCTGGCGCGGCGCCTGGCCGACGTAGTGGCTGCCGCGGACCCGCTCGAGGATCAGTTGCTGGTCGCGATCATCGCGGGTGGGGAAGATCAGCGTCAGCAGCAGCCGCTCCGGGCGGGCCTCGCCGGAAAGCTCGACATTGATGTCGCCGGTCAGGTCGTCGAGGCGCACCGCGGCCGCCATGCCAAGCTCGGTGGCGCGGTGATCCTGGGCGATGACCTGGTTGATGGCGAGTCCCGTCTTGTAATAGTTGTCCTCGACCATGCCGTCGTAGCTGGTGATCGACAGCACCAGGAAGGTGGTGCCGGCGATGATCGAGGAGGCGAGCACGGCCAGGATCATCCAGGGCCAGAATTCCTTGTACCAGGGGTGGGTCGGCTGGCGGTTCACGGTCATCTCCTGATCTGTCCGATGAAGCGGGTCTCACGTTCCTCGCGGATGCCATCATCGCGGGCCTCGAGGATCACCGTCAGTTCGTGGCTGGGGCGGCTGATGGCCTCGGCGGCGACGGCGGCCTGCAGGGTGACCAGGCGGCTGTCGCCGGCGGCGATGGTGACGGCCTCGTTGCCGATCAGCTCGATGCCGGGGAGGCCTTCCATGGCGATGTGGTAGCGGTGTTCCCGGTCATCTAGGTTGCGGATGGTGAGGGTGTAGGCATTGCTGATGCGTCCGTCCTGGGTCATCTGATAGAGCTGGTTGCGGTCGCGCTCGATGTCGAATTCCAGGGTCGGGCGGTCGTTCACCGCCCAGCCGAAGAGGCCGATCATCACCACCAGGGCCACCAGATAGCCGATCAGGCGTGGCCGTAGGAGATGGGTCTTGCCGCCCTCCAGGGCATGCTCGGTGGTGTAGCGGATCAGGCCCCGGGGGTAGCCCATCTTGTCCATCACGCTGTCGCAGGCATCGATGCAGGCCGCGCAACTGATGCACTCGTACTGCAGACCAGCGCGGATATCGATGCCGGTGGGACAGACCTGCACGCACAGGTCGCAATCGATGCAGTCGCCGTGACCAGCGGCGCGGGATTCCTCGTGGCCGAGACGCTTCTTGCGCGGGCCGCGTGGTTCTCCGCGGGCGCTGTCGTAGGAGACGATCAGGGTGTCGCTGTCGAACATCACCGATTGAAAGCGGGCATAGGGACACATGTAGATGCAGACCTGCTCCCGAAGCCAGCCGGCGTTCAAGTAGGTGAAGACCGTGAAGAAGCCGATCCAGAACAGCGCCCAGCCGCCCAGCTCGAGGCGTGTCAGGTCGGTGACCAGCCCCTGAATGGGGGTGAAGTAGCCGACGAAGGCCAACCCCGTGGCGAAGGCGATCACCAGCCACAGCAGATGCTTGGCGCCCTTTCGCCAGGCCTTGTCGAGGCTCATGGACTGCTGGTCGAGCTTGATGCGGCGGTTGCGACGGCCCTCGGTGATCTTCTCGACCCAGATGTAGAGCCAGGTCCAGACGCTCTGTGGGCAGGTATAGCCGCACCAGACGCGGCCGGCGAAGACGGTGATGAAGAAGAGCCCGAAGGCGCAGATGATTAGCAGCCAGGAGAGCAACATGAACTCCTGCGGGTAGAAGGTGCCGCCGAAGATATGGAACTGACGGGCGGGCAGGTCGAACAGGATCAGCGGGCGGTCCCCCCAGGACAGCCAGGGAAGACCGAAGAACAGGCCCATCAGCACCCAGTTGGCGGCACGCCGCAGTCGCTGGAAGACGCCCTTGATCTCGCGCACATAGATATGACGCCGGCTTTCATACATGTCGGTCTGCGTCGATGAGGCGGGGTCATGGTGACCGACGCGATGGTCGGCGCTGACGTCTTGGGTCGGAATCCTGTCGGACATGGCATCACCGCAGCGGCTCGAGGCCCTCAAAGGCCCGGTGGACACCGGGCTCATCGCCATTGTAGCGGTGGTTCACCCGGTGGATGGCCGGGTGCGACGGCGAGACGCACCCGGCGGTCGAGGGATCAGTGCGAGAGGCTGTAGACGTAGGCGGCGACCAGGTGCACCTTGTCTTCGCCGATGTAGGGGGCCTGAGCCGGCATATGACCGTTGCGGCCGTTGCGCAGGGTCTGGCGGATGGCATCGCCCAGGGCCTGACCGGGCTGGCGATACAGCCAGATGGTGTCGGTCAGGTTGGGGGCGCCAAGCGCCTGGTTACCCTTGCCTTCCGGCCCGTGACAGGCCACGCAGGAGGCGGCGAAGATCGGCTGCCCTTGGGCGGCGGCCTCGGCGTCATGCTCGGCGCCGGACAGCGACATCACGTACTGGGCCACGTTGTCGATGTTGGTCTCGCCCAGCTGCTGCCAGGCGGGCATCAGGCCGTTGCGTCCCTGATGCAGGGTGGTCTTGATGTTCTCCGGGGCGCCGCCGTAGAGCCAGTCGTCGTCGGTCAGGTTGGGGAAGCCATAGCCGCCCTGGGCGTTGGAGCCGTGGCAGACCGCGCAGTTGTTGAGATAGATGCGCTCGCCGACGCGCATGGCCTCGCCGTCCTTGGCAAGCTCCGGGACCGGCACGTCGTTGTACTGGGAGAAGATCGGGGCGTAGCGCTCTTCGGCGCGCGCCACTTCCTGATCCCACTGGTTCTCCTGGGTCCAGCCCAGCAGGCCGCCATAGTTGCCAAGCCCGGGGTAGAGGGCGAGATAGCCCAGCGAGAAGATGATGGTGCCGACGAACAACATGAACCACCAGCGCGGCAGCGGGTTGTCGTATTCCTCGATGCCGTCGGCCGTGTGACCGGTGGTGCCGACATTACCCTCGGCATCCGGCGCCTTGTCGGTCTTGCGGTTGGCAAACAGGATCCACCAGCAGAAGGCAATGGTGCCCAGCGTGATGACGATGATCCAACCACTCCAGAAGCCTGAAAGGGAGTCGCCCCATAGGTTGTTCATGTGTTCTTGTCTCCCCTGTCCTGTCGGGAATGTACCTCGCCCGGCGAGGCGCGGTCGTCAGGTGTCGCGTCATCCTGCTCGTCGGCGAAGGGCAGGTTGGCCGCCTCGTCGAAGTCCTTGCGGCGACGCTTGGAGTAGGCCCAGGCCACGATGCCGAGAAAGGCGATCAGGATCAGCAGGGTGGTGATGCCCCGAAAGGTGCCCATGTCCATGATCAGCGCGAGTCCTTGAGAACGGTGCCCAACTGTTGCAGGTAGGCAACCAGGGCGGTGATCTCCTGTTCGCCGCGGACCTCGTCGCCGGCGCCTGCGATCTGTTCGTCGGTATAGGGCACGCCCATGCTCTGCAGGGCGCGCAGCTTGGTCTCGGTGGCCTCGCCGTCGAGGGTGTTGTCGAACAGCCAGGGATAGGCCGGCATCTTGGATTCCGGTACCACGTCACGGGGGTTGTAGAGGTGAGCCCGGTGCCAGTCGTCGGAATAGCGGCCGCCGACCCGCGCCAGATCGGGGCCGGTGCGCTTGGACCCCCACAGGAAGGGGTGATCGTAGACGAATTCGCCGGCCACGCTGTAGTGGCCATAGCGTTCGGTCTCGGCGCGGAAGGGGCGCACCATCTGCGAGTGACAGCCCACACAGCCCTCACGGATGTAGATGTCACGGCCCTCGAGCTCCAGCGGCGTCAACGGCTCGAGGCCGGCCACCGGCTGGGTCGTTTCCTTCTGGAAGAATAGCGGCACGATCTCTGTCAGACCGCCGAAACTGATCACCACCAGGATCAGCACGGCGAGCAGGCCCACGTTCTTTTCGACTATCTCGTGTCTCATCGGTGCAGGTTCCCTGTAGTCAGGCGGTCTGAGGAAGCGGCTGGCGCTCGACGTTGCTGCGCTTGATCGTCAGGTAGACGTTCAAGGCCATGAGCAGCATGCCGACGACCCAGAACAGGCCGCCGATCCAGCGAACCACGTAGCCGGGATGGCTGGCCTCGAGGGCTTCCACGAAGGTGTACATCAGGGTGCCGTCGGCGTTGACCGCCCGCCACATCAGGCCCTGCAGGATGCCGTTGACCCACATCGCGGCGATATAGAGCACGGTGCCTATGGTGGCCAGCCAGAAGTGAACGGCGATCAGCTTGACCGAGTGCATCTCGGTTTCGCCGAACAGTCGCGGAATCAGGTGGTACATGGAGCCGATGGTGATCATCGCCACCCACCCAAGGGCCCCGGAGTGGACGTGACCGATGGTCCAGTCGGTATAGTGCGACAGGGCGTTGACGGTCTTCACCGCCATCATCGGCCCCTCGAAGGTCGACATGCCGTAGAACGAAAGCGCCACCACCAAAAAACGCAGGGTCGGGTCGGTGCGCAGCTTATGCCAGGCGCCGGACAGGGTCATCATGCCGTTGATCATGCCGCCCCAGGAGGGCGCCAGCAGGATGATCGACATGATCATGCCCACCGACTGCGCCCAGTCGGGCAGGGCGGTGTAGTGCAGGTGGTGGGCGCCGGCCCACATGTAGGTGGTGATCAGCGCCCAGAAGTGGACGATGGACAGGCGATAGGAATAGACCGGCCGCTCGGCCTGCTTGGGCACGAAGTAGTACATCATGCCGAGGAAGCCGGCGGTCAGGAAGAAACCCACGGCGTTGTGGCCCCACCACCACTGGACCATGGCGTCGACCGCGCCGGGGTAGATCGAGTAGGACTTGAAGGCCCCGACCGGAATGGCGGCGTTGTTGACGATGTGCAGCACGGCCACGGTCAGGATGAAGGCCGCATAGAACCAGTTCGCCACGTAGATGTGGGAGGTCTTGCGCTGCTTGATGGTGCCCAGGAAGACGATGGCGTAGCTGACCCAGACCACCGCGATCAGGATGTTGATCGGCCACTCGAGCTCGGCATACTCCTTGGAGGTGGTGAACCCCAGCGGCAGGGTGATGACCGCGGAGACGATCACCGCCTGCCAGCCCCAGAACGTGAAGGCGGCGAGCCGGTCGGAGAACAGGCGAACCTGGCAGGTGCGCTGCACCACGTAGTACGAAGTCGCCATCAGGGCCGAGCCGCCGAAGGCGAAGATCACCGCGTTGGTGTGCAGCGGACGCAGGCGGCCGAAGCTGGTCCAGGGCAGCCCCAGGTTGAGTTCCGGCCAGACCAGCTGCGCGGCAATGATCACGCCCAGGCTCATGCCGACGATGCCCCATACCACGGTCATGATCGCGAACTGCCGAACCACCTTGTAGTTGTAGGTCGGGTGCTCAAATGCTGTGTTCATGTCAGGTTCCCATCGAACGCGGTGTTGGGGAGACGTTCCCGGCCGCAGTGTGCCCGAGGCATGTCGCCGCCATAATGATGCAGGTCAAGAGTCCGGGCGTGATTCTAGCCCAGCGCTCGCGACCCCCGCATCACGAAGCTCGTCCACATGTTAGTCATTAATAAGGAGGGTAAGTGGCTTACCCCATAGATGCCAGCACCTCGTTGCTCACGCCGACCGCCTTCGGGCGCTGCCTTGCCCAAGGGCAGACGGGCTCCTGGTGGGTCGAGGGCCGGGGGCCGGTCGAGGTGAGCGGGTCCCCTCGCCATGGTCGGCTGCTGCTGACGCACGGGGCCGGCGCGGGTCATGATTCGGCCTTTCTTGTCGCGCTGCGCGAGGCGCTGGCCTCGGCCGGCGTCCAGGTGCTGGCGATCGAATTCGCCTATATGCAGCAGATGCGCCGCGAGGGGCGCCGGCGGCCGCCGCCGAAGATCGAACACCTGGTGGACGAACTGGCCGGCTGGTGCGACACCTTGACGCAGGCTGGGCTGCCCGCGCCTTGGCTCGGCGGCAAGTCGATGGGCGGGCGCGTGGCGAGCCTGCTGGCCGCCCAGCGAGGAGGCGGGCAGGACGAGGCCCCCGGCATTGCTGGCCTGGCCCTGTGTGGCTACCCCTTCCACCCACCGGGCAAGCCCGAAAAGACGCGATTGGCGCATTGGCCGGCGCTTAACTGTCCGACGCTGGTGCTGCAGGGCACGCGAGACCCCTTCGGGCGCCGCGACGAGGTGGAAGGCTACACGCTGCCTGGCTGCGCCGAGGTGCATTTCCTGGAGGCGGGCGATCATGACTGGTTGCCGACCCGGCGCAGCGGCCTGACCCAGGCCGACCTGATCCATGCAGCGGCCCGGGTGATCGCCGAACGAATGGTTCTCGCCTCGTCGTAGGCTTATGCGGCGACCCGGTCGGCGGAAGGGGACAATCCATGTCGATAGGGCTGGCGCCCACGGCTGACGGGGGCTGTGGCCCATGAGGCGCGCAAGTCGATGAATGCCCTGTGAAATTCGAACCCGCATCGAGTGAATTATTTGCGCGGCAGGCGTTGACTTTGATCCGGCGCCCTGTAGAATGCAGCGCCACGTCCCCAAGGGTGGTTAGCTCAGTTGGAAGAGCACCAGCCTTACAAGCTGGGGGTCACTGGTTCGAGCCCAGTACCACCCACCATCTCGTCGAGATGCCCTGGAGACGTCGAGAAAAATGTGGACTGGTAGTTCAGTTGGTTAGAATGCCGGCCTGTCACGCCGGAGGTCGCGGGTTCGAGTCCCGTCCAGTCCGCCACTTTTCTCACGCAGTACTTATTGGCAGTACCCTTGCAAGTGCAGTACCAAGGCAAATGTTGTTTTGTTGTTCGATGGACTGGTAGTTCAGTTGGTTAGAATGCCGGCCTGTCACGCCGGAGGTCGCGGGTTCGAGTCCCGTCCAGTCCGCCATCGATCATTCAAGTGCATGCAGCCTGTCGAATATGTGGGTGATTAGCTCAGTTGGTTAGAGCACCAGCTTCACATGCTGGGGGTCACTGGTTCGAGTCCAGTATCACCCACCACGCGGACCGGTAGTTCAGTTGGTTAGAATGCCGGCCTGTCACGCCGGAGGTCGCGGGTTCGAGTCCCGTCCGGTCCGCCATTTCGATACCCGATATTAACCCCGAGCCTTGTCGCTTGGGGTTTTGTCGTTTCTAGCCCTCCGTTTTTCTTCGCGCCTCTCGGCGCCTGTCTCCCCTCCTTTCGCCCCTGTTTCGCCCCTGTTTCGCCCCTGTTGTGCTCTGGATCTGTCGCGCCATGCCACCGATGGTCGACCTTGGCCGTCTTGCGGCTCCGGTCGGGCTTGTCATACGGTTGTTTGAAATCCAGCCGTGCACCCTGCGAGGACTCGCCGTGACCACCTACCCGCATCTTTTCCAGCCGCTTACGCTGGGTAACTTGACCCTGCCCAATCGCGTGCTGATGGGCTCGATGCACACCAATCTCGAGGAGGCGCCCGACGGCTTCGCCCGCCTGGCAACCTTCTACGGCGAACGCGCACGAGCCGGGGTGGGGCTGATCGTCACCGGTGGCATCGCGCCCAACGCCGAAGGGGCGGTGTTCGAGGGCGCCGCCAAGCTTACCGACGCGCGGGAGGCCGCCGCCCATCGGCCGGTCACCGAGGCGGTGCATGACGAGGGCGGGCGGATCTGCCTGCAGATTTTGCACGCGGGGCGCTATGCCTACTCCTCCGCGCCGGTCGCTCCCTCGGCGATCCGCGCCCCGATCAACGCCGTCACGCCGCGGGCGCTGGAGGGCGACGAGGTCGAGGCACAGATCGAGGACTATGTGCGCTGCGCTCGCCTCGCCAGGGAGGCGGGCTACGACGGGGTCGAGGTGATGGGCTCGGAGGGGTATCTGATCAACCAGTTCCTGTGCCGGCGCACCAACCGGCGCGAGGATGGCTGGGGCGGTGACTTCGCCGCGCGCATGCGCTTTCCGGTGGAGATCGTGCGGCGCATCCGGGCCGCGCTGGGCGCGGACTTCCTGATCATCTTCCGCTTGTCGATGCTGGACCTGGTCGAGGAGGGTAGCTGCTGGCAGGAGGTGGTGGCACTGGGGCGCGCCCTCGAGGCCGTCGGCGTGGATCTGATCAACACCGGCATCGGCTGGCACGAGGCGCGGGTGCCGACCATCGTCACCAGCGTGCCGCGAGCTGCCTTCACCGAGGTGACCCGGCGCATGAAGGCCGAGTTGTCGGTGCCCCTGATCACCACCAACCGCATCAACATGCCCGAGGTCGCCGAGCGGGTGCTGGCCGAGGGCCATGCCGACCTGGTGTCGATGGCGAGACCCTTCCTGGCCGATCCCGACTGGGTGGCCAAGGCCCGGGCGGGGCGTCGTGACGAGATCAACACCTGCATTGCCTGCAACCAGGCCTGCCTCGACCATACCTTCCAGGGCAAGCTGACCTCCTGCCTGGTCAATCCGCGGGCCTGCCACGAGACCGAACTGGCGATCACGCCGGCCGAAGTGCCGCAGGATATCGCGGTGGTCGGCGCCGGCCCGGCAGGATTGGCGGCGGCCGTCACCGCCGCCCGTCGCGGCCACCGGGTCGTACTCTTCGAGCGGGCGGGCGAGGTGGGCGGGCAGTTCAACCATGCCCGGCGGATTCCCGGCAAGGAGGAATTCGACGAGACGCTCCGCTACTTCCGGGTGATGCTCGACAAGCATGGTGTCGAGGTGCGCCTGAACACCGAGGCGAACCTGGAGGCGCTTGCGGGCTTCGCCACCGTGGTGCTGGCCAGCGGCGTACGCCCGCGCCCGCTGACGCTTCCGGGCGGCGAGCACCCCAAGGTGTTCGACTATCCCGAGGCAATCCGCCACCCCGAGCGGATCGGGGCGCGAGTGGCGATCATCGGTGCCGGTGGTATCGGCTTCGACGTCGCCGAGCTGCTGACCCATGTGAGGCAGGACGAGGCGCCGGGTCAGGCGCTGGCCGGCTGGTGCCGGGAGTGGGGCGTCGATCTCGCGGCCCGCGAGGGGGCCGGGCTCACCGACCCGGAGCGGCCGCCGGCAGCGCGGCGGGTCACCCTGCTGCAGCGCAAGGCCAGTAAGCCGGGCAAGGGACTCGGCACGACCTCGGGCTGGGTGCATCGGGCCTCGCTGCGCCATCGCGGCGTCGAGATGCTGGCCGGCTGCGAGTACCTGGCCATCGACGATGCCGGGCTGCATATGCGCGTGTCGGGCGAGCCGCGGCTGCTCGAGGTCGACAGCATCGTGGTCTGTGCCGGCCAGGAGCCGGTGCGCGAGCTCTTCGCTCCGCTCGAGGCCGCAGGGGTGGCCGTGCATCTGATCGGCGGTGCCGACGAGGCCGCCGAGCTCGATGCCAAGCGGGCCATCGACCAGGGTACGCGGCTGGCAGCGCGTCTCTAGCGTTGCCGTGCCCCCCCTGGTCTTGCCGTGTAATGGGCGATGGGAGCCAGCAGGTGCAGCCTCTCGCGAGGGTGGTAGACTGGCTTTAGCGTGCCATCCACGCCGACTGCCAGGGTGTTGCGATGACCCCGTCGCAATGCGCCTTCGTGAATACTGTGTGTAAGGACACCTCAGATGGAACCCGACTGCACTCCGCGCTACTTGGCCAGTGACAACACCTCCGGGATCTGTCCAGAGGCCATGGAATACCTGCTTGAGGCCAATCGCAGCGATGATCTCGCCTACGGCAACGATCGCTGGACCGAGCGGGCGACCGATCGTTTCCGCGAACTCTTCGACTACGACTGCGATGTCTTCTTCGTCTTCAATGGCACCGCCGCCAACTCGCTGACCCTGGCCGCCATGGGGCGCAGCTATCACAGCGTGATCTGCCATGAGCTCGCCCATATCGAGACCGACGAGTGCGGCGGGCCGGAATTCTTCTCCAACGGCGCCAAGCTGCTGACCTCGCCGGGCGACCATGGCAAGCTGACCCCCGAGGGCATCGAGGCACTGGTCACCAAGCGCAGTGACATTCACTACCCCAAGCCCCGGGTGATCTCGCTGACCCAGGCCACCGAGGTCGGCACCCTCTACAGCCTCGAGGAGCTGCGGGCGATCCGCGCCATGGCCGACAAGCATGACCTGCGCCTACACATGGACGGCGCGCGCTTCGCCAACGCCTGTGCGGCACTGGACATGTCGCCCGCCGAGCTGACCTGGCAGGTCGGCATCGATGCGCTGTGCTTTTCGGGTACCAAGAACGGCATGGCGATGGGGGAGGCGATCCTGTTCTTCAATCGGGATCTGTCCGAGGACTTCGCCTACCGCTGCAAGCAGGCGGGTCAGCTGGCCTCCAAGATGCGCTTCATCGCCGCCCCCTGGCTGGGGCTTCTTGAGAGTGGCGCCTGGCGGACCAATGCCGAACACGCCAACGCCATGGCCCGCTATCTGGCCGATGGTCTGATCGGGCTGCCCGGGGTCGAGGCGATGTTCCCCACCCAAGCCAACAGCGTCTTCGTCAGCCTGCCGCCGGCCGCGATCGCTGCCCTCAAGGCGCGTGGCTGGACCTTCTATACCTTCATCGGTGCCGGCGGGGCGCGCTTCGTCTGCTCCTGGAATACCACTACCGAGCTGCTCGACGCCTTGCTTAGCGATATTCGCGACGCCCTGGGCCAGGCCTGAGCCGTATCCTGGCCTGGTCCGACCGCGTTCCTGCCGACCGTCGCTTCCCGGTGGTCGGCGTCTTGTCTCCTAGCGTTCAAAATTCCATCGACATTCAACGAACCTTGCTCACGCTTATGGGCTCTTATTGAGCAGAAGCGTGGGAAGGTCGTTGCGTTGAAGCATGCCGGAAGTCTCAGGCAACTAAATCTGTCTACGCTGATAGATGTGCCCCCTCGAACTGACAGGTCCCGTCATCGTCGAGGTATCGTGCTTAAGGAGGCTTCGATGAGCATCTTCGATCATGTCCAGAATCGCTACGAACGCGTGAAACAGGAGGAACTCAGTCTCACGGAGTACCTGGAGCTCTGTCGTAGCGATCCCACCGCCTATGCCTCGGCTGCCGAGCGCATGCTGGTGGCGATCGGGGAGCCCGAGGTGATCGACACTGCCAAGGATTCCCGGCTGTCCCGTATCTTTTCCAACAAGGTGATTCGGCGCTACCCGGCGTTTTCCGAGTTCTACGGCATGGAGGAGGCCATCGAGCAGATCGTGGCCTACTTCCGGCATGCCGCCCAGGGACTCGAGGAGCGCAAGCAGATCCTCTACCTGTTGGGCCCGGTGGGGGGCGGGAAATCGTCTCTGGCCGAGCGCCTGAAGCTCCTGATGGAGCGGGTGCCCTTCTATGCCATCAAGGGCTCGCCGGTCTTCGAGTCGCCGCTGGGGTTGTTCTCCCCCGAGGAGGACGGCGAGCTGCTCGAGAAGGAATACGGCATTCCCAGGCGCTGCCTGAAGAGCGTGATGTCGCCCTGGGCCTCCAAACGCCTCAAGGAGTATGGCGGCGATATCTCCCAGTTCCGGGTGGTGCGCCTCTTCCCGTCGCGCCTCAACCAGATCGCCATCTCCAAGACCGAACCCGGCGACGAGAACAACCAGGATATCTCCTCGCTGGTCGGCAAGGTCGACATCCGCCAGCTCGAGCTCTACTCCCAGGATGATCCGGATGCCTACAGCTTCTCCGGCGGGCTGTGCAAGGCCAACCAGGGCCTGATGGAGTTCGTGGAGATGTTCAAGGCACCGATCAAGGTGCTGCACCCGCTGCTGACGGCGACTCAGGAGGGAAACTACAACCCCACCGAAGGCATGGGCGCGATCCCCTTCGACGGGGTGGTGCTGGCGCACTCCAACGAGAGCGAGTGGCAGACCTTCCGCAACAACCGCAACAATGAGGCCTTCCTCGACCGGGTCTATATGGTCAAGGTGCCCTACTGCCTGCGGGTGACCGAAGAGGTCAAGATCTACCAGAAACTGCTGGAGCATTCCTCGCTGTCCAAGGCGCCCTGTGCGCCCGACACCCTGCGCATGCTGGCGCAATTCACGGTGCTGTCCCGGCTCAAGGAGCCCGAGAATTCCAGTATCTACTCGAAGATGCGGGTCTATGACGGCAAGAACCTCAAGGACACCGATCCCAAGGCCAAGTCGATCCAGGAATATCGCGACGGTGCCGGGGTCGACGAGGGCATGACAGGTCTCTCGACCCGTTTCGCTTTCAAGATCCTATCTAAGGTCTTCAACTTCGATACCCACGAGATCGCCGCCAACCCGGTGCATCTGCTCTATGTGCTGGAACAGCGCCTGGAGCAGGAGCAGCTGCCCAAGGAAGTCTTCGAGCGTTATCTGCGCTTCATCAAGGAGTTCCTGGCGCCGCGCTACGTCGACTTCATCGGCAAGGAGATTCAGACCGCGTATCTGGAGTCCTACTCCGAGTACGGCCAGAACATCTTCGATCGCTACGTCACCTACGCGGATTTCTGGATTCAGGATCAGGAGTACCGCGACCCGGAGACCGGCGAACTGTTCAATCGCCAGTCGCTCAACGAGGAGCTCGAGAAGATCGAGAAGCCGGCGGGTATCTCCAATCCCAAGGATTTCCGCCACGAAGTGGTGAATTTCGTGCTGCGGGCCCGAGCGCAGAACAACGGCATGAACCCCAGTTGGGGCTCCTACGAGAAGCTCAGGGGCGTGATCGAGAAGAAGATGTTCGCCAATACCGAGGAGCTGCTGCCGGTGATCTCCTTCAATGCCAAGGCGTCTCAATCGGATCAGAAGAAGCACGAGGACTTTGTGGCCCGGATGGTCGATCGCGGCTACACCGAGAAGCAGGTGCGGCTGCTGTCGGAGTGGTACCTGCGGGTGCGCAAGTCGCAGTAGGCCTCCGCCACGCAACACGGGAGGAGGCGGCGCCGAGGGGCGTATTGCCGGGCCGGAAGACGGCCCGGCCAGCGGCGCGAGGCGCCGGGAGGGCAGCATGAGCTATTTCATCGATCGACGAGCCAATGCCAAGCACAAGAGTGCGGTCAATCGGCAGCGCTTCCTCGATCGCTATCGCACCCACATCAAGCGATCGGTGGAGGAGGCCGTCAATCGGCGCTCGATCACCGACATGCAGCACGGCGAGAAGGTCTCCATTCCGGCCCGGGACATCTCCGAGCCGGTCTTTCAGCACGGCCAGGGCGGTCATCGCTCCATCGTCAGTCCCGGCAATCGCGAATTCGACGAGGGGGATCGGCTGCGTCGGCCTAGCGGTGGGGGCGGTGGCGGCAGCGGCGAGGGAGGGGCGTCGAATCAGGGGGAGGGCATGGACGAGTTCGCCTTCAGCCTGACCCGTGACGAGTTTCTCGATTTCGTCTTCGATGGCCTGGAGCTGCCTCATCTCGAGCGCAAGCAGTTGATGGATCTCGAGGAAGTGAAGCCGGTGCGGGCCGGCATCACCCGCGACGGCGTGCCGTCGCGGATCAATATCGTGCGCTCGATGCGCGAGGCGCAGGCCAGGCGCATCGCCATGCGAGCCCCGATTCGCCGTGCCCTGCGCGAGGCCGTGGAGGCTCTGGCGGAAGAGGAGCGCAAGGACCCGGTGCTGCGCAACCCCTCGCGTATCCAGGAGCTCAAGGCCGAGATCGAGCGCCTGGAGAAGCGTCTGGAAGCCGTGCCTTTCATCGACACCTATGACCTGCGTTACAACAACGTGGTCAATCAGCCCACGCCATCCAACAAGGCGGTCATGTTCTGCGTGATGGATGTCTCGGGCTCGATGACCCAGTCCCACAAGGACATCGCCAAGCGCTTCTTTCTGCTGCTCTACCTGTTTCTCGAGCGCAACTACGAGAAGGTAGAGCTGGTCTTCGTGCGCCACCATACCGCGGCCAAGGAGGTGGACGAGGAGGAATTCTTCTATTCCCGGGAGACCGGCGGCACCATCGTGTCCAGCGCCCTGACCCTTGTCGACGAGATCATTCGTGACCGTTACCCGCCCGCCGACTGGAATCTCTACGTCGCTCAGGCCTCCGACGGCGACAACTGGGACGACGACTCCACCACCTGTCGGGAGCTGTTGTCCCAGTCGCTGATGTCGCGGCTCGCCTATTTCACCTATGTCGAGATCACGCCCCATGCCCATCAGGCGCTGTGGGAAGAGTATGAGGCCGTCGAGCAGGAGTTTCCTTCTCGATTCGCCATGCGCCAGATCGTCGAGCCGGGAGATATCTATCCGGTCTTTCGTGAGCTGTTTCGCAAGGTCGAGGCCTGAGCGGCTCCAGGAGGCAGCATGAGCAAGACCCGACAGACTCCCCTCGCCACCGGTTCGGACTGGAACTTCGAGGTGCTCGCCGAGTTCGAGCGCGAGATCGCCCGACTCGCCGATGAATATCGCCTCGATACCTATCCTAATCAGATCGAGGTGATCACCTCGGAGCAGATGATGGATGCCTACGCCAGCGTGGGCATGCCGGTGGGCTACCATCACTGGTCCTTCGGCAAGCAGTTCCTGTCCGTTGAGCAGGCCTATCGTCGTGGCCAGATGGGGCTCGCCTATGAGCTGGTCATCAACTCCGATCCCTGCATCGCCTATCTGATGGAAGAGAACACCCTGATGATGCAGGTGCTGGTGATGGCGCATGCCTGCTACGGGCACAACTCCTTCTTCAAGGGCAACTACCTGTTTCGCGCCTGGACCGATGCCGGCTCGATCATCGACTACCTGGTGTTCGCGCGGAAATACGTGGCCGAGTGCGAGGAGCGTCACGGGGTGGCGGCGGTGGAGCAGCTGCTGGATGCCTGCCACGCGTTGCAGAACTATGGGGTCGATCGCTACAAGCGGCCCTCGCCGATCTCCCCCGAGGAGGAGGCGCTTCGCCAGGCCGAGCGTGAGGAGTACCTGCAGGCGCAGGTGAACATGCTGTGGCGGACGATTCCGCTGGCCGAGCAGGAGCAGGTGGCCGGCGACCGGATGGACGATGACGATCCGCTGGACCTTCACCAGGCCGGCCGCTACCCGCCGGAGCCGCAGGAGAATCTGCTCTATTTCATCGAGAAGAATGCGCCCCTGCTCGCGCCCTGGCAGCGGGAGATCGTGCGCATCGTGCGCAAGCTGGCCCAGTATTTCTATCCCCAGCGCCAGACCCAGGTCATGAACGAGGGCTGGGCGACTTTCTGGCACTATACCCTGATGCACCGGATGTTCGACGAGGGGCTCGTCGACGAGGGTCTGATCCTCGAGTTCCTGCAATCGCACACCGCCGTGGTCAATCAGCCGCCCTTCGACAGTCCCTACTACAACGGCCTCAACCCCTATGCGCTGGGCTTCGCGATGTTTACCGACATTCGCCGCATCTGCGAGTCCCCCACCGCCGAGGACCGGGAGTGGTTCCCCGATATTGCCGGCAGTGACTGGCTCGAGACGCTGCATTTCGCGATGCGGAATTTCAAGGACGAGTCCTTCATCCAGCAGTTCCTGTCACCGAAGGTGATTCGCGATCTCAAGCTCTTCAACGTGATCGATGACGATCAGGACGAGATGCTGACGGTGGCGGCGATTCATGACGAGCGAGGCTATCGGCGCATTCGCGAGGCGCTGTCGGTGCAGTACGCGCTGTCGGTCCGTGAGCCGAACATCCAGGTCTACGCGGCCGATATCCGGGGGGATCGCTCGCTGACCCTGCGCCACGTCCAGGACCGCCGTCGGCCGCTGGCAAAGAGCGTCTATCCGGTGATGCGCCACCTGCATCAGCTGTGGGGCTTCCCGGTTCGCCTCGAGTCGATCGAGGAGGACGAAGTGGCGCGTCGCTATCAGTGGCCGCTGCCCAATGAAACCGGGCAGGAGTGACGCGATAGTTGACCGAAGACGAGAAGCCGTAGGCTGGGTATCAGCGCGGCGCCTGGAGCGAAGTCTGAGGTGAAGCCTAGGAGGAAATAGTGTTCGCCCATATTCGATGATGGGTGAAGCGTGAAGGTGGGAAAGAGGGAGAGGGAGAGGGAGAGGAGGAAAATAGGACGATGCGGGTCCGACCGCATGCGCAAGCGACGCTGTTTTACCAGCCCCTAACGACACAACCCGCCCTTCATGGCGGGTTGTGTCGTTAGGGGCCTGCCGCCGAGGCGGCAGGCGGGCTCAGGCGGCGGTCCAGGATTGGCACCAGCCTTCGGCTTCCACGCTGTTCTGTGGGAACAGCTGGCAGCCCTGAGTGTCGGCGTTGTAGAACATGCAGTTGGAGCACTTCTCGCCCTCGGCATAGGCCGGGTGATCGCTGGCATCGCTTGCCTTGACGACGTAGTTGAGGGCCTTGGCTTGCGGGTTTTCCGGGTCCAGGCGCGGCAGGTCCTGCGCCAGGGCCTGACGTGACAGGATGCCGGCACCCAGCGGCAGGGCCGCGAGGCCCAGTAGGCTGTTGCGCATAAAGTCGCGGCGACTCTGATTAGCCATGGTGTCTCCTTCGGGTTGATCTTCTTTTTCGGGCCCCTCGATTGTCCTGCCAAGGATGTCCTGCCAGGGACTGGGCCCGTATCACGGTCATCGGGCGGCTTCGGCCGCCTCTGGTTTGCGCGAGGCCGAATGGCGGGACTCGCGGCGACTGCTTCGTTTCCGCGTTGCCTCTCTTGGGACCGGCGGTGGCGTGCGGAGTTCGTCACTCATTTTAGTGCATGGCGATGAGTACAGGGAATCGAGACCACCGCGCGCGGCAATCGGCCGCACGCGCGGTGTCGCCTGTGCGCTCGGTCCGCCGCTGGTATACTCCGCCGCCTAAGGCCGCAGTGCCGGGGCGGCCGGCATGGGCGGTTTGGCGAGGATCGGGCGAGAGCCGTGACGGGGGAGTGAATGGGGAAGTTGCTGTCGATGGGGCGCAGCGGGCTGCGCCGCCTGATGATCTCGGGCCTGTTCGTGGTAGTGGCCACGGGGCTCTGGTACAGCCAGGAGGCCGAGTATCGCAATCGCTTGAGCTGGATGGGCGTGACGACCTGGGAAACCCCAAGCCCGCTGAATCTGCACCGGGTGCTGCGCAATGACGGCTTCCTGGTGGGTTGGTCCGACCTGCGGGTCAACCCGCTGTGGGCCAGCTACTGGCTCACCGATGACGGGGCGGCGCGCATCGGCGACCGCCCGGGCTTTCAGCGCGACTGGCGAACGCTGTGGCCGGTGACCACCGACAGCTACCGAGGCAGCGGCTATGATCGCGGCCACCTGGCGCCCAACTATGCCATCGCGGCCGTGCACGGCCGCGAGGCGCAGCGTCAGACCTTTCTGATGAGCAACATGTCGCCGCAGCGCCCCAACCTCAACCGCCAGCTCTGGCAGCGGCTGGAGGAGGCGGTGATGGATCATTTCGTGCCGCGCTTCGGCACCCTGCAGGTCATCACCGGCCCTATCTACGCCGATGACTTTCTCGACGGCGTCTTTCGCCGGGTGGGCTTCACCCAGGTCCCCGAGGCCTTCTACAAGATCCTGGTGGTGCCGTCCGAATCGCCGCGAGTGCTGGCCTTCATCATGCCCCAGGATGTCAGCGGGAACGAGCCGCTGGATCGTTTCCTGGCCAGCGTCGATGAGATCGAGGCTCGCACCGGCCTGGATTTCTTCCCGCAGCTGCCAGCGTCGGTGGCGGCGCGTCTCGAAGGCGGTATCAGCGATGATGGCTGGGCGCTACAGGTCGTGGCGCGGCGCCCCGGTCGCTTCCAGTAATCCCATTCCTGGAATCCTGGCGAGCGCGCACGACAAGGCGCGGCGACATGGCCGTACGACGAGAAGACAGGGTCGGTCAGAAGCAAGCCGCGTAACAGGAGCACGCAGAATACCCGCAGGCGAGAGCGGCTGGTGCGGTCCATTTCGGCCAGGCGTGCAAGATGTTAGAGCGATGGGGAATAGTACGAAAAAACAGGGAAAAGCGGGGAAAACCGATGGTGCCCAGAAGAGGACTTGAACCTCCACGTCCATAAGGACACTAGCACCTGAAGCTAGCGCGTCTACCAATTCCGCCATCTGGGCAGCGGGTTCGCCGGAACCGGCGTCTCGGGAAGGTGATACTACATGATGCGAATTGGTGCCCGGGAGAGGACTTGAACCTCCACGTCCATACGGACACTAGCACCTGAAGCTAGCGCGTCTACCAATTCCGCCACCCGGGCGCATCATGCTGGCCGGTGTTCGCTTGCCGGGTCATCGAGTCCGTCTTGAAAAAGACATTATCGATGGTGCCCAGGAGAGGACTTGAACCTCCACGTCCTTACGGACACTAGCACCTGAAGCTAGCGCGTCTACCAATTCCGCCACCTGGGCGAACACGAGCCATATTGTGCCGCTGAATGATCAACGGGTACTGCTGGTACTTCTTTCGACAGGTCGCTGCCGATGGGATTTGCATCCCGTGATGATCGCGGCGAGAGCCTTAAATCATCGTTGGTGCCCGGGAGAGGACTTGAACCTCCACGTCCATACGGACACTAGCACCTGAAGCTAGCGCGTCTACCAATTCCGCCACCCGGGCAACGTGAGCGGTATAATACCGATTCCATGAGACAATGCAAGACTTGGGCCCGGTGGCACGCGGATTTTTCTTTGCCGGCGGCACCGGCCGGCCACCCCGGGCGACTTGAGGCGCGGCCACGGTTATGGTTGGGTCGGGCTCGCTGCGACGCTATACTGGCGCGATGTTAATGAAGATGCGATTTCTTGCCTCACGTCCGTGGTGCATCGTTTTTCCCTTATCAAGGACGCCTTGCGTATGACTCAGTGGACGCTCAGCGACGATCCCCACGCGGAACGTGAAGCCCACAAGTATGACAATCCGGTACCCAGCCGCGAATACCTGCTGCGCCGCCTCGAAGAGGCGGGCAAGCCGATCACTCATGAGAACATGAGTCGGCTGCTGGGCCTCGACGACGAGGATCAGCAGGAGGCCGTGCGTCGCCGCCTGGCGGCCATGGAGCGCGACGGTCAGGTGCTGCGCAACCGTCGTGGCGCCTATGCGCTGATCGACAAGCTCGACCTGATCAAGGGCAAGGTGCTCGGGCACCGTGACGGCTTCGGCTTCATCCTGCGCGATGACGGCAAGAAGCCGGATCTGGTGCTGCCGCCGCGACAGATGCGCCGTGTATTCCACGGCGATCATGTGCTGGTGCGGGTCAGCGGCCGCGATCGCCGCGGCCGTGACGAGGCGACCATCGCCGAGGTCATCGCCCGCAACACCCAGACGGTGGTGGGCATCTATCGTCAGAACAATGACGAGTTCGCGGTGCTGATTCCCGAGAACAGCCGCATTTCTCAGGAAGTGCTGATTCCCCATAGCGCCAGCGGTGGCGCCCAGGACGGCCAGGTCGTCTCGGCGCGCATCGTCCAGCAGCCCGAGACCCGCAAGCAGCCAGTGGGCGAGGTCATCGAGGTGCTCGGCGAGCGCATGGACCCGGGCATGGAGATCGGCATCGCCATCCGCAGCTATGACATCCCGGATCAGTTCCCTCCCGAGGTGGACGAGCAGATCGCCTCGATGTCCGCCGAGGTGGCCGAGGACGACAAGGCGCATCGCATCGACCTGCGCCACCTGCCGCTGGTGACCATCGATGACGAGAGCGCCAAGGACTTCGACGATGCCATCTGCGCCTATCAGACCAAGTCGGGCAGCTGGAAGCTGCTCGTCGCCATCGCCGACGTCTCGCACTATGTCCGCCCCGGCAGCGCCTTGGATCAGGAGGCCCTGACACGCGGCAACTCGGTCTACTTCCCCGGTCAGGTCGTGCCGATGCTGCCGGAACTGCTGTCCAACGGCCTGTGTTCGCTGAATCCGGCGGTCGACCGGCTGGCCATGGTCTGCGAGATGAACATCTCCAAGACCGGCGCCATCAGCCGCTATCGCTTCTACGAGGCGGTCTTCCAGTCCCATGCCCGCCTGACCTACAACAAGGTCGGCAAGATCCTGCAGGAGCCGGAGAGCCCCGAGGGCCAGGCGCTGCGGGAGGAGCACGCCTCGCTGGTGCCGTCGCTCGAGCAGTTGCATGAGCTCTACGGGATCCTGCGCTCGGCGCGCAGCGAACGCGGGGCCATCGACTTCGAGACCACCGAGACGGCGATCCTCTTCAACGAGGAGCGCAAGATCGATGCCATCGTGCCGCGTTCGCGCAACGACGCCCACAAGATCGTCGAGGAGTGCATGCTGGCGGCCAACGTCGCCACCGCGCGCTTCCTCGACAAGCACGACCTGCCGGCGCTGTACCGCATCCACCAGCCGCCGACGCCCGAGCGACTGGATCGCCTGCGCCTGTTCCTCAACGAGCTGGGCCTGTCCCTGGGCGGCGGCGACGAGCCGACCCCGCAGGACTACCAGGCGCTGCGCGAGGTCATCAAGGACCGTCCGGATGCCGACATCATCCAGACGGTGATGCTGCGCTCGATGAACCAGGCGGTCTACTCGCCCCAGAACGACGGTCACTTCGGCCTGGCCTACCCGGCCTATGCCCACTTCACCTCGCCGATTCGTCGCTATCCGGACCTGCTGGTGCACCGCGCCATCCGCTCGGTGATCCGCGGGCCGCGCCAGACCGCGACCGTGCTACGGGCCGAGGGCGCCTCTGTGGAACCGCCCAGCCGTTGGTCGCCGTACTCCTTCGAGCAGATGGTGCATTTCGGTGAGCATTGCTCGATGACCGAGCGGCGCGCCGACGATGCCACCCGCGACGTGGAAGACTGGCTCAAGTGCGAGTTCATGTCCGACAAGGTCGGCGATGTCTTCGAGGGCACCATCGCCTCGGTCACCCAGTTCGGCATCTTCGTACGCCTCGACGAGGTCTACGTCGAGGGCCTGGTGCACGTCACCTCGCTGCCCTCCGACTACTACCACTACGAGGCCGAGAAGCATCGCCTCAAGGGCGAGCGTTCTGGCGTCAGCTATCGACTGGGCGACGGTGTGACCGTGCAGGTGGCACGGGTCGATCTCGACGACCGCAAGATCGACTTCGATCTGGTCGACGAGAAGCCCCGCCACAAGCGCGCGCCGCGCCGCAAACCGGGTACCGAGCCTCAGGCGCAGGCCGCCGCGAAGGCCGACAAGCCGCAAGGTGACAAGCCTCAGTCTGAAAAGCCCAAGGGCCGTCGCCGCGGGCCCCGCAAGCCGCGAGGCGGCGGTGGCAACAAGCGCTGAGATCGGGCGCCGGGGTGAATGCCCCGGCGCCGGCATGCTTTGATATATCAGGAATAGCCGATCATGAAACGACGTCCCG
Organism: Halomonas sp. YLGW01; assembly: GCF_014840935.1. NCBI lineage: Bacteria > Pseudomonadati > Pseudomonadota > Gammaproteobacteria > Oceanospirillales > Halomonadaceae > Halomonas > Halomonas sp. YLGW01. The sequence goes on along the minus strand of NZ_CP062005.1, from coordinate 2,833,837 downwards.
GTCAGCGGGGGCCCAAGGCGCCTGCTGGCCTAGATGCGGTATATGGCGTGCACGCGGTGCGCGCCCTGTTGGCGCGGGGCGAAGCACCCCGCGAACTCTGGGTGCAGGAGGGGAGTGCGGGCACGCGGCTCGCCGACCTGATCGACGAGGCTCGTGGCCGCGGCTCCCGCGTTCAGTCTCAGCCTCGCGATGCCCTCGATGCGCTGGCGCAGGGCGCGGCCCATCAGGGCGTGATTGCTTTTTGTCCGCCCCTGGCCGCCGAGGGCGAGGAGTCTCTGTGGCTCAGGCTCAAGGGCTGGACCAAGGACACGCCGCCGCTGCTGCTGATTCTCGATGGCGTCACCGACGTGCACAACTTCGGTGCCTGTCTGCGCAGCGCCGATGCCGCCGGTGTGGATGGCGTCATCGTGCCCAAGGACAAGGCCGCGCCGCTCAATGCCACCGTGCGCAAGGTCGCCTGCGGGGCCGCCGAGAGCGTGCCGGTCTATCAGGTCACCAACCTGGCGCGGGCCATGGGCAAGCTTAAGGAGCAGGGCGTCTGGATCACCGGCACCGCCGGCGAGGCCGAGGCCAGCGTCTTCGATGGCGACTTCACCGTGCCCTGTGCGCTGGTGATGGGAGCCGAGGGCAAGGGCATGCGCCGGCTGACTCGCGAGGCCTGCGATAACCTGGTCAAGCTGCCGATGGTAGGCAGCGTGTCGAGCCTCAACGTCTCGGTGGCCACCGGCATCTGTCTGTTCGAGGCCCTGCGACAGCGCCAGCTTGCAAGCTAGCCGGCCGGTCACTACAATTGTCCGGCTTGGTCGGACTGCGGCCAGACACCACACCCGTTTAATCACTCCTTGCTTCCCCAGGTGCCGTGAAGGTTTAGCTTCGCGATGGCCCTATGGAAGCTGTCAAACCGAAAGGAGACACTATGCGTCATTACGAAATCGTGTTCATGGTCCACCCGGACCAGAGCGAACAGGTTCAGGCGATGGTCGAGCGTTATACCAGCCTCGTCACCGAGAGCGGCGGTAGCGTTCATCGTCTGGAAGATTGGGGCCGTCGCCACCTGGCGTATCCGATCAACAAGATCCACAAGGCTCACTACGTGCTGATGAACGTCGAGTGCAGCGGCGAGACCCTCGAAGAAATCGAGAACATCTTCCGCTTCAACGACGCGATCATCCGTAGCCTGGTCGTGCGTTGCAAGGAAGCCATCACCGAAGCTTCACCGATGATGAAGCCGGCGGAAGAAAAGCGTCCGCGTCGCGAAGACAAGCCGCGCGAACGTACCGAAACCGCCGAAGCTAACTGATACGCACCGCCAGGAGGATTTTACATGGCACGCTTTTTCCGTCGCCGTAAGTTTTGCCGTTTCACCGCTGAAGGCGTGAAGCAGATCGACTACAAGGATCTGGACACTCTCAAGGCCTACGTCACCGAGACCGGCAAGATCGTTCCGAGCCGCATCACCGGTACCAAGGCACGCTACCAGCGTCAGCTGTCCAGCGCCATCAAGCGCGCTCGCTACCTGGCTCTGCTGCCGTACTCCGATAGCCACCAGTAAGCCGTTCGCGTGATGCTGTCGATTGCCCGCTGGATGATGCGGGGACTGCCCTACGCCGCCGGAGGTGTTGCGCTGGCGGGGTTGGTGCCTTGGCTGTTCTGGCTGAGCGCCGCCATTGCGGGTCTGGTGACCCTGCGCCAGGGAATGGCATCGGCATTGCCGGTGATCCTGGCTGCGGGGCTGCCGGCCGGCTGGTGGTGGGTCCAGGGGGATGTGATCCCGCTGGCAACCCTGCTGCTGGTGACGCTGATGGCCGTGGTGCTGAGAGAGCGCCTGAGCTGGTCGGAGGCGCTGATCGGCGGCGCCCTTGGCGGCGCCGCGCTGGTCCAGCTGGGCGTCTTCATGCCAGCCGGGGGCAGCGAGGCACTGCTCGAGGCCCTGCGCCAGAGCTCGCCGGAGGCACAGCGGATGCTGGAGGAGCTGACCCGTCAGGGCATCTCCACCGAGGCCCTCGCGACCCTGGTCGTCGGTGGCGTCAGCGGCATCATCGTGCTGCTGCTTGGCGTCGCCTGCCTGGCCATGGCGCGCAGCTGGCAGGCCGGGCTCTATAATCCCGGCGGCTTCCGCGAGGAGTTCCACGTCCTGCGTCTTGCGCCGCGGGAGCTGGTGACCCTGGTGGTGCTGGGTGTCCTCGGTTCGCTGCTGGCGCTGCCGGGGCTGGCGATTCTCGCCTGGGGTCCCCTGCTGATCGCGGGCATTGCGCTGATTCACGGAATTATTGGTCTCAAGGGGATGAAGGGGCTCTGGTTGGTGGCTTTCTATGCGCTACTGATCACTACCTGGCCCACGATTCTGATTGTGCTGCTGTTGGCTCTGATCGATACGTTTGCGGACTTCCGCACGCGTCTGGCCCGCAGCGTCTGACAAGAGGTTCACGAGATGGAAGTCATTCTGCTCGACAACATTGGCAAGCTGGGCGGCCTGGGTGACAAGGTCACCGTCAAGCCCGGTTACGGCCGTAACTACCTGATGCCTTACGGCCTGGCCGTACCGGCAACCAAGGAAAACCTGGAAGCCTTCCAAGCCCAGCGTGCCGAGCTCGAAGCTCAGGCCGCCGAGCGCAAGGCCGAAGCCGAAGCGCGCGCCGCGCAGCTGGCCGAGATCGAGCTCTCGCTGGTCGCCAAGTCTGGCGAAGACGGCAAGCTGTTCGGTTCCATCGGTCCGCGCGACCTGGCCGAAGCCATCGCTCAGGCCGGCATCGACATCGCCAAGAGCGAAGTCCGCATGCCGGAAGGTCCGCTGCGCAAGACCGGCGAATACGACATCGCCCTGCAGCTGCATGCCGAAGTGGCATCCAGCGTGCGCGTCGTTATCGTCGCCGAGTAAGTCTCGCCGCGCCTCGGCGCGAGCCTGACATGAAGAGGCACACGGGGTATCCCGTGTGCCTTTTTTCATGCCTGTACTTCCGTCTCTATCTCCTTCTCTCCCTCCTTCTTTTTCTCCTTCCCCCCTCCTGTCTGGCGGTCTCCCCGATGGCGGCTGGCGGCAGGTGTCGCGAGCGTGATGGCGGTTTCCAGCCCTCCGTCAGGAATTGTTACCCGGCGAACAAGTTCCTCGATCGTGCTTAGACATTGGTAGAAAAAGAGGCGATTTCCTTTTACGAGGCAGCGCTTAAACGATTAAGTTCGTGCTCTGTACGATCTCTCTCCTCCGGCGGAAGGGGTCGTTCAGGGGCTCCCCGATGACAGTGGAGACATGCGTTTTCGCCTGTCATCTTAATCGATAAAGACTGTTGGCCCCGGTCATTGTCACAACAAGCATAAAAGGACACGCCGTCATGAATGCAGCCATGTTGAGAACTCCGCTCGCCGCCGCCGTTGCCGTCGCCAGCTTCGCGATGAGCGGCCTGGCCAGCGCCCAGGACAGCAATCTCGAGCAGCGTCTGGCCGATCTCGAAGCCCGTGTCGCCGCCGCCGAGGCCCGTGCCGATGCCGCCGAGGCCCGTGCCGTGTCAGTCGAGGAGACCGTCGATGCCGGCCAGGAGCGCCTGGACGAGGTGGCCCGCCAGGCCAGCGGCGAGGAGGGATTCTCCTTCAACGCCTATGCCCGCTCCGGTTTGCTGATCGGCGAGGACGGCAAGAGCCTTCCAGGTGGCCCAAATGTGACACCCGCGGGAGGCTTAGGTGGCCACGTCGGTCGGCTGGGCAACGAGCCGGATACTTATGCCGAAGCGATCCTCAACTACCGCCAGGCCTATGACAACGGTGCCAAGGCCCTCTATCGCACCATGATCGCCGACGGTGTCCAGACCAGTAATGACTGGACCGCTGATGAATCCCAGCTCAACGTGCGCCAGGTCTTTGTTGAGCTCAGCGACCTGCCAAGCTTCACTGGCGCCTTCGAGAACGCCTCCATCTGGGCCGGGAAGCGCTTCGATCGCGACAACTTCGATATCCACTGGATCGATTCCGATGTCATCTTTCTCTCAGGGACCGGCGGCGGGATCTACGACGTCCAGCTCGCCGACAGCTGGAAGGCCAACTTCTCCGTCTATGGTCGCAGCTTCAGCGAATTCCCTGTCGACAGTACCAATCCCGATCTTACCGGCGATACCGATAACCTGATCTTCACCGCCAATAACTACTTCGGCAACTGGCAGTGGATGCTCAACGCCATGTCGGCAGCCGACAACGATACCCGCGACCTGGACAATGGCTCCACGGCCGCCGATAGCGGTGCCCACACCATGCTGGCCTACCATGGCGATAGCTTCTTCGGGCTCGGCGAGGGCAACTTCAAGGCCGCGTTGCTGCACGGTCAGGGCCTGGGTGCCGAGGTCAAATCCCTGGGCACCGACGGTGATCTGACCGAGGATGCCACCGCGACGCGCCTCGCTGTTTATGGCACCACCTATCTGGCGCCCCAATGGCGGATCGCGCCCTCCGTGTTCGCGGAAACCAGCGAGGACCGTTACGACGAGGGAGACGAGTACCAGTGGGCCGGCCTGAATGTGCGCCTCGCCAACGAGCTGACCGAGAACTTCGAGATGCAGTACGAGGCCAGCTACCAGTACATGGACCTCGATCAGGGGCCGTCGGGTAATGCCGCCGATGGCAATTACACCAAATACACCGTCGCGCCGACCTTCAAGCCTCAGGTGGGCGGCTTCTGGCAGCGTCCCGAGATCCGCGTATTTGCGACTTACTCCGACTGGGACGAGGATCTGAACGAATACTCGGCCGATGATGACTTCGGCGAAGATGGTTTCAATGGCAGTGAGTGGAGCTTCGGTGTACAGACGGAAGTCTGGTTCTAATGTAAACGTCACCCATACTGCATAGAACGGCGGGCCGGCCGTGTCGCGACGGTCGCTGTGCCGCCAGCCGATGCCCGCCAATGAGTGTTTCGATCCTTCCCCGCGTGCCACAAGGCATGCGGGGATTTTCGTTGGCAGGGACGCCGGACGGGAATGGGGTGCGCCGTGGGGATGGGGTAGAATGAGCGCCGCTTACCGACTCACCGAAGGTGCCCGACCCCATGAATGAATCTGTCGAGCTCGATCAGGAAACTGCCGCACTGAAGGTGCCGCCCCACTCCCTGGAGGCCGAGCAGTCGGTGCTGGGTGGCCTGATGCTGGACAACTCGGCCTGGGACGCGGTCTCCGAGCAGCTGGTGGCCGGCGATTTCTATCGCTATGAGCACCGGCTGATCTTCAATGCCATGGCGGGCCTGGCCGAGGGGGCGCATCCCCTGGACGTGGTGACGCTGTCCGAGGCGCTCGAGAACCGCGATCAGCTGGATACCGTCGGCGGCCTCGCCTATCTGGCCGAGCTCGCCCGCAACACTCCGTCGGCGAGCAACATCCGTGCCTATGCCGAGATCGTTCGCGAGCGAGCCACGCTGCGCAAGCTGATCCAGGCGGCCAGCCAGGTCGCCGACAGCGCCTTTGCCCCTCAGGGGCGGCCGGCCGACGAGCTGGTCAACGAGGCGGAGAGGCTGGTCTTCCAGATCAGCGAGGACCGCCCCAAGAGCGGTGGCCCCATCGGCATGAGCGAGCTGCTGGCCAAGGCGGTGGATCGCATCGACGAGATGTTCAACATGGAAGGCGAGATGACCGGGCTCTCCACCGGCTTTCGCGATCTCGACGACATGACCTCGGGGCTGCAGCCCTCGGATCTGGTGATCATTGCCGGACGTCCCTCGATGGGCAAGACCACCTTCGCCATGAATCTGGTCGAGCATGCGGTGATCTCCAGCGACAAGCCGGTGATGGTGTTTTCCATGGAGATGCCCGCCGAGTCGTTGATGCTGCGCATGCTGTCTTCGCTGGGTCGCATCGATCAGACACGGGTGCGCACCGGCCAGCTCGAGGACGAGGACTGGCCGCGACTGACCTCGGCGGTGAACCTTTTGAAGGACAAGCAGCTGTTCATCGATGACACCGCGGCCCTGTCGCCCAACGAGATGCGTTCGCGGATCCGTCGGGTGGTACGCGAGCACGGCAACATCGGCCTGGTGATGATCGATTACCTTCAGTTGATGCAGATTCCCGGTTTCTCCGAGAACCGCACCGGCGAGATCTCCGAGATCTCGCGCTCGCTGAAGGGAATCGCCAAGGAGTTCGGCTGTCCGGTGGTGTCGCTGTCGCAGCTCAACCGCTCCCTGGAACAGCGCCCCAACAAGCGCCCGGTGATGTCGGACCTTCGCGAATCGGGGGCCATCGAGCAGGACGCCGACGTGATCGCCTTCGTCTACCGTGACGAGGTCTACAACCCCGATAACCCGGACAATCAGGGGCTGGCCGAGCTGATCATCGGCAAGCAGCGTAACGGCCCGATCGGCACGGTGCACATGGCCTTCATCGGCAAGTACACCCGCTTCGAGGACCTGGCGCCGGACAGCTACGGTCAGCACTTCGGCGAGTAGTCGGCCCGGTCCCGGCGTCGGGATCATGGTTGAGACTGCACCGGGCCCCCGTATAATGCCCGGCTTGGTCCCATGAACCAGTTTAATGAACCAGTCAGATGAATCAGTCAGGTGGACGAGGATAGCTTATGGCAGGCGGATTTCGACGCGGCAACCGCAAGCGGACCCCCAAGCTCGAGGGGCGCGGCGAGCTTCAGGAAGTCGAGCGGGAAGGGCCGTTCAAGGAATGGCTCGGCATGCCCGACCTGTATCGCTATCGACTGGTGGTCGATGGCGAAACCTTCAGCTATCAGACCGAGGACACCGAGATTCCGGTAGCGGTCGGCGACAAGGTGGTGTTCCGCTACAAGGAAACCAAGGCCGGCAACTGGGTCGATCGCAACTCCCTGGGCAAGGCCATCGATCCCGCCGATTATCAGTGATGGCGGATTATCACTGATGGCGCTAGTGCTGTCTGAAGTGCTGTCTGAGTGGAACATGGCGTAGCGGCCAGGGTCATAACGGTGAGGCGGCATGTCATATTGTCGTCATGGGGCACAGCCAAGCTGTGCCCCAGTCATTTTCAGCCCCGACATGTCCGGACCCGCTATATCTGGAACCACCGTCTCAGGATCTTTCATGGCAGGACGTCATCGCGTCCGGTCATCGGCATGATGCCCAGGAGGACAGCATGGAACTTCACGACTTCAAGGTCTTCGCCAAGCGACACGACAACTTCGAGATTCGCGTCATCAGCCACGCCGGCAGCCGCTTCTACCAGGTCGAGCTGGAGGATATCGAGGGGGAGCGTCATCTGCTGACCCAGCGCGGCAAGCCGATGCTGTTCCGCGCCCTCGACGATGTCTATCTCGAGCTGAAGCGGGTCGGCATCCACCGGGCCTATCTGGTGCAGTACGTGGCTCATGACGAGATGATCGGCCGCGACGCCCACTACCACGATGCGCTCAGTTCGCGCATGCCGCTGGTCTTCTAGGCGCCCCTTCTGTCTTTGATCTCCCTATGTACATGACGCCTGAACGGGCATGTCGTCCACGTCCTTAACGGGCCATCGCTCCATCCTTGAGCAGACTCCCGACCTTGCCCCGGGCAGAGCGTCGCGCCTGTAGACGTCATGCCTCACGCCTGGCTTTCTCGCGCCGGCGACGCCTTGCTTCCCACCATGCTCCCAGCCGTACCCGATGGCGGGCGAAGACGACATAGCCGCGGTCGAAGCACCAGGCAAGGACCGGCAGCATCGTCAGCCCTACGAGCCGCCGATAGCCCAGCACCGCATAGAGGGCCCGGCTGGCGTCCATGCCCACGAACCAGGCGCCCCTCGCATCGCGCACATGCAGGCGTCCCATCATGGCCTCGAACGAGCGTCCCCAGGCGGCGGCATCGAAGTCATCTGCCTGGATGTCGATCAGCACGACTCGCTCGCGACGCGGGTGGCGCGCCAGCCAGGCGACCTCGCGCTGGCAGAAGGGGCAGTGGCCGTCGTGGAAGAGCGTTACCGGGGCGGTGGCGTGGTAGGGGGAAGTGACGGGGCGGGACATCAGGAAGGCTCCTGGGCACCGGGGCGGGTCGACGGGGCGGTGGCATCAGGGGTGTCGCCGGTCTCGCGATAGCCGGCCAGGTGTGTGCCTCGGCCATAGGCGGGGGCGGTGTCCAGGCGAGCCAGGAAGGCCTCGGCCTGCTGGCGCATGGCCTCGCGCTTCTCGTCCTTCATGCGATCGAGCGAGCCGTAGATCAGTTTCATGCGCGGGTTGGTATCGAGCGCCTCCCGGTGCTCCTCGAGGAAGTGCCAGTAGAGGCTGTTGAAGGGGCAGGCATGAGTACCGGTGACCTGCTTGGGATCGAAGCGGCAGTGCCTGCAGTGATCGCCCATGCGGTCGATGTACTTGCCCGAGGCACAGTAGGGCTTGGAGCCCATCAGGCCGCCATCGGCGTGCAGCACCATGCCCAGGGTGTTGGGCAGCTCGACCCATTCGCAGGCATCGGCATACACCGCCAGGTACCAGTCGCACAGGGCCTCGGGCTTGACCCCGCACAGCAGGGCGAAGTTGCCGGTGACCATCAGGCGCTGGATGTGGTGGGCATAGGCGTGATCGCGAGTCATCTCGATGGCGCGCTTCAGGCAGCGCATCTCGGTATCGCCGCTCCAGTAGAAGGCCGGCAGGTCGCGGCGAGCGCCGAGGCCATTG